>JBBDWX010000001.1:0-9942 GCA_040902665.1 Dongiaceae bacterium
CATTCACTTCCGGCACCACCAGCGGCACGTCGGGTTCCATGCGGAACTGCGAGCTGTTGTCGATCACGATCGCGCCGGCCGCCGCGGCGCGCGGCGCATGCACGGCCGAGACTTTCGCACCCGGCGAAAACAGCCCGATGTCGATGCCCTTGAAGTCGAAGCTGTCGAGCGCCTTGACCTTGAGGGTCTTTTCTTCGCCGTACGAGACTTCCATGCCGGCCGAATTCGCGGACGCGAGCACGACCACCTCGTCGGCCGGAAATTGGTGCTCGGCGAGCGTCGCCAGCATTTCGCGGCCGACATTGCCCGTGCCGCCGACAACCGCAACCCTGAAACCCATGATACCCTTCCGTTTCTGACCCGTTCCGTTGAGGAACTCCGGTGACCGATGATCGCTGTATGGTCTTGAGCCAGGCGCGGGCCGCGATCACATAGGCCCGAGCCGGTTGCAGAGCAAGCGAGGACGATGACCGAACGAGGCAACACCCTTCCCGGAACCGACCCGGATAGCGCTCCCAAGGGCGACCCCTTGGGCGATCCCCGGGCCAGCTATTCCGCGTTCTGGCAGCGTTATCTCGTGCTGCACCGGAAGGCAGGCAGCCGTAGGCTGCATTATCTCGGCAGCCTCGCCGGACCCCTCGTTCTCCTCTGGGCCCTCGCCTTCGGGCCCCTCTGGCTCCTTCTTCTCGTTCCCGTTGCCGGCTATGGCCCGGCCTGGGCCGGCCATTTCCTGGTCGAAGGCAACCGGCCCGCCACCTTCGGCCATCCTTTCTGGTCGCTCTGGAGCGATTACCGGATGCTCGGTCTGTGGCTCGCCGGCAGGCTCGAGCGCGAATATGCGAAATACGGCCTCGCCTGAAACCCTTCTCTATCTCTCCGTCTCTTCTCTCTTCCTCTCGCATCCCCCGAAACGAAAAAGGCCGCCCCGGAGGGCGGCCCTGACTTCGCTTTTTGTCTTAAGCGCGTGCGTCAGCCGCCCGTTGCCGAGGTTCCGGTGGTCGTCGTCGGCGCCGGCGTCTGATCCGGCGCTTCGGCGACCGTGTCGGTGGTCTTTGTCGACGCCGTGGCGTCGTGGCCGGCACAGCCCGCGGCCGCGAGCGACGGGGCCAGAAGGCCCGTACCCAGCAGCAGCGACAGCGCGAAAATGGTGAAAAGGCGCATTACTTGCCTCCTTTCGAACTCCGGTCCTGATCCGATCATAAGCCCAACCGGGCTTTCTGTCGACCGTTCAGCCGGGCGTTCAGCCGCCGGCGCCGGTGTCGTTTTCGGGGTCGGCGCTGGCCGCCGGCTGCTCGGACGCCTCGACCGGATGGCTCTGCTGCATGGCCGGCGGCTGGACGGTGCCGTATTGCGCGGCATAGATCGCCTTCGGGCCGCCGCAGCCGCAGGGCACATAGTCGCCGGCCGTGCTTTGCGGAACCTGGTCCTCGGCCGGGGCCGAGCCGGTGACGCCGATCGCGACCAGGGCGACCATCGCAAGCATGGTGAAACGCATCGGTTGCCTCACATTTCCAGTCGCACGGTCTTGTTACCGCGCGGGCGCAACCCCCGAAGGATCACGCTAGGAGCCGATCCCGATCCGGTCAAGCGGCCGGCGGCAGAGGTCGGCCTTACATCGCGCGCCCTATCTGGCCCGGCGCCCTATCGCGCCCGGCGATCGAGGGCTGCGAGCAGCGCCTCGCCCATCGCCACGGTCGAAACCTGGGTTGCGCCCGGCGTCATGATGTCGGCTGTGCGCACGCCCGAGGCGAGCACGTCTCCGACCGCGCCCTCGAGCAGCGCCGCATCCTCGAGCTGCTCGAAGGAATAGCGCAGCATCATCGCGTAGGAGAGCAATGTCGCAAGCGGATTGGCGAGGCCCTGCCCCGCGATATCGGGCGCCGAACCGTGCACCGGCTCGTAGAGCGCGCGCCGCCGTCCGGTCGCATCGGCCGCACCGAGCGAGGCCGAGGGCAGCATGCCGAGCGAACCGGTCAGCATCGCGGCGCAATCGGAGAGGATGTCGCCGAACAGATTGTCGGTCACGATCACGTCGAACTGCTTGGGTTTGCGCACCAGCTGCATCGCGCAATTGTCGGCATACATGTGCGAGAGCTCGACGTCCTTATAGTCGCTGTCATGCAGCTTCTGCACTTCCTCGCGCCACAGAACGCCGCTTTCCATCACGTTCGCCTTCTCGACCGAGCAGATCTTGCGCCCGCGCAGCTTTGCCAGATCGAACGCGACGCGCGCGACGCGGATGATCTCCGGCGTCGTATAGACCTGGGTGTTGACGCCGCGCCGCGTGCCGTCGGGCAGCGTCTCGATGCCGCGCGGCTCGCCGAAATAGACGCCGCCGGTCAGCTCGCGCACGATCACGATGTCGAGCCCCTCGACCAGCTCGCGCTTGAGCGACGAGGCTTCGGCGAGCGGGCCGAACACCATCGCGGGGCGCAGGTTGGCGAAGAGTTCCATATCCTTGCGCAGCCGCAGCAGGGCGCGCTCGGGCTTGATCTCGAACGGCAGGCTGTCCCATTTCGGGCCGCCGACGGCACCGAGCAGCACCGCATCGGCCGCCATCGCATCCGCCATCGTCTCTTCGGTCACCGGCACGCCATGCTTGTCGATCGCCGCACCGCCGACGAGGCCCTCGGACAGATCGAAATCGAGCGAGCGGTTCTTCGCGAACCAGTCGATCACGCGCGTCACCTGGCCCATCACTTCGGGGCCGATGCCGTCGCCGGCAAGGATCAGGATTTTGCGATTCTTGGCCATGCGGTCTCCGAATTTCAGATCAGTAGCTCAGTTGGAATGGCGTACCTCATGCTTCGCCCTTCGACGAGTTCATCCTTCGACAAGCTCAGGAGGCTCAGCATGGGGTCGAAGAGAAGGGCGCGTATCTCGGAAGACCTCATCCTGAGCTTGTCGAAGGATGAGGTCCGCGTCGGTCATATCCCCGCGCAAGATCCGAAAGCAGGGCAAAGTCACCACGGATCAGCGCCTCCTTCTTGTCGCGGCGCCAACCCTTGAGCCGGCGCTCGGCAGCGACAGCATCCTCGATCCGCTCAAATGATTCCGAAAAGACCAAAACGACCGATCGGCGAGAGGCGGTGTATCCGCCATAGAGGCCTTCATTGTGCTCGGCCAAGCGCTGCTCGAGCGAGCTTCGCGTCGATCCGACATAGTAGTGCCCATCGCGGTATTGCAGCATGTAAACATAAGCAACCATCACAGCAGATGCATCGTGCGGCCCTCATGGTTCGACAAGCTCACCATGAGGGCGTGGAGAAATCGGATCGCTCCGGCACACTGAAACGTTTGTTCCGAATCCAATAGGTGGCCCCCATCCTGAGCCTCCTGAGCTTGTCAAAGGTTAAGGCCGTCGTCACCCGAATCGCGACTACCGCCACAGCCAGGGTTGCGTGCCGCGATTCCTGCCCTCGAAGCTGTCGATCGCCGCCGCCTTCTCGAGCGTGAGGCCGATATCGTCGAGCCCGTTCAGCAGACAATGCTTGCGGAACGGTTCGACATCGAAACGGATCTTGCCGCCGTCGGGCCCGGTGATTTCCTGCGATTCGAGATCGATCGTGACGATCGCGTTCGCGCCGCGCTCGGCATCGTCCATCAGTTTCGCGACCTGCTCTTCCGGCAACGCGATCGGCAGGATGCCGTTCTTGAAACAGTTATTGTAGAAGATGTCCGCGAAACTCGGCGCGATGATGCAGCTTATGCCGAAATCGATCAGCGCCCAGGGCGCGTGTTCGCGCGACGAGCCGCAGCCGAAATTGGCGCCGGCGACCAGGATCTTCGCTTTGCGATAGGCCGGCCTGTTGAGCACGAAATCCGGCTTCTCGCTGCCGTCCTGATTGTAGCGCATCTCGTCGAACAGGTTCTTGCCGAGCCCGGTGCGCTTGATCGTCTTCAGGAACTGCTTGGGGATGATCATGTCGGTATCGACATTCATCATCGGCAAAGGTGCTGCGATGCCGCTCAGCCGGGTGAATTTTTCCATCGATCGCACGCTCCGGGGTTTGCGCCGCGCCGGCCGGCGAACGAGGCACGGCACGGCATCGAAAACGGGACCTCGTCAAACAGGGGCTTCGTATAGTCGCAGCGATGCTGCCTTGCCAAGGGCACCGCGACCAGCGCCGATCACCGGCTCCGATCACCGGCTCCGATCACCGGCTCCAATCAGGGGCCGCGGCCGATTACCACCGTGCCCGCGATCAGATCGTGCAGCGCCTGGCGGCGGCGGGTGAAGATCGCCATGAAAAACCCGATCGTCAGGATCGCCGCCGACAGATACTTGGCGAAATAGCGCGCCGCCGAGCGCAGCGGTCCGATCCTTCCGCCCTCGAGATCGGTGACCCGAAGGCCGAGCGCGATCTTGCCGGGCGTGCCCTGATGGGTCGAGCATTCGAAGAAGACATAATAGAGCCCGGCCATCAGCACGCTGACGGCGATGCCGAGCGGCGACCAGGTGAGCGTCGGGCCGGCGTTGCCGTCGGCCAGGCGCGGATGGTCGTAGACCGGCAGCCCGACCACCTCGAGCAGGCCGGTCAGCACCAGCAGGACGATGCCGTCGACAAAGAGCGCCATCACCCGCTGCGTGACCCGCGCATAGACCATGAATGCCCTCCCCCGAACCGGCGCGCCGCACAATTCTGTGCGAAACGACGCGGCGCCGCAGGCCCGATGCGGTTTCGTATCCGGCGGCGTATCCCGGGGCGGAGACTAGCATGAGGGAAGCTTGCGCATGAGCCGACGCGGTGCCGGTGTCCCTGCCGAGGCCCGGCACCGCGTCGTCCTTTTGCAGGAGAGGTGGCACGCCCTTTCCTGCGGAACGGATCGTCGGCGGGAGACTGCCTCGCGATCCGGCCATGCAAGGAGGTTAATAATGCAACTCATTCTCAATTGCAAACGGAAAAATGGGAATGCCCGAGTTAGGGCCGGCCCCGCTATCGCGGCAGGACCCGGATCTCGACCGGCTGGCGCCGGCCGCGCAACGACTGGGCCGGCCGCGGTTCGAGCCCGTCGAGCAACGGCGCGCGATCGGATGCGCGATCGGACGCCCGGGCCGACGCGCCGCCCGGTGCACCAGATGCGATCTCGCGTTCGACCGCCTCGTAGAGCGCGCCGCTGACGACCATGCCGGCATCGAGTTCGCGGGCGAGGGATTCCAACCGTGCCGCAACGTTCACCGTGTCGCCGATCACCGCGAATTCGAGCCGTCGTTCATCGCCGACCGTGCCGAGCAGAGCGGGTCCGAAATGGAGACCCATCACCACGCGGATCGGCGCAGCACCCGATGCGGCGCGTTCGGCATTCCACACCGCCATCGTGCGATCGATCGCGCGCGCGCAGGCGAGCGCATTGCCGGCATCTCTGGGCCCGGTATCGGGCGTGCCGAAGGTCGCCATCACCCCGTCGCCGGTAAATTTGTCGAGCGTGCCGCCATGCGCGAAGACCGCATCGGCCATGCGCGACTGAAAGCCGCGCAACAGCGCGAAGGTTTCTGCCGGCGGTTCTTCCGAGGCGAGCGCGGTAAAGCCGACGATATCGACGAACAAAACGGCGATCGCCTGTTCGCGCGGCGGGCCCATCGGCTCGTCGGCTTCGGCGAGGATCGTCGCCATCGAGGGCGGCACATAGCGCGCGAGATTGGCGCGCGCCCGTTCGAGCCGGATCAGCTGCGTCACGTCGAGCGCCACGGTGACGATGCCCTCCGGCACATTTGCCTCGCCATGCAGCGGCAGCTTGATCGTGTACCAGTCATGCTTGCCGCCGCTGGCATCGACGAAATCATGTTCCATGAGCGAGACCTGCTCGCCGGTCTCGAGGACACGCCGGTCGAGCGCGCGCGCCTGTTCGCCGTAATCGGCCCCCATGATCTCGCTCGCGGTGCGGCCGACCGCATCGCCGGTGGTCGTGCCGTACAATTCGGCCTGGAAGCGGTTCATCATCAGATAGCGCGATTCGGCATCCTTGACGCTGATCAGCGCCGGCACCGCGTCGATCACCGCCTTCAGGAGCTGGCGGCTGCGCTTGAGTTCGATCGAGCGATTCTTGAGATCGGTCACGTCGGTCAGAATGCCGACGATGCCGCCATCGGCGGTGCGATACTCGTTGAGCCGCGCCCAGCGGCCGTTATGGCGGCGATGCACGAAATCGCGCATCAGCGATTTATGTTCGGCAACCTTCTCGGCGACCCACGCGCCGCGCTCGGCCTCGCGGCCGGGTTCGGGGAAGCGCACCGACGCTTCGAGATCGAGCAGCTCGCCGATCGTCATGCCGATCCGGACCTGGTCGGGCTTGGCCGAAAAGCGCTCCAGATAATGCGTGTTGTAGAGCGCGATGCGGTCGTCGGCATCGAACACCACGAACCCGTCCTGGATCGCCTCGACCGCTTCGGCAAGCTGGCCGCGGGCACGGGCGAGATCGGTTTCCGCCATCTTGCGCGCGGTGATGTCGCGCAGCGAGCCGACGACGCGTTGCGCCTTGCCGTCCGTATCGTAAAGCACGAGGCCGCGCAGCACGATCCAGCGCTGCGCATCGCGCGCCTCTTCGCCGGGCACCGACCGCAGCCGTCCCTCGAATTCGAACTGTTCGATCCGGTCGCGAAACGCGACAGCGAGCCTGTCGACGAACGCGCGCGCATCGTCGGGATGGAAGAAATCGCCGAGTGTTTCCGGGCCGCAGCGCGCGGCGAGGTCGCCGCACAGGATCTCGCGCACCCGCTCGGTGCAATAGGCGCTGCCGTTCGTCAGATCGAAATCGAAGAGGCCGTCATTGGCGCCGCGCGCCGCCATCGAATAGCGCTCTTCGCTCTGGCGCAGCCGATGCTCCATGCGCTCGCGCTGGATCGCACCGGCGATCACCGTCGCGGCCGCGCGCAGCAGCCCGGTTTCGAGCGCGGTCCAGGGCCGTTCGGTGCGGCAATCGTCGAAGCCGAGGAAACCCCACCAGGCACCGTCGACATGGAGCGGCACCGAGAGGAACGACAGCGTGCCATGCTCCTCGAAAATGCGGCGCACGTCGCCGCTGGTCTCGCGCCGCAGCGCGGCGACGATCTCGCCGGCGGCGCGGCGCCGGCCCCAATCGTCGAGTTCGCCGGTCGCGGGATCGACGATCGCGATGTTCGAATAGCGCGGATCGTCGGAAAGCGGGGCGAGACCCGGCTCGGCCCAGTCGAAGCGACAGCTTTCGACCGGCGTGCCTTCGGGCCCCTGATGAATCTCGAACAGCGTGACGCGGCTCACCTCGCTGGCACGCCCGAGCCGCGCGAGAATGTCGCCGATGGCATCGCGCCAGTGCGAACTGGCCGCGAGGGTCACGGTGCAGGCGGCCAGCGCCTCGAGCATCGCCTCGACCCGCGCGGCACCGGGCACCCCGGCGGCCGGCGCCGGCTGCGTGTGTGGTTCGTCGGTGCGATGGGCGCTGCTCATGCGTGCGCGCTCCGGCTCAACCTGTCCCGACCGCCGTCGCCGCGCGAAATTCCGGATCGTCGTCGGTGCACCGGTGCGGCAGGTTGTCGGCGAAGGCAAGCCAGGGCTGCAGGCTTTCAATGCCCCAATGCGATTGCGGTTCGACCGCGGCCGGATCGTCGAGGCTGGCGATCGAAACGCCGGGCATATCGTTCGCGTCGTAGACGAAGAAAAGCGGACTGCCGCAATCGCCGCAGAAGCCGCGCCGCGCGAACGGCGAGGAGCTGAACCAGGTCGGCTCGCCCTGCACGATCTCGAGCGCGGCCGCGGGCACCGAGAACCAGATCGCGAAGGCGGCGCCCTGGGCGCGCTGGCACAGGCGGCAATGGCAGAACTGCACATCGACCGGCGTCGCTTCGGCGCGGTAGCGGACGCGGCCGCACAGGCAGCCGCCGGTCAGGATCGGCCCGGGTTTCATGTTGCAGAGAATACCATGCCGGCCGGCCCGCCGGTGAGAGGCGCTGTGTGTGCGAACGCTCGGCCGCCCTGTTTCGGCAATGCCGTTACGCCGGCCCTCGCCGTCAGCCTGCCGGCGGTGCAACCACACCGAGATCGATGCCGAGCGCGCGGGTCGCGGCCCGGAACGACTGGATGCGCGCCGCGAGCTCCGGTGTGCAGTTGACCGTCGCGCTGTCGATGCCGAGCCTGGCGTCCAGCGCGAGCGAGGGAAAATTGACGCCGGGATAGCGCTGGTCGAGCGCAGCCCCGATCAGGTCGAGCCAGGATTTGTATTCGTTGCGGGCGGTGTCGGCGCCGAAGCGGCAACGATCGGCAACCGCGAGACCTTGCGCCATCGAACCGAAACGATCGGTGAGATAATCGCGGTCGGTGACGCCGGCCTCGTAACGAAGCCCGGTCAATTGTTCGGTGACGACGCTCGCGAGCGTGACCGAATCGCCGATCAGCGACACCGCGGCATCGTCGCAGGGCAGTTCGAGCGCGATCTCCTTTGCCGATTTCTGCCTTCCCGCGACCCAGGCAGCCCCCAGTTCGTTGGTGATCGCATCGGTCAGCTGGCCGACATTCCACTCGAACTGGATCTTCTGTTCGAAGGCGAGCTTGCGGCATTTCTGGTCGAGCCACCAGCCGCCGGCGATCGCGGTGTAGTCGCTCGAAAGCTGCTCGACCGCCTCGTCGCTCGCTTCGGTTTCCTGCGCCTGCCCGCCGGCCGCAAAACCACTCATGCCGGCCAGCAGGATCGCGGCAGCGGCAAAGCGACGACACGCTGGCATCGAAATCCGTCGATTCATTACGTCTCTCCTCGGGGCGTCTCTCCTCGGGGCGTCTCTCCTCGGGGCGTCTTTCCTCGAGTCGCCGGCACCGTGTTTTCGAGCCAAACCGTGGCGACATTGCGGCCGGCCGCGCCGTGGCGCGCCACGCCTATCGCCGTTCGCGCTTTATTGCAGCTCACGCACATCGGCGAGATGGCCGCTGAACGCTGCCGCTGCCGCCATCGCCGGGCTCATCAGATGGGTGCGCCCGCCGCGGCCCTGCCGTCCCTCGAAATTGCGGTTCGAGGTCGAGGCGCAGCGCTCGCCCGGTTCGAGCCGGTCGGCATTCATCGCGAGGCACATCGAGCAACCCGGCTCGCGCCAGTCGAAACCCGCCTCGATCAGCACCTTGTCGATGCCTTCGCGCTCGGCCTGTTCCTTCACCAGACCCGAACCCGGCACGACCATCGCCTGCACGCTGGCCGCGACCTTGCGGCCCTTCGAGATCGCGGCGACTGCGCGCAGATCCTCGATCCGGCCGTTGGTGCAGGAACCGATGAACACGCGGTCGACCCGGACGTCGGTCAGCTTCGTGCCCGGCACGAGGCCCATATAGTCGAGCGACCGTTCGATCGCGCGACGCTTCCCCTCGTCCTTCGCATCCTCGGGATGCGGCACGCTGCCGGTGATCGGCAGCACGTCCTCGGGGCTGGTGCCCCAGGTGACCTGCGGCGGAATCTGGGCCGCATCGAGCACGATCTCGCGGTCGTAGCGCGCGCCCTCGTCCGAAGGCAGCGTGCGCCAGAAGGTGACCGCCTGTTCCCATTGCCCGGCCTTCGGCGCCATCGGGCGGCCCTTCAGATACTCGAACGTCGTTTCGTCCGGCGCGATCAGGCCGGCGCGCGCGCCTGCCTCGATCGACATGTTGCAGACCGTCATGCGCCCTTCCATCGAGAGCGCACGGATCGCATCGCCGGCATACTCGATGACATGGCCGGTGCCGCCGGCGGTACCGATCCTGCCGATGATGGCGAGGATCGCATCCTTCGCGGTGACGCCGAGCGGCAATTTGCTGTTGACCGAGATGCGCATGTTCTTGGCCGGCGTCTGGATCAGCGTCTGGGTCGCCAGCACATGCTCGACTTCGGAGGTGCCGATGCCGAAGGCGAGCGCGCCGAAGGCGCCATGCGTCGAGGTGTGACTGTCGCCGCACACGATCGTCATGCCGGGCTGGGTCATGCCCTGTTCCGGCCCGATGATATGCACGA
>JBBDWX010000002.1:0-9906 GCA_040902665.1 Dongiaceae bacterium
GAGCTCGGCAGCATCCAGTGGCCGTGCAACGACAAGGCGCCGGAAGGCACGCCGATCATGCATATCGGCGGGTTCGTGCGCGGCAAAGGCAAGTTTGTCGTCACCGAGTATGTGCCGACCGACGAGCGCACCGGGCCGCGTTTCCCGCTGCTGCTCACCACCGGGCGCATTCTCAGCCAGTACAATGTCGGCGCCCAGACGCGGCGCACCGGCAACTCGACCTGGCATCCGGAAGACATTCTGGAAATTCATCCGCACGATGCCGAAAATCGCGGCATCCGCGAAGGCGATCGCGTGGCGATCGTGTCGCCTGCCAGTCCGTTTGCGCGCGACGAGTTCATCACCGAGCGGATGCAGCCGGGCGTGGTCTACACCACGTTCCACCATCCCGAGAGCGGCGCCAACGTGGTCACCACCGACAACTCGGACTGGGCAACCAACTGCCCCGAGTACAAGGTGACAGCGGTCGAAGTGCGCCTCACCAACAACTGGGCGCCCTGGCAGGAAGAGGCGGCGGAGTTCCGCGACAACGCGCGACGCATTACGCCGGTGGCGGCCGAGTGACCGCGACGGCAATGGCCCCTCGGCCGGTGCAGACAAAAGGATCCCGGCGAAAGCCGGCACGATCGTCGGCGATTGCGGCACCGGCAACGATGCGTGTGCGCGACGGGCAGGAAACGGCCCTGCCGCAGGTGGTGGCCGCGGAAGTGCCGATCGCGCTTTCCTATAACGGCCGCAGCCATGTCGTGATGATGGGCACGCCGGCGGATCTCGAGGATTTTGCGGTCGGGTTCAGCATCGCCGAAGGTATCGTCGACGATGTCGATGAGATCGAGGACATCGCCTGTTCAGATTCCGGCAAGGGGCTGCGCGTCTCCGTCGCAATTCCGCCGGCCTGGGCTGCGCGGATCGAAAACCAGCAGCGCAACCTCGCCGGACGCACCGGCTGCGGCCTGTGCGGCGTCACGACGATCGAGCAGGCGCTCCGGCCCTTGCCGCGTTTGCCGGCCGGTACCCCGATCGCGGCATCGGCGATCGCAGCTTCCCTCGAGGCGCTGCCGGCGCAGCAGAAGATCAACCGCGAAACCGGCGCGGTCCATGCCGCCGCGTTCGCCGATCGCACCGGCACGCTGTTGGCAGTGCGCGAGGATATCGGGCGACACAATGCCTTCGACAAATTGATCGGCGCCGTTGCGCGCGCGGGTCTCGATCCGGCGGACGGGTTTGCCCTGATCACCAGCCGCTGCAGCATGGAAATGGTGCAGAAGGCAGCAACCTTCGGCTTTCCGCTTCTGGTTGCCATATCGGCCCCCACCTCACTGGCGATCGAACTGGCCGAAGGCTGCGGCCTCACCCTTGTCGCGTTTGCGCGCGGCGCCAAGTTCAATGTCTACACCCACGGCGAACGCGTGAGCATCGATCGATGAAACCTGAAATGCTTGTCCGCATGGCGAACCAGATGGCGGATTTTTTTGCCTCGCAGTCGCATGACGAGGCGGTTGCCGGTGTCGAGGACCATATTCTGAAATACTGGGATCCGCGCATGCGTCGCGATCTTGCCGCGCATCTGGCAGCAGGCGGCGGCGGATTGAAGCCGATTGCGCACGCGGCGGCCGAACGGGTGGTCGCGCGGCTGCCGGCGGGGCCTGCTGCCGTGGTCCCGGGTGCAGCATCCGGCGCAGCGGAGCACTAGGAACCGGGACTCACCTGCCCGCGGCATCCGGTTGCCGCAACCGCGCGCCGCCGCTACAAACCCCGCCCGAGACCGGCCGCCTTTCGGCGCCGGGCATTTCCCAACGCGAAGGCGCAGCACGTCCCATGGCTTCCTATCAGTACATCTATGTGATGAAGGGCCTGACCAAGGTCTATCCCGGCGGCCGCAAGGTGCTCGAGGATATCTGGCTGTCCTTCCTGTCCGGCGCGAAGATCGGCGTACTCGGCCTCAACGGCTCGGGCAAGTCGACCCTGCTCAAGATCATGGCCGGCATCGACACCGATTTCGGCGGCGAGGCATGGGCGGCCAATGGCGTCAGTGTCGGTTATCTGGCGCAGGAGCCGGAGCTCGATCCGGCCAAGACCGTGGTCGAAAACGCGATGGAGGGCCTGGCGCCGATCAAGGCGCTGCTCGACCGGTTCGAGGCGGTCAATGCGCGCTTCGCCGAGGAGGTCTCGTCCGACGAAATGGACGCGCTGCTCGCCGAACAGGCCGACCTGCAGGAGAAGATCGACGCCGCCAACGCCTGGGAGCTCGATCGCACGGTCGAGATCGCGATGGATGCGCTGCGCTGTCCGCCGGGCGAGGCCGATGTGACGACACTCTCGGGCGGCGAGCGCCGCCGCGTCGCGCTGTGTCGCCTGCTGCTGCAGAAGCCGGACATGCTGCTGCTCGACGAACCGACCAACCATCTCGATGCGGAATCGGTCGCCTGGCTCGAACGGTTTCTCGCGGATTATCCCGGTACGGTCGTCGCGGTGACGCACGATCGCTATTTCCTCGACAATGTCGCGGGCTGGATCCTCGAACTCGATCGCGGTCACGGCATTCCGTGGGAAGGCAATTACTCCTCCTGGCTGGAGCAGAAAGAAAAGCGCCTCGCCCAGGAAGAGAAACAGGAATCCGCGCGCCAGCGCACGCTCGAACACGAGCTCGAATGGATCCGGCAGAGCCCGCGCGCGCGTCAGGCCAAGAGCAAGGCGCGTATCAACGCCTACGAGCAACTCGTCGCGGCCAGCAAGAACCAGATCATGGAGGCCGGTCGCATCTCGATACCGCCGGGCCCGCGGCTGGGCGATCTGGTTCTCGAGGCCGATCGTCTGCGCAAGGGTTTCGCCGACCGCCTGCTGATCGACGATCTGAACTTTTTGCTGCCGCCGGGCGGCATCGTCGGCGTGATCGGGCCGAACGGCGCCGGCAAGACGACACTCTTTCGAATGATCACCGGCCAGGAAGAGCCCGATAGCGGCACGATGCGCGTCGGCCCGACCGTCACGCTCGGCTATGTCGACCAGTCGCGCGACACGCTCAACGCCAAGGCAACCGTCTGGGAAGAGATTTCGGAAGGGCGCGACGAAATCGATCTCGGCGGCCGCAAGACCCCGAGCCGGACCTATGTCGCGGCGTTCAACTTCAAGGGCGCCGACCAGCAGAAAAAGGTCGGCCAGCTTTCGGGCGGCGAGCGCAACCGCGTCCATCTGGCGAAGATGCTGAAATCGGGTGCGAACGTGCTGCTGCTCGACGAACCGACCAACGATCTCGACGTCGATACGCTGCGCTCGCTCGAGGATGCGCTGCTCGATTTCGCGGGTTGTGTCGTGGTGATCAGCCACGATCGCTGGTTCCTCGACCGCATCGCCACCCATATCCTCGCGTTCGAGGGCGACAGCCGCGCCGTCTGGTTCGAGGGCAACTACCAGGCCTACGAGGAAGATCGCCATCGTCGGCTCGGGGCCGAGGCCGATCAGCCGCACCGGATCAAATTCAAACCGCTCACGCGCAACTAGGAAAACCGCATCGCGGCGCGCAAACGCGCGGTGTCGCCGCGACAAAGAAAAACGCCCCGGATCGTTTCCGAACCGGGGCGTTTCCTAGCTGTGGCCTTTGGCTCAGGCGCCGGCGGCCTTCTTGCGCAGCGCATCGATCAGGGCCGCGACCTTGCCGCCGCCATTCTGAATCACCGATGCGAACTCGGAGCGGTGCGTTTCGGTCATGCTGAGACCTTCGACCTTGAGATCGAGGATGCGCAGCCCGCTGTCCTGACGCTCGAGAATCCAGTCCAGCCTTGCGGCCTCGCCGTTGCTTGTGACGATCTGGCTGCGCACGGTTTCCATGCCGTCGCTGCTCCGCGACGACACGACCACGAACTCCTGGCCGGTATACTCGGCAAAGCGGCGCGCATAGCTCGCGACCAGATAATCCTCGAACAACGCGAGATACTCGCTCTGCTCTTCCGGCGTCGCACTGCGCCAGTAGCGGCCGAGCACATACTTGCCGATCTGCGGCACGTCGAAATGCGAGAGCAGCAGGTTGCGGAACCGATCGCCGCGTTCGGCATCCGTAAGGCCCGGATCGGTCAGCTGGCTGACTGCGCTATCGCCCAGATCGCGGATGAACGTCTCGGATTCCTGGTCGGCCGCCGCCGCGTTGCCCAGCAGGGGCAGGGCAACCACGAACCCCCGGGCCCTGAGGAAGCTCCGCCGAAGCAGGCCGGTGCCGGTCGGGCGCCCGTAACCCGCTGAAATTCGGTGTAAAATTGACATTATTCCTCGTCGTCCTCGGTTTCGTCGTCATTGGCGATCAACTGCGATCGGTCCTGACGATATAGGCTGCGAATCGTCGCATAGTAGTCAATGGCGTTGCGACGAATCTCATCGAGGGTCTGGAGATTGCGGGAACGGGCGTCGACCACGTCGAGCCCGGCCCGAATGTAGAGCATATATTCTACATCGTAATGCCGTGCAATCCAGAAGAACGGGTCTGAAACTGTGTCTACGGCAAGGCCGGCGGCATCGCGCATGTTCGAGGGGCCGACGAAGGGGATGACCAGATAGGGCCCTTCGCCGCTGCCCCAGACTGCCAGCGTCTGGCCGAAATCCTCTTCGTGGTAGGAGAGACCCATTTCGTCGGCCACGTCGATCAGGCCGGCGATGCCAAGGGTCGAATTGATGACGAACCGCCCGAGCGTGACGCCGGCGCGGCCGGGTTCGCCCTGCAGCAGGTCGTTGAGGAAGATTACGGGGCTCTTGAGATTGTCGAGCGCGTTGCGGATGCCGTCGCGTGCGAAATCGGGCAGGCCGATATAGTACCAGCCGGCGAACGGCTTCAGCACCAGCTCGTCGAGGGCATAATTGACCTCGAAGAAATAGCGGTTCATCGGTTCGAGTGGATCGTTGGCTTCTTCGTAGGCTTCGCGTGCGTCCGGATCGTCCGGCACCGTCGCGCAACCGGAGACGGCGAGCCCAATCGCCACCGTCATGCCCAGAATCCAGGAATTGCTGTTTCGCCCCCGCACGGCATGCAGCTTACCGATCACCGACTATCCCCCATCAGGCTGCCGATCGTTAGCCCCTGCGGCCACGAAGTCGCCCCCGCCTCTGCCCTCAATCGGCCCTCCATCGAAGGATCTCGACCGAGATACAGATCCCATCGCCCCCGGCCCGGAATTGGGCATGGGCCGACTGTCCCCAACGCTTTTCGCTACCATAGCCCCGCCGGAATTGCCAGATCGTCCCTACGAACTGTGGATTGCCGGTCACCCTACCGTGGCAGAAATGCCGCAGAACGGCCCGTTTGAGCGCATGGGCCATCGAGCTATTGGCCCACTTGTTCGGCGTGATGGCACTCGACCAGCCGCCCCGCGACGGGTCGCGATTCGGGCTGCACGCGCTGGCAAATTTCCGTCGCATAGGGACAGCGCCGATGAAACGAGCAGCCCGGCGGCGGGTCGAGCGGCGAAGGCAGTTCGCCGTGGATCCTGAAGCGCTTCTCGCCGGGCTTGCGGGCGCCGACCCTCGGCGTGCTCGCCAGCAGGGCGCGCGTGTAGGGATGGCGCGCATCCTCGAAAATCGTGTCCCGTGCGCCGCGTTCGACCGGCCGGCCGAGATACATGACCATCACCTCGTCGGCGATATGCCGGACCACGCTCAGATCGTGCGAAATAAAGAGATATGCAAGATCGAATTCCGCCTGCAGATCCATCATCAAATTAAGGACCTGCGCCCGAATCGAAACGTCGAGCGCCGATACCGGCTCGTCGGCGACGACGATGCGCGGATGCAGCATCAATGCGCGCGCGATCGCAATGCGCTGGCGCTGACCGCCCGAGAACATATGCGGGTAACGGCTGTAATGCTCCGGGCGCAGCCCGACGCGGGCCATCATGAGGCGGGCCCGTTCGGCGCGTTCGGCCGCCCGCAGTTCCGTATTGATCGCGAGCGGCTCCTCCAGGATGGTGCCCACCTTCTTGCGCGGATTGAGCGACGCATAGGGGTTCTGGAACACCATCTGCACCACGGGGCGCAACTTGCGCCGCGTTTCCCGGTTGCCGTCGGCGACATCGATGCCGTCGATTAGCAGGCTGCCGTGGGTCGGCGGCTCGATCATGGTGACGAGGCGCGCGAGCGTCGATTTTCCGCAGCCGGATTCGCCGACCACGGCGAGCGTACGGCCCGGTTCGAGCGTGAAGCTGGCACCCTCGACCGCCTTGAGCGTGCGCGCACGCGTGAACCATCCGCTGCGCACCGCATAATGCCGCGCCAGGTCGCGCGCCTCGAGCAGCGTTGCGATCATGTCAGCCGCTCGCCGGGCTGCAGCGGGTAATGACAGCGCACCTTGCGCCCGGATTCTTCCGTCAAAGCGGGCCGTACCCGGCGGCAGAAATCGTCGGCCTTCGGACAGCGCGGCTGAAACAGGCAGCCGACCGGCCGATCCTCGATACCCGGCACCACGCCCGGAATCGTCGCCAGCCGCTCCTTGGAACGATTGCGATCGGGCAGGGCATCGAGCAGCGCCGCCGTATAGGGGTGGCGCGGTGCCTCGAACAATGCGCCGGTCGGCTGACCCTCCATCTCCTGACCGGCATACATGACCACGACATCGCGTGCCGTTTCGGCGACCACGCCCATGTCGTGCGTGATTAATACCAGCGCCATGCCGCGGTCGCGCTGCAGGTCGCTCAGCAGATCGAGGATCTGTGCCTGAATGGTGACGTCGAGTGCCGTCGTCGGCTCGTCGGCGATCAACAGGCGCGGATTGCAGGCGATCGCCATGGCAATCATCACGCGCTGATTCATGCCGCCGGAAAGCTGGTGCGGAAACGAGTTGAGACGGGTCTCGGGCGCCGGGATACCGACCTGTTCGAGCAATTCGACGACGCGGCGGCGCCGTTCGGCGCGATTGCCGCCTTCGTGCACGGCGAGCGCTTCCATGATCTGATAACCGACGGAGAAACACGGGTTCAGGCTGGTGATCGGCTCCTGGAACACCATCGCGATGTCCTTGCCGGTGATATGGCGGCGCGCCGAGGCGCTCATCGCCAGCAGATCGCGCCCGTCGAACGTCATGCGATCGGCACGGACCCTGCCCGGCCACGGAATAAGGCCCATCACCGCCAGCATCGAGACGCTCTTCCCGGAACCGGATTCACCGACGATTCCGAGCACCTCGCCGCTCTCGACCGTAAGATCGAGCCCCTCGACCGCATGAAAGGCGCCGCGCGCCGTCTGGAACTCGACCGACAGATTGCGAATCTCGAGCAGCGGCATGGCGGGACTACTGCTTCAGTCGCGGATCGAGCGCATCGCGCAACCCGTCGCCCGCCAGGTTGAACGCCAGCACCGTGATCAGCACGGCAAGGCCGGGAAAGGTCACGACCCACCAGGCGCGTTTTACGAACTGCTGTGCATCGGCCAGCATCGAGCCCCATTCCGGTGTCGGCGGCTGCGCGCCGAGCCCAAGAAACCCGAGGGCTGCCGCATCGAGGATCGCCGAAGAGACATTGAGCGTCGCCAGAACGATCAGCGGCGCCATGCAGTTCGGCAGCACGGTCTTGAACATGAGACGCATCAGCCGTGCGCCGGCAACGCGTGAGGCCGTGACATATTCCTTGGTCAGCTCGGTCAGCACGGCGGCGCGGCAGACGCGCGTGAAATGCGGCAGATAGACGATCGCGACCGCCATCACCGCATTGGTCAGGCTCGGCCCCAGGATCGCGACGATCACGATCGCGAGCAGCAGCGATGGCACGGCCAGCATGATATCCATCAGGCGCAGGATGAGATCGCCGACGATGCCCGGAAAGAATCCGGCGACGAGTCCCAGAACGATTCCCCCGCCGAGGCTGAGCACGACCACCAGGAAGCCGATGAACAGCGAAAACCGGGCGCCGTAGATCAGGCGCGAGAGCATGTCGCGGCCGACGGCATCTGTTCCGAGCAGGAACTTGGTGGTACCGCCCTCGGCCCAGAACGGCGGTGTCAGAAAGGCGTCGCGGTACTGCTCGATCGGCGAATGCGGCGCGACGACGTCGGCGAAGATTGCAATCAGGAAGATGAAAACGACGACGAAGAGCCCGGCTACTGCACCCCAGTTCTGCCGGAAATGATACCAGACCTCGATCGCGGGATGGACCGGCCGGCCAATTGGCTGGTCGGGGCTCGGCATTTCGGGCCCGGTTGCGATATCCGTCATGTCAGTGCCGGGCGTGTCGGATTCGCGGATTGAACAACGCATAGAGCAGATCGACAAACAGATTGACCAGCACGATCATGGTGGCGACCAGGAGGATGCCGCCCTGCAGGGCCGCGTAGTCCCTCCGCCGCACCGATTCGATCAGCCATTTGCCGACGCCAGGCCATGAGAAAATCGTTTCGGTCAGGATGGCGCCGCCCAGCAGCACGCCCACCTGCAATCCGATCACGGTGATCACCGGAATCATCGCATTGCGCAGAGCGTGTACCGCCACGACGCGCCAGGGCCGCAGGCCCTTCGCGCGCGCCGTGCGGATGTAATCCTCGCTCAGCACTTCCAGCATCGCGGATCGCGTCATGCGCGCGATCACCGCAAGCGGAATCGTGCCCAGCACGATCGTCGGCAGCACGAGATGATGCAGCGCCGAACGGAAGGCGCCCTCCTGGCCTGACAAGAGACTGTCGATCAGCATGAACCCGGTAACCGGTTCGAAGAAAAAGAACAGCGAGATGCGACCCGAGACCGGCGTCCAGCCGAGATTGACCGAGAAGAGAAGGATGAGCAGCAGGCCCCACCAGAAGATCGGCATCGAATAACCGGTCAGCGAGACGCCCATCACGGCATAGTCCGGAACGCGACCGCGGCGGACCGCCGCGATGATTCCGGCAGGAACGCCGAGAATGAGTGCGAACAGGATGGCACAGACCGCCAACTCGATCGTCGCCGGGAACAATGTGAGGAATTCGGTCAGGATCGGCTTTTTGGTGACGAAGGATTTGCCGAGATCGCCGGTCAGTACGTCGCCGATATAGTGGGCGTATTGCACCAGCAGCGGCTTATCCAATCCCAGCTCTGCCAAGAGCTTCGCGTGCCGCTCCGGAGAAATGCCACGCTCGCCCGCCATCAGCTCGACCGGATCGCCGGGGATGAGCCGGACCATGCTGAATGTCAGGATCGTGACCCCGAAAAACGTCGGAATCAGCAGGCCCAGCTTGGTGGCGATGTAGCGGAGCATGGGTGCGGCCCAAAAAGAGCGGGGGAGCGCTTGCGACGCTCCCCCTTCTTTAACAGGCTAAAGACCGACTGGCGACATTACTCGGCGATGTCGACGCCGTAGAAGATATGCGCGCCGAACGGGTCGATCAGATAATTCTGCACCTCGTTTCGGACCGGCATGAACACGATCGAATGGGCGACCGTGATCCAGGGTGCTTCCTCCTTGAAGACGACCTGCGCCTGTTCGTAGAGATCGGTCCGTTGGGCGATGTCGGTGATCTGCTTCGCCTCGGTCAGCAGATTGCTGAACTCCTCGTTGCACCAGCGTGCCCGGTTTGCGCCTGCTTCCGCCGCCGCGCAGCTAAGCAGCACGTGGAGGAAGTTGTCCGGATCGCCATTGTCGCCGGTCCAGCCGAGCAGCAGCGTCTGGTGCTCGCCGTTGTTCGAGCGCTCGAGGTACTCACCCCACTCGTACGAGACAATTTCGGCCGTGACGCCGACCGCGGCCCAGTCCGCCTGGACCAGTTCGGCCATGCGCTTGGCATCGGGGTTGTATGGCCGCTGAACGGGCATGGCCCACAGATCGGTCGTAAAGCCATCCGCGAATCCGGCTTCGGCCAGAAGCTCCCTGGCGCGTTCCGGATCGTACGGATAATCCTCGATGTCGTCGTTGTACGACCAGATCGTCGGCGGGATCGGGTTCTTCGCCGGCTGGCCGGCACCCT
>JBBDWX010000003.1:0-1490 GCA_040902665.1 Dongiaceae bacterium
GGTTTCCCGGCAAGACGGCGCTCAATGCGTTTTTTACGTCGCCGCTGATCGTGCCCGTCATCATCATCGCCGTCGCGCTCTATGGCCTCGCGCTGACATTCGGCCTCGCCGGTACCTTTACCGCCTTCATCGTCGCCCATCTGATTCTGGCGTTGCCGTTCGCCATCATCTGCATCTCGAGCTCGCTGATGAGCTTCGACGAATCGCTGGAAAAGGCCGCGATGATCTGCGGTGCCTCGCGGTTGGGCGCGATCTGGCGCATCACATTGCCGACGATCCGCCCCGGCATCGTGGCGGGCGGGTTGTTCGCCTTCCTGATCTCCTGGGACGAGGTCGTGCTCGCGATCTTCATGGCGACGCCCGCCTTGCAGACGCTGCCGGTCAAGATCTGGGTGACGCTGCGCGCGGATCTGAGCCCGGTGATCGCCGCGGCCTCGTCGTTGCTGATTGTTGCGACCATGGCGATTGTGCTTCTGGTGCTCGCCTTGCGACGCCCGCCCACCGAACGATAACGACACCGAACGATGACCGTGCAGAGAATGACGAACTTCATACACGTGGCATGAAACGATGACGCAGACCCATTCGAACGACCGCAACGATCCGCAGGCATCGGCCGATGCGCGGTCGACCTTGCTCGAGGTGCGGAACCTCACCAAGCGTTACGGCGACGTCAGGGCCGTCGACAACGTATCGCTCGAGGTCAAACAGGGCGAGCTGGTGTCGTTTCTAGGCCCCAGCGGCTCGGGCAAGACGACGACGCTCAACATGATTGCCGGGTTCGACGATCCGACCGAGGGCGATATCCTGATCGGCGGTCGCGCGATCCAGGGCGTGTCGCCGCACAAACGCGACATTGGCATGGTTTTTCAGCGTTACACATTATTTCCGCATCTGACGGTGTTCGAGAACGTGGCGTTTCCGCTGACGGTGCGCGGCGTCGGCAAGAACGAGATCGCGGAAAAGGTTCGGGCGGCGCTCAAGCTGATCCGCCTCGAATCCTTCGACAACCGGCGCCCCTCGCAGCTTTCGGGAGGGCAGCAGCAGCGCGTGGCGCTGGCGCGCGCCTTCATCTACGAGCCGCAATTGCTGCTGATGGACGAACCGCTTGGCGCGCTCGACAAGAAGCTGCGCGAAGAGATCCAGATCGAGATTCGGCGCATTCACGAACGGCTCGGCGTCACCATCGTCTATGTGACGCACGACCAGGAAGAGGCACTGCGGCTGAGCGATCGCATTGCGGTTTTCAACCACGGGCGGATCGTTCAGGTCGGAACCGGCATCGAACTGTACGAACATCCGGCCAATGCCTTCGTCGCATCCTTCGTCGGCAATTCGAACTTTCTCTCGGGGAATGTCGCCGCCGTGGACGGATCGACCTGCAGCGTGGCGCTCAATGGTGGCGGGAGCATCGTCGCACCGGTGCAGCGGGGCCTTGCGGCCGGCGGGGCGGTGTCGCTGATGTTCCGTCCGGAACGCGCCGTTTTGCG
>JBBDWX010000004.1:0-9834 GCA_040902665.1 Dongiaceae bacterium
AACCCGTGTCGCCGCCGTGAAAGGGCGGTGTCCTAGGCCTCTAGACGAAGGGGACACAAAACCTGCGCCGCCGGCCGGTCTGGACGGTGGCGAAGCCGGGCACCATCTAGCGGCTCCGAAACGGGAAATCAACCGTACCGGCCTTTCCAGCCGCGCCCCGCCGCATCGCACCGCCCCTGTCGCTCGACCGATCCAGCCGTAAGCGTAAGGTCCGGGACCCGCCGGCTATGCATCGAAAACGGTGCACCGCGGCTGCCGAATTCCGGCATAATTGCCGGCCGCGCGGGCGACTTGCGCCCGCCGATACCGGAAACATGAAAGAGGGGAACGCCCGAAATGGCCAAGAGCAAGGTCCAACGCATCGAAGTCGGCAAACGCATGTGCCAGGCCGCCATCCATGGCGACACGGTCTATCTGGCCGGTCAGGTTGCAGACGATCCGGTGCCGTCGGTCGGCAAGCAGACCAAACAGATTCTTGCGCGCATCGACCGGATCCTGAAACAGGCCGGCACCGACAAAACGCGCATCCTGAAGGCCAATATCTGGCTGTCGGACATTCGCACCTTCGACGAGATGAACAAGGAATGGGACAAGTGGGTGCCGAAAGGCAATGCCCCGGCCCGCGCCACCGTCGAAAGCCGTCTTGCAGGCCAGGAATATCTGGTCGAGATCATGGTGACCGCCGCGCGCTGATGCGGGCGATCGTCTACCGAGCGCGGTGCCGGCCTGGTGTCAGGCCGGTGCCGCGTCCTCGATGAAGAAGCGCACGCTGGTCCGGCCCTGCCAGGTCTCGGCCCGCAGATGGCCGGCGAGATGCACCGGCATGCCGCCGCCGCGCGAGGCCAACAGTTCGCCGAGCGGCGTGCCGCCGACGCGGAACGCAACCGCGCGGACCTGCTTGCCGTCGCTGCCGGCAACGAAACATCGCAGATGGTCCTTGCCCATCGCATCGGCGCGCAGGATGCGCACGCCCGAGAGCGCAAAGCGCGGCTCGGGATTGCCGCTGCCGAACGGACCGAGCGCGGCGATCCGCTCCGCGAGCGCAAGATCGACCGCACCCGCCGCCAGTGGCCCGTCGATCCCGAGCGTGCGCGCCACGTCGATGTTTCCGGCATTCATCTGCAGCAGCCGTTCGCCGAGAAACGATTGCTGTGCCGGCAGATTTTCTTCCGCGACGGTAAAGCCCGCCGCCATGGCATGCCCGCCGCCATTGACCAGAAGACCGCTCTGGCGCGCTGCGATCACGGCGGCACCGAGATCGAGACCAGGCATCGAGCGACCCGATCCCTTGCCGATCCCGTCGGCCAGCGCGACGACGCAGGCCGGACGACCGTAGCGTTCGACCAGCCGGCTCGCGACAATGCCGATGACGCCGGGATGCCAGCCCGCCTCGGCAACGAATGTCAGAGGCGCCGAAGGCGGCTCCTCGCCGATCGCGGCCATGGCGCGGTCGAGCACCTGCTGTTCGATCGCGCGGCGTTCGTCGTTGAGCGCATCGAGATGCAGCGCGATGCGATTGGCCTCCCCCGGATCGCCGGTCGAGAGGATGCGCGCGCCGAGATCGGCCTCGCCGACCCGGCCGCCCGCGTTGAGCCGCGGCCCGATCATGAAACCGAGATGGAATGTGCCCGGCGCCGTTTCCATGCGTGCGATATCGGCAAGCGCAGCCATGCCGACATTGCCGCGCCGCGCCGCGATCCTGAGGCCCTGCGAGACCAGCGCGCGATTGAGCCCGGTCAGCGGCACCACGTCGCAGACCGTGCCGAGCGCCACCAGATCCAGCAGCTCGAGCAGGTCCGGTTCGCGCCGTGTCGCGAAATGACCGGCTTCGCGCAGCGCCCGATTGAGCCCGACCAGCACAAGAAACGTCACGCCGACCGCAGCGAGCTGGCCGAAGCCCGGCTCTTCGTCGAGCCGGTTCGGATTGACGATCGCATGGGCCGGCGGCAATTGGGGCTCGGACTGATGATGATCGAGCACGATCACATCGAGCCCGGCTGCTTCGGCGGCAGCCAGCGGCTCATGCGCGGTGATCCCGCAATCGACCGTGACGACGACCGCGGCGCCCTCCTCGCGCAGCTTCAGCAGCGCCGGACTGTTCGGTCCGTAGCCCTCCCGGATCCGATCGGGAATGTAACGCCCGACCGGATGGCCGATCGAGGCGAAGTAACGCTGCAGCAGCGCGGTCGAGGTCGCGCCGTCGACATCGTAGTCGCCCCAGACGACGATCTTTTCGTTGGCCCCGATCGCCGCGACAAGGCGCGCAACGGCCTTGTCCATATCGAGGAAGCGCGACGGATTGGGCAGCAGGTCGCGCAAGGTTGGTTCGAGATAGAGCGGAACCTCGTCCGTAGCGATGCCGCGTGCCGCCAGAAGCCGGCCGACCAGATCGGGCAATCCGTGTTTCTGGGCGATCGCGAGCGCCAGATTGTCGTTGCCCGTATCGTCGCCGCGCTGGCGCCCGCGGCGGCCCGTAACCGATCGTTCAATTCCGAGAAGGGCCGGCCGGTCGGTCGATGCCATCACCGGTCCATCGGCTCGAAGCCCGATTTGCGATTGAAGTTATGCGTCGCCTCGATGACCCGCACCGTGCCGGTCTTGGAGCGCATGACCATCGAATGCGTCGTCGCACCTCCCTGATAACGCCGCACGCCGCGCAGCATCGTGCCATCGGTGACGCCGGTCGCAGCGAACATGACATCGCCATGTGCGAGGTCAAGCAACTCGTATTTGCGATCGAGATCGGCAATGTTGAGCCGACGCGCGCGGTCCCGTTCGTCGTCGTTGCGGAACAGCAAGCGCCCCTGCAACTGGCCGCCGATCGCCCGCAGGGCCGCTGCGGCGAGCACACCTTCGGGCGCGCCGCCGCTGCCGAGATAGATATCGACGCCGCTATGCGGCTGCGACGTGGCGATCACGCCGGATACGTCGCCGTCTGAAATAAGCATGATGCGCGCCCCGGCGGCCCGCACCTGGGCGATCAGCTCGGCATGGCGCGGCCGATCGAGAATGCAGGCGACGATATCGGCCACCTCGACGCCCTTCGCCTTTGCGAGATTGGCCAGATTCTCGGCTGGCTTCGCATCGAGATCGACCACGCCCACCGGCAAGCCGCCGCCGACCGCGATCTTGTCCATGTAAACGTCCGGCGCATTGAGAAACCCGCCCTCCTCTGCCATCGCGACGACGGCGAGTGCATTGGGTCCGCCCTTGGCGGTGATCGTCGTACCCTCGAGCGGATCGAGTGCGATATCGATGCGCGGGCCGCCGAGTCCGACTTTCTCGCCGATAAAAAGCATCGGTGCTTCGTCGCGCTCGCCCTCGCCGATGACCACCGTTCCTTCGATGGCAAGGCCGTTGAGCGCACGGCGCATCGCATCGACCGCCGCCTGGTCGGCTGCCTTTTCGTCGCCGCGACCCATCAGGCGCGAGGCAGCCAGGGCGGCGGCTTCGGTGACGCGCACCACTTCGAGCGCCAGGTTGCGATCGATCGTCTTCGGGCTGTTCATGGTGGCTTCCTGGGCTGTCATTCGTTGGGCGACTGCAGCGATTCGATCCGGATCATATGGGGCGGCTCGGTGATCGCATCGAGCGTCGCGATCCGTGCCAGCGCGCGCCGCATGCCGGCCTCCTCGGTCTCGTGGGTGGTCAGCACCACCGGTACCGCTTCGTCCGGCGCGCGTCCGCGCTGCAGCATCGCTTCCATCGACACGCTCTCGTCGCGCAAGGCCGCCGCCACATCGGCGATGACGCCCGGCCGGTCGCGCACCATGAGCCTTACATAGTAGGCGCCGCGATGATTTGCCATCGGCTGCGCCGGACGGTCGACCAGGTCCGACGCACGAATTCCGAACGCCGGCAAAATCTGGCCGCGGGCGAGATCCATCAGGTCTGCGACGACTGCCGACGCGGTCGGGCCAGCGCCCGCCCCGCGCCCTTCTGCCATATTCTGCCCGACGAAATCCCCATCGGTGACCACCGCATTGAACACGCCCTCGATATGCGCGATCGGGGTTCCGACCGGGACCATGCAGGCATGAACGCGCTGTTCGACCGCGCCGTTCACCAGGCTCGCAATGCCGAGCAGCTTGATCCGATAGCCGAGCTCCGAGGCATACGCGATGTCGATTGCCGATACGTTGCGGATACCCTCGACATGAATGCCGGCGAAATTCATCCGGCATCCGAAAGCGAGGCTGGTGAGGATCGCCAGTTTGTGTGCCGCATCGATCCCGTCGATGTCGAAGCTTGGATCCGCCTCGGCGTATCCGAGCTTCTGAGCTTCGGCGAGCACGTCGGAAAACTCGCGGCCCGTCTCGCGCATTGTGGTCAGAATATAATTGGAGGTGCCGTTGAGAATGCCGTAGACGCGGCGGATCCGGTTCGCGGCCAGACCCTCGCGCAGCGTCTTGATGATCGGAATGCCGCCGGCAACGGCCGCCTCGTAAGCGACGGTGACGCCTGCCGCCTCGGCCGCCATCGCGAGCGCCGTGCCGTGATGCGCGAGCAGAGCCTTGTTTGCGGTCACGACATGCTTGCGGGCAGCGATCGCCGTTTCGACCAGCGCCTTCGCCGGCCCGTCGGAACCGCCCATCAGCTCAACCACGACATCCACGTCGTCGCGCGTCGCGAGTTCGACCGGATTGTCATGCCACGCATAGGGCGCGATATCGATGCCGCGGTCGCGCCGCCGGTCGCGCGCCGAAACCGCGACGACGCGAATCGGCCGACCGCAACGGGCCGCAATCTGGCCGGCATGAGTATCGAGCAGGCGGACCGTTCCGGCACCCACGGTGCCGAGCCCGGCGATGCCGATACGCAGCGTTTCACTCACTCTGATCACTCCTGTCATGCATCTCCGCTCCGGCGCCGGCACCGGGCCGGGTCGGTTTGCCGCGGATGCGCCGTGCTCTAATGGACGAGGTAAATTTCCGCCCGCCGATTGCCTGCCTCGCCGGTCGGCGTGAATTCGTAGTATTCGGGATCCGCCGAGCCTTGGGCGGCGATCTGCACACTCTCGGCGCGCAGACCTTCGCGCATCAGTGCCTCGGCGATCGCATTGGCGCGGGCCAGCGACATTCGATAGTTCGCTTCCTCATGGCTTCGCGGATCGGCATTGGCGGTGCGCATGCTGGCATGGCCGACGATCCGGATCACGCCGCCCTGTGCCTTCTGCAATTGCGCGACCTCGCCGATGATCCGGCGATCCGCGGCCGAGAGCGCGGCCGAGCCGTGCCCGAAATAAATCAGCGCAACCGGTTGGCCTGCCGCGCCGGCACCGTAATAGCCGGCGGCGCTCGCATACGGGTTGCCGCCATAGCCGTCGAGCACGCTGTAATCGACCGCGACCCGGCCGCTGGCCGAGTACTCCGTTGCGTAATAGCCGGGCGCTGCAAGGCTCGCCGCCGGGACCGGCGGCAAGCTGTTGCCCGTCGCGCCGGGGATGGCCGGCAGCGCGCTCGACGTCGTCGTCGCAGCAGGCGGCGGCGTCTCGATCTCGAGATAAACGGCATCAGGATTGTTCGCGGCCGCATTGTCCAGCATCAGCTCTTCGGTGATCTCGGCGCGTTCCTCTGCCGTGGTGGAGAGCTCGGGAGCCGCATCGGGCACGCTGCCGACAGCCGGAAAGGCAGAATCGTCGGTCTCGGCCTGAATGGTTGCCGGCTCCGGCTCGTCTTCGGCAAAGACGGTGCAACCCGCGAGCAGGCTCACGGCAACCCAAGCGGCTGCCCATTGCTGCGGCATCGCTTTCCCGCGCTCCGATCCAGCCCGCATCGCGCGATTCCTCCCCCACGAGGTTGTAAAGCGGCCGGGGCGAGCGTATGTTCCCGCCGGTCCGGTCGCGGTTCGCCCCGACCCCGAAAATTCCGAGGTTTATCACATACTTGCTGCGCCGCCCCACCCCTGATGCCGGGTGCCGCGCAACATTCCTGCGATCATAGGGTTGCCCCGATGAACGATCAACAGGCCGGCCGGCCGCCATCTCCCGATCCGCTGGCGCTCGCCCAATCCATGGGCCGCATCGCCGACCAGTCGCAACGGCTGCTGATGCAGTTCGCCGAGCGCAGCCGCTCGGGCGGGAACGCACCGGTCGATCCCCTCAATGTCATGGGTGCATTCATCGAGCTGACGCAGCGCATGATGGCCGACCCGGTCAAGCTGATGCAGGCTCAGGTCTCGCTCTGGCAGGATTACATGAATCTCTGGCAGACGACCGCGCAGCGCCTGATGGGACAGAACCCCGAGCCGGTCATATCGCCCGACGCCGACGATCGCCGTTTCAGGCACGAGGGCTGGCAGAACAACGAGCTATTCGATTTCGTCAAGCAATCCTATCTGCTGACCGCGCGCTGGATGCAGTCGACCGTGGGCGATGTCGAGGGGATCGACGAAAAAACGCAACGCAAGATCGAGTTCTACACCCGCCAGTTCGTCGATGCGATGGCGCCGAGCAACTTCGCCTTCTCGAATCCCGAAGTGATCCAGGCGACGATCGACAGCAATGGCGAAAATCTGGTGAAAGGTCTCGAAAACCTGCTGCACGATCTCGAGCGCGGCAAGGGCAAGCTCGCCATTTCGATGACCGACTACGAGGCGTTCGAACTCGGCCGCAATGTGGCAATCACGCCCGGCAAGGTGATTTACCAAAACGAACTGATCCAGCTCCTGCAATACGAGCCGACGACCAGGACGGTTCATCGACGGCCGCTGCTGGTCATGCCGCCCTGGATCAACAAGTTTTACATTCTCGATCTGCGCGAGAAAAACTCGTTCGTCCGCTGGGCGGTGGCGCAGGGCCATACCGTCTTCGTGATTTCCTGGGTCAATCCCGACGAGAAGCTCGCCACCAAATCGTTCGAGGATTACATGCTGGAAGGCCCGCTCGCCGCCCTCGATGCAATCGAAAAGGCGACCGGCGAGCGCGAGGTCAACGCGATCGGCTATTGCCTCGGCGGCACCCTGCTTGCGACAACGCTGGCGTGGATGGCGGCGAAGAAGGACGACCGGATAAAGAGCGCGACCTTCTTCACCACGCTGACCGATTTCAAGGAACCGGGCGAACTGGAAATTTTCATCGACGAGGAACAGCTTCGCCAGCTCGAGGAGCAGATGGCCGAAAAAGGCTATCTCGAGGGCAGCGCCATGGCGAACACGTTCAACATGCTGCGCGCCAATGACCTGATCTGGTCATTCGTCATCAACAATTACCTCCTCGGCAAGGAACCGTTCCCGTTCGATCTGCTCTACTGGAACTCGGATTCGACCCGGATGCCGGCGGCGATGCACAGTTTCTATCTGCGCAAGATGTACCAGGAGAACAAACTGATCGAACCGGGCGGGATCAAGCTGGCCGGCGTGCCGATCGATCTGCGCAAGGTCGCCATGCCCGCTTTTATCCTGTCGACGCGCGAGGATCATATCGCGCCGTGGAAGGCGACCTATGCCGCGACGCAGCTCTTCAAGGGCGATACGAAGTTCGTGCTCGCGGCCTCGGGGCATATCGCGGGCGTGATCAATCATCCCGATGCCAACAAATACAATTACTGGACCGGCAAATCGCTGCCGGCCGATCCGGAAACCTGGCTCGAAAAAGCCGAGGAGCATGCCGGCTCCTGGTGGCCGGAATGGGCGAAATGGGTCGGCAAGCATGGCGGCGGCCAGATTCCCGCGCGCAAGCCGGGCGACGGCAAACTGAAGCCGATCGAAAGCGCGCCGGGATCCTACGCGGCTGTGAAGGCGCAGTAACGCCGCGTTGTTTCCCGAATTCCGCCATGTTCGAACGCGATAAGCCGCGCATGCAAAAACTCATTCTCGCTCTGGCGCTCGGCGCGATTGCGTATGCCGCCCCGTTCGCCTCGCATGCCGATGCAGTTTCCATCGCCGCCGCAAACCCGGGCTGGATTGTCGTTCCCGCGCCGACCGACGGCCCGGCCTTTCCCGCGGCCAGCGCCGTCACGCCCGACGGCTATCGGCTCTATGTCTGGTCGCGCGAGGACGAGCGCGGCCGTCAGGTGTTCGCCGAACTGCACCCGCCGGTCGGCACCGGTTTCAGCGGCATCATGCCGCGCTGGCGCATCGACGATGCGGAAGTCGTCGATACCGACGAAATTCGCCGCGCCGGCGAAGCGCGGGACATGCTCTGGGGCTTCACCGGCGAAACCGTCTCGATCTGGATGATCTGGCTCGGCGATGCCGTCGTACCGGCAGACGACCCGGCGCATCGCTGGCTCTCCGGCCAAACGCTCGAAGTTTCGATCGAACTCGCCGACGGAAGCGACCGCAGGATCGTCTTCCCGCTGGTGGGCGCCGGCATGGCGATCGAGGCAGCCGGCGAGATCCGCGCCGAATAAATCGACACCTCGATCGCGCCTGTCGGCAGTTCGGGCGTTTCGTGGATCGTTTCTAGAGCCCGGCCTTTAGATAGCGCGCCGCGACGTCTGCATAGTAGACGGCGGAGTCACGATTGCCGGCGATCTCGTCCGGTGTGAGATCGCGCATTTTTTTGGCCGGCCGGCCAGCCCAGAGCTCGCCACGTGGCACGCGCTTGCCGGGCGTCACCAGCGCGCCGGCCGCGACCATCGCATCGGTCTCGACGATGGCGGCATCCATCACGGTCGCGTTCATGCCGACGAAAGAGAAATCCTCGAGCACGCAGGCATGCAGCATTGCCATGTGACCGACCGTCACGTCGCTGCCGATCAGGGTCGAAAAGCCCGGCGCGCCGCGGCCGCCGTCTTCCTGGTGGTTGACGTGGACAACGGTGCCGTCCTGGATGTTGGTGCGCTCGCCGATACGCAGCAGATTGCCGTCGCCCCGCAACACGCAACCGTACCAGATGCTCGATCCCGTGCCGATCGACACATCGCCGAGCAGCATGGCGGTTTCGGCAACGAACGCGCCGCTCGCGATCGTCGGCGCGTGTCCCTCGAAAGCCTGGATGATCCCGCTCATGCCGCGCGCATCCTTAAGCTCAGGGGAACAGCGGCTTCTGGTCGAGCGCCATCGTCACCGCGAACACTGCCATCAGGTTAATGTTCTTCACCGCCTGGCCCGAAGCGCCCTTCACCAGATTGTCGATCGCCGAGATGACGATCGCGCGTCCCTTCACCCGATCGTCGAACGCGTTGATCAGGCAATGGTTCGCGCCGCGGACATGGCGCGTCGCCGGCGCCTGCCCTTCCGGCAACAGCGCGACGAACGGCTCGTCCCGATAGCGTGCGGCGAGACATTCGCGCAGCGCCGCAGCGCCCCCGTTTTCCCTCAGGCGCACATAAATCGTCGCGAGGATGCCGCGGCTCATCGGCATCAGATGCGGCGTGAAATTGACCCGGATCGGCCGGCCCGCCGCCTGCGACAGACCCTGCTCGATTTCGGGCACATGGCGATGGCTGGCGATGCCGTAGGCATGGATGCCCTCGGTCACTTCCGTATAGAGCGAGCCCTGCTTGGCATCGCGACCCGCACCGGACACACCCGATTTGGCATCGATGATGATGTCGTCGGCATCGATCAGCCCGGCCTCGATCAGCGGCACCAGCGGCAGCTGCGCCGATGTCGGATAGCAGCCGGGATTGGCGACAAGTCGGGCCGGCCGGATCGCCTCGCGATGCAACTCGCTCAACCCGTAGACGGCCTCGCGCTGCAGATCGGGGGCACGATGCTCATGGCCGTACCATTCGGCGTAGGACGCAATGTCGGCGAGGCGAAAGTCGGCCGAAAGATCGACCACCCGCACACCGGGCGGAAGGGCTGCGATCACCGCCTGCGTCGTGCCATGGGGCAGGCCGCAAAAAGCGAGATCGATGCCCGACCAGTCGACCTCGTCGATCTTGA
>JBBDWX010000005.1:0-9799 GCA_040902665.1 Dongiaceae bacterium
TCCGGCAGCAGACCCTTGCCCTGCGTCGTACGGATCGCCTGGCAGAGATTGGTCTTGCGGCTGAGGCAATACTCGCATTGCCGGCATTCGGGGGTGTAGAGCGGGATCACGTGGTCGCCCTTCTTGAGGCTTCGCACGTCGGGCCCGACATCGACGACGATGCCGGCGCCCTCATGGCCGAGGATCGCCGGGAAGAGACCCTCTGGATCCGCGCCCGAAAGCGTGAACTCGTCGGTATGACAGATCCCGGTTGCCTTGATCTCGACCAGGACCTCGCCGGCCTTCGGTCCCTCGAGATCGACGTCCTCGATGACCAATGGTGCGCCGGCCTTGTGTGCGACAGCAGCACGAACTTTCATCGTCTTCCTCCCTCAAACCGCATTCGATGCGGCGGCATTCAAGCCGCAGGACCATGAGCGCGCAAGTCCGGCGCACGAATCCTCGCCGGCTGCATGACCGGAACGAAGCGGGCCGCCAGAGGCGGCCCGGCAACGTCGGTTTCGATCGCGCTATGCCTTGTAGGTGCCTTTCGCTTTCGCGATGTGCGAGGCGATCAGGTCCATGATCGGCGGCGATAGCGCGTCGTAGGGCTCAAGTTTGAGATCGCGCAAACGTTGGCGGACGGCACCCATCTGGCCGGCGCTGGCGCCCGATTCGATGATCGAAGACACGAAGGCCGCAAACTCCGGTGGCGACCAGCCTTGTTCCTTCGAGAGCTCCGTGTGGATGAAGTCCAGGCCGAAGAGTGGGTGACCCTTGTTCTCGATGCGTCCATACATGTGCGTGCTGCAACCGGTGCAAGCGTAACGCTGGATCGCGGCGCTCTCGTCCACGATCTTGAGTTTGTTCCCGTTTGCGCCGACCTTGAGATTGTCGCGCGGAACGACGGCGACCATCGAAAATTGCGCACCGGCCGGCTTCCAGCATTTGGTACAGCCGCAGACATGGTTGTGCGCGCTCTGGCCTTTGATCGAAACCGTGACGGAATCCTTCGCGCACTTGCAGGTTAGCGTACCGCCGGCAAAATTCGCGGCGGCCGGTTTGAAACCGTTATCGACGGACGGGTGGATTGAGACTGCCATTCGGCCCTCCCTGGCTCTGATATCGCGTCGTCGGTCGGACGATACTGGTCGGGCCGGCGGCGGCATCCGGGTGCGGTCATCCGCACCTTGCTGGGCAAGTCTAGCGCCGGGCCGGGGCCTCGGTCGACCGACCCTTGTGCGGCTTGCATTTGCCGCTGCGCCCGCCGCAAGATGCCGCCGCATTTGGACTTATCCGGGGTCGGCCATGGCTATCAGCAATTCGGAACGTGAGGCCCGTATCGATCTGGCGGCGGCCTTTCGGCTTGCCGTGCGCCATGGCCTGCATGAGGGCGTGTGCAACCATTTCAGCCTGAAAGTGCCGGATGCCGAGGGTCGATTTCTGCTCAACCCCTACGGCTTGCACTGGTCGGAGCTGACTGCCAGCAATCTGCTGACCCTCGATATCGACGGTAACATACTGGAGGGCGAGGGTCGCGCCGAAACCAGCGCGTTCCAGATCCATTCGCGAATTCACGCGGCACACCCCAACGCGGCCTGCGTGCTGCATTCGCACATGCCTTACTCGACGGCGCTGGCCTGTCTGGAACGCGGGCGGCTCGAGCCGATGGAGCAGAATGCACTTCGATTCCATGACGATATCGCTTATGACGACGAATATGGCGGTGTCGTTCTCGACGGCAGCGAAGGCGACCGGCTTGCCGCCTGCATCGGCGACAAACGCGTTCTGTTTCTGGCGAGCCACGGTGTCATCGTGGTCGGCGGCACAGTCGCGCAGGCCTACGACGATCTCTACTACCTGGAACGTGCTGCCAAGGTTCAGGTGCTGGCACTTTCGACGGGGCAGCCATTAAATCGGTTGCCGGCGGACGTGCAGAAGTTGACCGGCGCACAGCTTCGCCTGGAGCATGCAGAACTGGCTGGGGCGCATTTCGCCGCGATGAAGCGCCTGCTCGATCGCGACGAACCCGAATACGCACGCTGATCGCGTACGCGTCGCTTGACCGTCAACTGTTCAGTTTTCAGTATCGTCCGGTTCGGGTGGTTCCAATGGCGACGTACTGACGGAAAGTGTGCCATCGCCGGGTCGCCATCCTCCATGCCAGGCGGACAGGGGCACGATATAGGGGTCGTGTGCGTTGGGGCGGAACCATGAATCGACCGCCCAGTACATCCGGTTGTCCCGCTCGATAATCACCGCCGTGTTGTGAAAATCGATCAGGTTCGGATTGCGGTGCGCCGGGAACGCAACGTCGTGCCACTGCAGCAAGTCCGCATCCCTCAGCAGGCGCAGATAGGTCGTGGTATTTACCGATTCGTCGATGCAGTCGAGCTGCCCAGCCTGGTCCGCGACGGCAAGATTACCGCCGACATCGTGCATGGTGCCGGTCTTCTCGCCGACAAAGCGCTCGAACAAGGCGATGGCGCGTGCGATGTTCTGGCGCTCGACGGCGGCCGACTTCGCGCTGCGAGCGAAGATATCTGTAATCCGTTCCCATTGCTCGTCGCTCAACCCGACAGACGTGCGGACTTTGCAGCTCGTGCCATGGCAGACATCGAAGGATGCAGCCGTGGCATCGAGCGGGACCATGGCTGCGATACGCGATTCCTCCCGCTCGGCGGAACAGCTGGCGAGCAGAAGCATCATTGCGGATACAGCGAGGCGGCAGGGCAGCATGACCGGCCTATGGAATCGACCGGCACGGGGTTTGGCAAGCCGGATTGCGGCTTTCCTCGACGCCTGTGCCGGACTGCGGCCCTGGCGACACAGGTTTGACGGGCCGAAGGCGGCGGCGTCCAATCCGGCGATGGCAAGGTTCTTCCACAGCAGCCGCTTGAAAACAGCCGCCCTCGCGATGGTGATAGGCGTTGCCGCGCTGCCGGCCGGCGGGTCCGCGCTTGCGACGGAACCCGCATCGGCCGAGCCGGCCGATTCGCTGACCGCGGTCTACTACCGGTTCTCGGTGGTCGAGTATTGCAGCCTTGCTGATCCGCAGGTCGCGACCGGATTCGTGCTCGCCCGCGATCGTATCCTTGCGGAAACGGGTGTTGCCGAGGACGCGCATCGCCGCGCGCGGATCGCGGGCTGGACCGCCGCTGATCTCGAATGGTCGAATCGCGGGCTCGGTGGATTTCGCCGTTGGTGCGAGAAGGAAGGAGCGGAGGCAGCCGCCGGGTTCCTCGCGGAGCGCGCGACAAGTAACCCTTGACGCGACGTTCCGCTCAGCGCGGATCGACTTCTTTCAGCGCTTGGATGAGTGCGTCGAACGGAAGGAGGACGCAGTCATGCCGTGATTTCACCGCGCGAACCGGCGCGAAATCGGCAAGCTCCGGCCACGTCCCGGCCGGCAGATCGGTACCGTTCTTCAGCCAGTCGCGCAGGCGCGCGGCGATCGAATGAACATCCTCGATGCCGCTGCCCGGTGCGCGCCGGCCGATTGCGGCGGCGGCGGCCTCGCAGAGCAGACAGCCGCGCGTCTTGTGAGCGAGTGCTGCGATCCGACCGTCCTTGACGCGCAATGTCATCCGCACGCGATCGCCGCAGAGCGGATTGTCGGCTTCGCCCGAAAGCGCCGGCGGCGAAACCACGCCTGCGTTATCCGCCGCGCGCGCGAGAGCAACGAGCCGTTCGTGATAGAGATCGTCGTTCATCGCAGCCGCCGGACTGCGTCTTTCAGACCGTCGATACAGGCATCGATGTCGGCATCGTCGTTGTAGGGCGCAATACTCGCGCGGGTCGTGCCAGCGAGGTCGAAACGATCCATCAGAATCTGGCAGCAATGATGCCCGCCGCGCAATGCAACGCCGTGCCCATCGAGGATCTGGCAGATGTCGTGCGGGTGCAGCCCCGGCATATCGAACGAGACGACGCCAATGCGCCCTTGAAGCCCGAGGGGACCGACGATCCGGGTGCCGTCGATACTTGCGATCCCGTGCAGCAGGCGCTCAGTCAGTCGCTGGGTGTGCGCGGTCGCTTCCTTCCAGTCGAGCGCCATCGACCAGCGCAACGCAGCGGCCATGCCGACCGCCTGCGCGATCGGCATCGTACCGGCTTCGAAACGATGGGGGATATCGGCGTAACTGCTACGTTCGCGCGCCACGCGATGGATCATATGACCGCCGCCGAGAAAAGGTGGCAGCGCTTCGAGCCATTCCCGTCGGCCCCAAAGGGCGCCGATGCCGTTCGGCCCATAGACCTTGTGACCCGAGAACACATAAAAGTCGACACCGAGCGCCGGCAGATCGAGTGGGCCGTGCGGCGCGCGCTGCGCGCCATCCAGCATGACCCGCGCACCGACGGGCCGCGCCGCCTCGACCACGCGACCGACATCGGTTTCTGCGCCCGTCACGTTGGATACGTGGCTCAGCGCGATCAATCTTGTGCGCGGCCCGATCTGACGCGCCAGCGCATCGAGATCGAGCCTGCCCTCGTCAGTCACGGGCAGCCAGCGCAGGACGATGCCGCTTCGTTCGCGCAGCATCTGCCAGGGCACGATGTTGGAGTGATGTTCGAGATCGCTCAGCAGGATTTCGTCGCCGTGATTGAGCGTGTCGCCATAGGCATGCGCGAGCAGGTTGATTCCGGCCGTTGTGCCCCCGGTGAAAACGATTTCGTCCGGGTCGGCGACGCCGAGATAGCGGGCGACGTCGCCGCGCGCGTTCTGATAGGCCTCGGTCGCCATTTCGGCGAGGCGATGAATACCGCGAAAGATATTGCCTCGGCTGGTCGCTTCGTGACGGGACACCGTATCGATGACGCTCTGCGGCGTCTGCGCGGTCGCGGCGTTGTCGAGATAGTGGATCGGCCGACCACCCGGGCGCTCCGACAGGATCGGAAATTGCGCGCGCAACGACGCGACGTCGAAACTCATGTGGGCCAACTCATGTGGGAAATCTCATGCCGGGCGTCGCCCCGGTTCGCGCGCGATCGCCAGCGCCTCTGGCGTGTCGATATCGACCAGCACCGCATCGTCGGGCATCGCAACCTCGGCAACGAGGTCGGCATAATCGCCGATCAGATGCTTGGCGCCGACATCGCCGGCGAGCGCCTCGATCTCGGCAAAGAAACGGCGCGCCCACAGAACGGGATTGCCGCGTTTGCCGCCGAAGGTCGGGACGCAGATCGCGCGGCCTTCGGTCGGATTGAACGCAGCGATCAGCCGGTCGATCGTCGCGGGCCCGATCCGTGGCATGTCGCCGAGAAGGACCGCCGCCCCGTCGACATCCTCGGGCAGCGCCCGCAGGCCGCTGGCGAGCGATGCGCTCAGGCCCGAGGCGAAATCCGGATTGTCGACCAGGTCGACCGCGCGGCCGGCCAGCGCTGCGCGTACACGATCCGCCTCATTGCCCGCGACCACAACGACCGGCCGGGCGCGCGAGGCCAAAGCGGCGTCGACCGCATGCAGCAGCAGCGGCTTGCCGTTGAGTTCGGCCAGGAGCTTGTTGGCGCCGCCCATGCGCGTGGACCGGCCGGCAGCGAGGATGATGGTGGCAACCCATGGCGCCCGCGGCGCGATCGAAGGCCGTTCGGCGCGCGGTTGTGGGCGGCTTGGAATCTCTTTCAGCAATCCGCCCACGCCCATCTGCATGACATCGCGCGGCGTGACCGGCAGATCGGCCACTAGCCGCTGCAAGACCCAGTCGAAGCCGTTGAGCTTGGGCGAGCGCACACAGCCTGGCAGGCCTAGCACCGGTATCGTGCCGTGCCGCGCGAGCAGCAGCAGATTGCCCGGATCGACCGGCATGCCGAAATGCTCGACCGACCCGCCGGCGGCTTCGATGCCGGCCGGCAGTACATCGCGCCGGTCGGTGATGGCGGACGCGCCGGCGATGAGTACGAGTTCGGCGCCAGTCCGAAGTGCTGCGCGAATTTCATCGGTAACCGCTGTGGTCTCGTGCGCGCAGCGGCGCTCGACCAGCGGCGGCACGTCCATCGCGGCGAGGCGGCCGTTAATAATATCGACCGTCTTGTCGAGCACACTCTCCTTGATGCCGGTCAGCCGCGTCTGGATCAGCGCGACCGAACGAGCGCGAAACGGCGCTATGCGCAAGGGCGGTGTCTTCGGTAACGCCGCCAGCGCGCGATCGAGCAGCGCCCCGCTGATCGCAAACGGCATGATCTTGACAGTCGCCACCATATCGCCGGGCTGCACTGCTTCGAATGGCGGTAAGGTTGCGATCGTGACCGATTCATCGACGAGATTGAGCGCATCGATGCAAACGCGGTCGACGACCGCGAGCCCGTGCGTGGCGGCGATCAGATTGCAGCGACCGGTAAACGGTTGCGCGACGTCGAGATGGGAACCGGCGGTCGCACGGGCGATGGCCGCTGCCGCTTCGTCCTCGCCGACATCGCCCGGCTCAAACCGGACGACAGTGACGCGCACGATGCCGGCCTGCTGCAGTGCCTCGATATCCGGTACCGAGAGCACGCGTCCTTTTCGAAAGCTGATCCCCTTGCTGCGGATGCTGTGCACCAGCAGCGCGCCTTCGCAATCTGCGATCGGCAAGTCGGCGAAGATCATGCTGCGGCCTCGCGCGTCGCCTTTGCAGGCGTTGCCTTGCCGCGGCGAACGGCGGTCAGCTCGGCCAGGATCGAGATCGCAATTTCCGCCGTCGTCTTCGCACCGATCGCAAGGCCGATGGGACCGTGAATGCGCGCGAGATCGGCGGGCGCGAAGCCGCGCGCCGCGAGCCGTTCGAGCCGACCTGCATGGGTGCGCGTGCTGCCGAGCGCGCCGATATAGAAGGCGGGCGAGGCGAGTGCCGCCGCCAACGCCGGATCGTCGATCTTTGGGTCGTGGGTCAGCGTAATGATGGCGGTGCGGGCATCGGGCCCGAGGCGCTCGAATGCCTCGTCGGGCCACTCGTCGACCAGAGTCACGCCGGGAAAGCGTATATCCGTCGCGAAGGCGCGGCGCGGATCGACGATGGTCACGGCGTAGCCGGCAAGTGCTGCCATCGGCGCCAGAACCTGGGCGACATGAACCGCGCCGACGATGATGGCCCGCTCGGGCGGATTGAAGGCATGCACGAAGAGCTGCCGCTCGGATATCTCGAGCAGGCCGCTGCGGTCCTGCGCGAGTGCCTCGCGCACGGCGGGCAACTCGTCTTTGTCGAGCATGGCGCGGCCGGTGACGCCATCGGCGAAGACGAGGCATTGGCGGTGATCGCCGAGATCGGTAACGAGCGCCACGGGCCGGCCGGCCGCGCGCGCTTCGAGCAACCGGTCGAGCAGATCGGTCTTCACGCAACGACCTCGAGATAGACCTGCAGCTTGCCGCCGCAGGCGAGCCCGACTTCCCAGGCCTGTTCGTTGCTGATGCCGAAATCGAGCAGACGCGGCGTGCCGTCTTGCATGATCTCCAACGCCTCGCGTACGACGGCGCCCTCGATGCAGCCCCCGGAAACCGAGCCGATCATTGCGCCCTGATCGTCGACGATCATCTGGCTGCCGACCGGGCGGGGCGAGGAGCCCCAGGTCGCGACCACGGTGGCGATCGCGACGCCCTTGCCGGCGCGGCGCCAGTCGGCCGCCTGCTGCAGCATGTCGGTTTCGGTTCCGGCCATGATTTCTGTTCCGATGCGTGGTGCGTGTCGAGATGAATCTGGCGCCTGCGGCGCCGGGACGCAATGCGGCTCTTTAGCGGTAACGGCCGCTGATCGCCTCAGGCGGCTGCGCTCGCCCAGGCGCCCGCTGCATCAAGCCGGCGCGGTCCCGGGCGGCCCAGAACCCCGGCGAGGTCCTGCATGCTCTCCAGATTGTGGATCGGTCGGAATTCGTCGACATGCGGAAGGATGACGCGCGCGCCCATCGCCTTGGGGCTGTAGCCATCATAGCGCAACAGCGGATTGAGCCAGATCAGGCGACGGCAGGATTTGTGCAGCCGCTCCATCTGCCGGGCGAGGTCGGTATCGGAATCACGATCGAGGCCGTCGGTAATCAAAAGAACGACCGCGCCCTGGCCGAGCACGCGCCGCGACCAGTCATTGTTGAAGGCGGCGATGCAATGGCCGATCCGGGTGCCACCGGACCAGTCCTCGACCCGTCCGGTCACGCGGTCGAGCGCCACGTCAATATCGCGATAGCGCAGATCGCGCGTGACGTTCGTGAGGCGCGTGCCGAACACGAAGGTATGGACACGGTCGCGGTCGTTGGTGATCGCATGCATGAAATGCAGGAAGAGGCGGGCATAACGCGACATCGACCCCGAGACGTCGCAGAGAATCACCAGAGGCGGATGCCGTCGCCGGCGGCGCCGGAAGCGCAGCGGAATGTCGCTGCCCGACCGTAGCGCCGCGCGCAACGTCGCGCGCATGTCGACGCGGCGACCGGCCGCATCGGTCCGGAAGCGGCGAGTCGGAACCGCCATGATCGGCAGCCTCATGGTTGCGATCAGGCGCCGGGCGGCATCGACTTCCTCGTTGGACATTTTCTCGAAGTCCATTGACTGCAGGATCTCGCGGTCGGAGAACGTCATCACGGCATCGAATTCGACCTCGTCTTCCTGCTGCTCCTTGTTCTCGTTTCCGTGCTGATTCTGCAGCGCCTCGGCGAGACGGCGGGCGATCTCCTGTTGGGCCGCATCTTCCTCGCCGGGCACGGCGATCTGCGGGAGCATTGCGGCCATCATTCGGTCGAGCAGATGCGGATTCCGCCAGAAGATATGGAAGGCCTGGTCGAACAGCTCGCGCTGGTCACGCCGGTTCACGAACACCGCATGCAGGGTCCAGTAGAAGTCGTCACGCGAGCCGAGCCCGATCGCCTCGACGGCGCGAATCGCATCGATCACCTTGCCGGGTCCAATGGGCAGGCCGGCCGCGCGCAGCGTCCGCCCGAAGAGCATGATGTTGTCGACGATCCGGCTGTCGGTCATGTCGTTGCGATTACGGGCGATGAGCGGCGTTCTACCGCGCCGTCATCTCGGCCTTGACCCGCTCAAGCAGCAGCGCCGCTTCGGAGCCGCGGATCTTCGCGATGTCGTCCTGATATTTGAGAAGCACGCCGAGCGTATCGTCGATTGCACCGGGATCGAGCGCAACCTTGTCGAGCTGGATCAGCGCCTCGGTCCAGTCGATCGTTTCGGCGACGCCGGGCTGCTTGAAGAGGTCCTTGCGCCGCAGCTCCTGCACGAAAGCGACGACCTGGCTGGCGAGTGTTTCCGGCGCATGCGGTACTTTGGTGCGGATGATTTCCATTTCGCGCTTCGCATCCGGATAATCGACCCAGTAGTAGAAACAGCGCCGCTTCAGCGCGTCGTGGATCTCGCGCGTCCGGTTCGAGGTGACGATGACGATGGGTGGCTCGGCGGCCTTGACCGTTCCGAGTTCCGGAATCGTGATCTGCCAGTCCGAGAGAATTTCCAGCAGATAGGCTTCGAACGGCTCATCGGTACGATCGAGCTCGTCGATCAGCAGTACCGGCGGGCCGCCCGGTTGGGGCTGCAGCGCCTGCAGCAAGGGCCGTTCGATCAGGAACTCGCGGGCGTAAATATCGGCGGCCAGCGCATCGCGGCCGCGATCGCCGGTCGCTTCGGCAAGCCGGATCTCGATCATCTGACGCGAATAGTTCCACTCATAGGCGGCCGAGGCGATATCCAACCCCTCGTAGCATTGCAGACGCAACAGCCGCCGGCCGAGCGTCGCCGCGAGCACTTTGGCGATCTCCGTCTTGCCGACGCCGGCTTCGCCTTCGAGGAACAAAGGCCGGTGCAGACGCAGCGAGAGGTGAATGGCGGTCGCGAGGCTGCGGTCGGCGA
>JBBDWX010000006.1:0-9771 GCA_040902665.1 Dongiaceae bacterium
CATGTCGAACTCTCGCTCGCCTCGCTCGGCGATGCCTGGGCGTTATGGCGCGCGAGCTGGTCGCTGATCGGCTGGCGGGACAGGCTGGCGGAAGGCGGAACGAACCGCCCGTAGGCCAGCCCATGGCGCTCGCCGCGGGCTTATGTTACGAGCAGCCCCGATGCGACGGATCGGCCCGCCTGCACTAGGATTGCTGCCCTTTTTGACTGCACTGGCGCTGATGTTTTTTCAGCCGGCCGGCGCGGACGACGCACCCTGCTGCCCGGATTTTCGCGGTGCGGAGCTTCCGGTCGACAGCGCCTATTACGACAACCCCGTCGCTTTGCAGAACGCCGTCCTCGCCAGCGCCGACGGCGACATCCTCTATGCATACCTCTATCCGGCCGGGCCCGAGGGAACGGCGGCGCCGGCATTGACATTGGCGGTCTGGTCCCTGCGCCAGAATCGCCTGCTTCTGGAATGCCCCTATGAGAACGGCGACAGTCTCGAGCGACACTTGGAATCGGTCGCAGCCGGGCCGTTCGAGCCGCTGCCGCTGGTCGTTCCGGCAACCGCATCAGAGTATGACGAGGGGGGAATACCTGTCGGCGATGTGTATGTTCGCGGCGCGGAAGCGCAGGGCACCGTCACCAACATCGCCTACAATTCGCTCCGTGTATTCGACGCAACCGGCGCGAAGGTCGCTTCTGTCGCCATGGTTTACCTTTACGAAAAACCCAAAACGATGGAGTCCGAATACGGCTTCGACGGCTATATCGAGGAAACGCGCTGGAAGACCAGGCTGACGACGCTGCCGCCGCGTCTTTATGCGCTGCCCGACGGTTCGTTCCTCCAGGCGAGCGACCGGGCGCCGATCCTCCTTCGTTTCGACGACCGGCTGAACTGCCTCGGATGCGAGAATGTGCTGCGACTGCGGATGGTGCCGAAAGACGAATTCGATCGCACCCTGTTCGCGCTCGAGGACGCGATATGGGCGTCGTTCGGCATCGGCGACCCGGAGGTCACGCCGTCTCTGGTCGCGGAGAGGTTCGAGCTTGCACGCCGGGAAGGCGCCCGCATCGGCCTCGCGGAAGAGGATTGGGCGCCGAATCTGTGGATCAACTGGAAGCTCGCCGATCTGTTCGAGGACTGGCGGCCGGACATCGGCGAATAGCGCGCAGCATTTGTGCGCAAAACGAAAGGCGCGAACGGCCCGAAAGCTGCTCGCGCCTCTTTTCCGCAGCGATGCCGCGTCAGTTCTTCGTCTTGTCGACCAGCTTGTTCTTGGCGATCCACGGCATCATCGCGCGCAGTTTGCCGCCAACCTCCTCGATCGAATGCTCGGCGCCGCGGCGGCGCATCGCCTTGAACGAGGGCTGACCGGCCTTGCATTCCTGCACCCAGTCGCGTGCGAAGCGGCCCGACTGGATGTCGTCGAGAATGCGCTTCATCTCGGCCTTGGTCTCTTCCGTGACGATGCGGGGCCCGCGCGTATAGTCGCCATACTCGGCCGTGTTCGAGATCGAATAGCGCATGTTGGCGATGCCGCCCTCGTAGATCAGGTCGACGATCAGCTTCACTTCATGCAGGCATTCGAAATAGGCCATCTCCGGCGCATAACCGGCATCGACCAGCGTCTCGTAACCGGCCTGGATCAGCGCCGTCAGCCCGCCGCACAGGACAACCTGCTCGCCGAACAGGTCGGTCTCGCATTCTTCCTTGAACGTCGTCTCGATGATGCCCGAGCGGCCGCCACCGATCGCGCTCGCGTAGGAGAGCGCAATCTCGAGCGCGTTGCCGCTGGAATTCTGCTCGACCGCAACGAGACAGGGCACGCCACCGCCGCGCACATATTCCGATCGCACGGTATGGCCTGGGCCCTTCGGCGCGATCATGAACACGTCCAGATCGGGCCGCGCCTCGATCAGGCGGAAATGAATGTTGAGCCCGTGCGCAAAGGCGATCGCCGCACCCTGCTTCATGTTGGGTTCCAGTTCGTCGCGATAGATATCGGCCTGGGTCTCGTCCGGCGCGAGGATCATCACCACGTCGGCCCACTGCGCGGCTTCCTTCGGCGAGAGCACGGCGAGGCCGGCTGCTTCCGCCTTCTTCGCGCTGGCCGAACCCTTGCGCAGCGCGACGCGGACGTCGGCACAGCCGCTGTCCTTGAGGTTGAGCGCATGGGCATGGCCCTGGCTGCCGTAACCGACGACCGCAATCTTCTTGGTCTTGATCAGGTTCACGTCGGCGTCGCGATCGTAATAGACACGCATGGTTCTCAAGTCCCTTTGCTGCGGGGCGCCCGTCCCGGACACCCGGTTCCTCGTGACATTCGGCTCAGATGGCGGCGGGCCCGCGCGAAGTGGCGACGACGCCGGTACGGCTCACGTCGACCAGGCCGAGCGGCTGCATCAGGTTGATGAAGGCGTTCAGCTTTTCGCTCGAACCGGTCATTTCGAAGACGAAGGATTCGATGGTCGCATCGACCACGCGCGCGCGGAAGATGTCGGCAATGCGCAGGCTCTCGACCCGTTTCTCGCCGGTACTGTGCACCTTGATCAGCGCGAGTTCGCGCTCGAGATGCGGGCCCTCGACCGTCAGATCGGAGACGCGATGCACCGGCACCAGCCGGTCGAGCTGCGCCTTGATCTGCTCGATGATCATCTCGGTGCCGCTGGTGACGATGGTGATGCGCGATAGATGGTTTTCCGGATCCACTTCGGCGACCGTCAGACTTTCGATGTTGTAGCCGCGCCCGGAGAACAGGCCGACGACGCGCGCGAGAATTCCCGGCTCGTTGTCCACCAGCACCGAAATCGTATGCCGCCTGATCGTGTTCTTGTCCGCCACCGGATCCGCCCCCGTTTGAGATGCCTGTCGCAACGCGCCGCCCTTGCCGGACGGCCCGGCCTAGACCAGCACCATCCCCTCTTCCGACACCGGCTTCGCCACGTCGTCGGGGCCGAGCAGCATTTCGTTGTGCGCGGCGCCGGACGGAATCATCGGGAAGCAGTTTTCGGTCTGATCGACACGGCAGTCGACAACGACCGGCCCCGGCGTCTCGATCATCTGCCGGATCACCTCGTCGAGTTCTTCCGGCTTTTCCGCGCGCAGGCCGGTCGCACCGAACGCTTCCGCCAGTTTGACAAAATCCGGCAGCGATTCGGTATAACTTTCGGAATAGCGGCCGCCATGCAGCAGTTCCTGCCACTGCCGCACCATGCCCATCCACTGATTGTTCACGATGAAGATCTTGACCGGCAATTTGTACTGCGCCGCAGTCGAGAGCTCCTGGATGTTCATCAGGATCGAGGCTTCGCCCGCGACATCGATTACCAGCGCATCGGGGTGCGCGATCTGCGCACCGATAGCTGCCGGCAGCCCGTATCCCATCGTGCCGAGCCCGCCCGACGTCATCCAACGCTTGGGCTCCTCGAAATGGATGTACTGCGCCGCCCACATCTGATGCTGGCCGACTTCGGTGGTGATGTAATAGTCGCGACCCTTGATTTTTTCGTAGAGCGTTTTGATCGCGTGCTGCGGCTTGATGATGCTGTCGGAATTGCGGAAGCGCAGGCAATCGCGCCCGCGCCATGCCTCGATCTGCTTCCACCAGGCGGCAAGCGCCTTCTGATCGGGGCGGGCCTGCCGCGCCTTCCACAGCTTGATCATGTCTTCGAGCACATGGGCGATGTCGCCTACGATCGGCACATCGACCGACACGTTCTTGTTGATCGAACTCGGATCGATGTCGACATGGATCTTCTTCGAGCCCGGCGAGAACGCCGCCAGCCGCCCGGTCACCCGGTCGTCGAAGCGCGCGCCGAGATTGATCATCACGTCGCAATCGTGCATGGCGAGATTGGCTTCGTAGGTGCCGTGCATACCGAGCATGCCGAGGAAATGCGGGTCGGCCGCCGGGAATGCGCCCAGCCCCATCAGCGTCAGCGTGATCGGAAAACCGGTCATGCGCACGAACTCGGTCAGAAGCTGCGTGGCCTTCGGGCCGGAATTGATGACGCCGCCGCCGCAATAGAACAGCGGCCGCCTGGCCTTCGCGATCAGCTCGATCGCCTGTTCGATACGCTTGGTGTCGCCCTTGAGGCGCGGGTTGTAGCTGCGATGCTTGACCGCGGCGCCGTTCCGGTAGGTCGTCTTGGCCTGCAGGATGTCTTTCGGCAGATCGACCACCACGGGGCCGGGCCGGCCGCTGCGCGCCACGTAGAACGCCTCGTGGATCACCCGCGACACATCCTCGACCTTCTTCACCAGGTAGTTATGCTTGGTGCAGGGCCGCGTGATGCCGGTGGTATCCGCTTCCTGGAAGGCGTCGTTGCCGATCAGGTGGGTCGGCACCTGTCCGGTCAGACACACGATCGGAATGCTGTCCATCAGCGCATCGGTCAGGCCGGTCACGGCATTGGTCGCACCGGGGCCCGAGGTGACCAGGACGGCACCGACCTTGCCGGTGGAACGCGCATAGCCTTCGGCGGCATGCACGGCTGCCTGTTCGTGACGGACGAGGATGTGACGCAGCGCGTTCTGCTGGAACAGCTCGTCATAGATCGGCAGCACCGCACCGCCCGGATAGCCGAACACCACGTCGACACCCTGGTCCACCAGGGCGCGGATCACGCAGGCAGCGCCTGTTATCTGATCGGTCGCCATCGTCATATCTCGTCTGCACAGGCGGCCGGATTGCCGGTTCGCCTCGCAAAAACCCTCGTGAATCGAGCTTTTGCACTCTTTCGCTGCGCTGCAACAGGCGAGCGAGCGGGTGAACCTAGTGGCTCATCTTTGGCCGGTCAACATGAAATGGCGAATATTCGTGCAGATATCTTGAAAGATTCTTTCCGAATATTGCTGATAACCGGGTCCTGCCGGGACCCGGCGGGCAACCGGAAGCTGGTTGCGAAACCAGGTGGCCTGCCGCTTGGCATAGCGCCGGGTTGCCGCCTGGGCCTCGGCGATGGCGGTTTCGAGATCGATCTCGCCGGCCAGATGCCGGGCGAGTTCGCGCAGGCCCAGCGCCTTCAATGCCGGCCGGTCGGGCTCGAGATCGAGCGCCATGATCCTGCGCACCTCGTCGAGGGCGCCGGCATCGAGCATCTGGCGGAACCGCGCATCGCAGGCGGCGCGCAACGATGCGCGCGGCGGATCGACGACGATGGCATGGACGTCGTACGCGGGTTCGGTGCCGGCCGCCGCGCTTTGCCAGTCGGACAGCGATCGGCCGGTCGCCTCCAGCACTTCGATCGCCCGCCGGATACGCTGACGATCGGCCGGCGCCAGCCGCGCCGCCATGGCCGGATCGCGTTCGGCAAGAAACGCGTGCATCGCCTGCGGTCCGAGTTCGGTCATGCGGGCCCCGACGCTTGCGCGGATTTCGTCGGGCACCGATGGCACAGCCGCCAGTCCCTGCATCAGCGCACGCAGATAGAGCCCGCTGCCGCCGACCAGGATCGGCAATCGCCCCACCTTGTGAATGTCGGTGATCGCGGTGACTGCCATCTCGTGCCAGCGTCCGGCCGAGCAGCGTTCCGATACGGCAAGCACGCCATAGAGATGATGCGGGGCTGCCGCGAGATCGCCGGGGCCCGGTCGCGCGGTCAGGATCGCAAGCTCGCGATAGACCTGCATCGCATCGGCGTTGACGATGTCGCCATTGAAATGGCGCGCAAGACCGAGGGCGAAACCGGATTTGCCGCTGGCGGTCGGCCCGCCGATGACGACGACTGGCCGGCGCAAGGGTACGGCCCTCATGGTTCGACAAGCTCACCATGAGGGCGTTTTGCGATACGCCAGCGCCTCTCTTTGTTTTGAACCTGCCGCATCAATCTCTCACCTCATCCTGAGCTCGTCGAAGGATGAGGCGGCACGGCATCCGGGAGCGATCGCGGCCCCGCACTCAACTCTTGTCGATGCGGAGTGCGACCCAGCGCGCATCGCCGAGCCGTTCGATCAGCAGCGTGACGACGCGGTGGCCGTTGTCGCGGGCTTCCTCGACCCGGCTCAGCACATCGTCCGGCGAGGCGACCGGCTTCTGATCGACGTCGATGATGATGTCGCCCGGCTGCAGGCCCTTTTCTGCCGCCGGCCCTGCTCCATCGACCTCGGTGATCACCACGCCGGCGATGCCCTCGTCGATCTCGAAGGCGAGCCGAATCTCCGGCGTCAGCGAGGCGACGGAAATGCCGATCAGCTCGATGTTGCCCTGTTCGGGCAAAGGCTGGGCGGTTGCGGGTTCTTCGGCCGAGGCTGTCTGCCCTTCGTCGAGTTCACCGACCTCGAGACGCAGCTCTTCGCGCTCGTTGTCGCGCCAGACGATTACGTCGACGGTCTTGCCGATCGGCGTTTCCGCAACGATGCGCGGCAGCGAGCGCATGTCGCGCACCGACTTGCCGTCGAATTCGAGAATGACGTCGCCGGCGAGGATGCCCGCGGTTTCCGCCGGGCCGCCGGGCGTCACATTGGCGACCAGCGCGCCGATCGGTGCGTCGAGGCCGCGCCCTTCGGCCAGCTCGTCGTCGACGCTCTGGATGCGCACGCCGATCCAGCCGCGCCGGGTAAACCCGAACTCGCGCAGCTGGGTAATCACCGATTTCGCCTGGTTGGCGGGAATCGCGAAGCCGATGCCGATGCTGCCGCCCGAGGGCGAGAAGATCGCGGTGTTCACGCCGATCACAGCGCCGTCCATGTTGAACATCGGCCCGCCCGAATTGCCCCGATTGATCGCGGCATCGGTCTGCAGGAAATCGTCATAGGGCCCGGCATTGATGTCGCGCTGCCGCGCCGAAACGATGCCGGCCGTCACCGAACCGCCGAGGCCGAAAGGATTGCCGATCGCGAGCACCCAGTCGCCGATCCGGACCGCGTCCGAATCGCCCCAGCTCACATGGGCCAGCGGAACCAGCGTTTCGACCTTCAACAGGGCGAGGTCGGTCTTGTCGTCGGAGCCGATCACTTCGGCAATCAGTTCGGTGCCGTCATGCAGGCGCACGGTAACCTCGTCGGCGCCCTGGATGACGTGATTGTTGGTCACAATGAAGCCGTCGGCATCGATCACGAAACCGGATCCGAGCGAAGTTTCGCGACGCGGTCCCTCGGGTTGATTGCGATCGAAGAATTCCTTGAAAAACTCGTCGAGCTGCGGATCGCCGGTCATGCTGTCGGTGACCTGCTGGCTCGAGGCGATATTGACCACGGCGGGCAATAGTTGCTCGGCAAGATCGGCGAAACTTTCCGGGGCGCCGCGCGCCGCAACGCCGGTCGGGGACGCGATGGCGAAGCCGGCAACCAGCCCGATCGCACCCAGCGCACCCAAACAGCGCCGCGACAACATCTTCATGTCATTCACCCTGCTCGATCCTCCGTCTTGCGGCCGCATCGCGCCGGCCACCGCTTGCCCTTGATCGGGGCATCGAAGATAGGCGATTTCATGGCGTGCTGGCGACCGGCAATAGACCGGCGCTCAACCCCGAACCAGCCAGACCACGAAAAGACCGACGGCAGCGGCCGCAAGCCCGCCGAGCCGCAGCCGCTGTGCGGGTTGCTGCAGTAACAGAACCGTCATTTGCGCCAGCCGCTCGGGTATCGACGCGAGCAGCAGCCCCTCGATGACCAGCACGAGGCCGAGCGCGACACCGAGATCGGCCCACGCCACGCGTCAGTCCGACCGCTCAGGGTGCCGGTGTCGGCGCCGGTTCGCCACCGTCCAGATCGCCGAAGAAGCGGAAGAAATCGCCTTCCGGCGGTCCGACATAGGTCGTCGTGTCGCCGGAGAGACCGCGTTCGAGCGCCTGCATCGAGCGATAGAAGTCGAAGAATTCGACATCCTGCCCGTACGCATCGTTGTAGATCCGCGTGGCCCCGGCATCGCCTTCGCCGCGCAGGATCTCGCTCTGCCGCCGCGCGTCCGCGATGATCACGACATGGCGCTTGTCGGCTTCGGCGCGGATCGTCTGCGCATCACGCTGGCCTTCCGCGCGGAAACGCCTTGCTTCCTGTTCACGCTGGGTTTGCATGCGACGGAAAATCGCCTGGCTGTTTTCTTCGGGCAGGTCGACACGCTTCATACGAACGTCGAGCACCTCGATGCCGAAGCTGCCGCCGGCGATGTTCACGGCATTGGTAATGTCGCGCATGAACGAAGCGCGCTGATCGGTCAGGATCTGCGCCATCTCGACTTCGCCCAGGGCCTCGCGCAACTGCGCGTTGATGATCGGCCCGAGCCGGTCGAGCAGGAACTCCTCCGACTGCACCGACTGGTAGAAGCGCAGCGGATCGATGATGCGGTACTTCGCATAGGCCTCGACCACGACCTGCTTCTGGTCCGCGGTCGGCACTTCCTCTGGCAGCGCATCGAGATTGAGGACGCGCTTTTCAAAGTAAACCACGTTCTGCACAAAGGGCAGCTTGAAATGCAGGCCCGGCTCGTCGATCGCCCGCTTCGGATCGCCGAATTGCAGCACCAGCGCATGCTGCCACTGATAGACCGTGAAAGTCGACGACAGGCCGACCACCAGGATCGTGATCGCCGCAACCGCCAGCGCGATGACAACCGTCCGGTTCATTGCGTGACTCCCTGCGCGTCGGTGGACGTGGCGCTCGGCGCCGCGGTCGGCGACGTGCTCGGAAGATCCTCCGCACTCAAACGCTGGCGATCCCGTACCAGCTCATTGAGCGAAAGATACGGAACGGCACCGGTGCCGCCGAGCCGGTTGTCGATCAGCACCTTGTCGACGCGGCCCATGATCCGTTCCATCGTTTCGAGATAAATGCGGCGGGTCGTGATGTCGGCGGCATCCTGATATTCGGTATAGATCGAGATGAAGCGCGCGGCGTCGCCCGTGGCGAGCGCAATCTTTTCCTCGCGATACGCCTCGGCACCCTTGATGATCTGCTGCGCCTGACCTTCGGCGCGCTCGGTGATTTCGTTGTAGTAGGCCTGCGCCTCGTTCACCAGACGCTCCTTGTCGGCGCGCGCCGCCTGCACGTCGCGGAAGGCTTCGAGCACCGGCCCCGGCGGGTCGATCTTCTGCAACTCCAGCTTGGTGACGAGAATGCCGGCGCCGTAATTGTCGAGGATCTGCTGGATCAGTTCGAGTGTTCGATTCTGTACGTCGGCGCGGCCGACGGTGCGGACCCGCTCGAAGGGCGACTGGCCGACGATTTCGCGCATTGCCGCTTCGGCGGCGTTCTTCACGGTCCCTTCGGGATCGCGCACGTTGAACAGGAAGGCGCCCGCATCCTTGACCTTCCAGAAAACGACGAACTGGATGTCGATGATATTTTCATCGCCGGTCAGCATCAGGCTTTCGGCCGGTACGTCGCGCGAGGAGCCTTCGGATCCGTCGCCGACCGAGCGCAAGCCGATCTCGACCCGGTTGTTGAACTCGACGTTGGGTGTTTCGACCGAACCGATCGGCGTCGGCCAGTTCCAGTTGAGGCCCGGCAGCGTCGTCGAAACCCATTCACCGAAGATCAGCTCGACGCCCTGCTCGCCGGCATCGACACGATAGAAGCCTGTAATGACCCACAGCGCGAGCGCAGCGACCGCCACCAGCGCGAGGCCGCGCACGCCCCCGCCACCGCCGGGCAGGACGCGCCGCAGCCGATCCTGGGTCCGGCGCAGCATCTCTTCGACATCCGGTTGGCGCGGCCCACCGCCGCCGCCGCCCGAGGGACGACCCCACGGGCCGCCGGGTCCGCCGCCGGGTCCACCCGATCCGCCGCCACTGCCGCCCCCGCCCCAGGGGCCGCCCTGATTCTGCCAAGGCATCCGCGCGAATC
>JBBDWX010000007.1:0-9762 GCA_040902665.1 Dongiaceae bacterium
CGGGCTTGCGCTCGCGCGCGAGCAGCAGCGCCTCCTCGCCGTCCTTCGCCTCGATGACCTCGAACCCTTCGCGCTCCAGATTGTAGCGCAGCAGCGTTACGAGGGCGGCTTCGTCCTCGACGACGAGAATCGCGGGGGCGCCGTTCATGGCCGTGCCCCGCCAGGCGCCACATCGCCGCCGTCCTCGTCGTCGCCGTTCTCGTCCTCTGGCGGGGTCATGACCGCAAAACTCGATGTGTCGCCCTTCGGCCGGGTTGCCTCGATATTGCGGCCGACCACCAGGAAATGCACCGTTTCGGCGATGTTAGTCGCGTGGTCGCCGATCCGTTCGATGTTCTTGGCGACAAACAGGAGATGCGTGCAGCCGGTGATGTTGCGCGGATCCTCCATCATGTAGGTCAGCAGCTCGCGGAAGAGGCTGGTGTACATCTCGTCCACCTCTTCGTCGCGATTCCAGACATCGATCGCCTTCCCGGCGTCGAGCTCGATATAGGCGTCGATCACATCCTTGATGATTGCCAGCACCAGTTTCGCCATGCGCGGGATGGCGTTCATCGGCTTCAGCGGCTGCATCTGCGAAAGCGCGATCGCCCGCTTGCCGACATTGGCGGCATAGTCGCCCATGCGTTCGAGATCGCTGGCGATCTTCAGCGAGGCGACGACATGGCGCAGATCGCGCGCCATCGGCTGGCGCAAGGCCAGCGTCTTGACGACAAGCTGGCCGATCCGCTGCTCGAGCTCGTCAATCTGCGCATCGGAGCGCACGACCTGGCCGCCCAGTTCCGGATCGCGCTTTATGAGAGCGTCCACCGCGATCTGAAGCTGCGATTCGGCGAGCCCGCCCATCTGGATCACGATGTCCGAAAGCTGTTTCAGCTCCTCGTCGAAGGATTTGACGATATGGTCCGATGCGATGCTCATGGTATTACCCAATCCTGTGCTGACGATCAGCCGAAGCGGCCGGTGATATAGTCCTGCGTGCGCTGGTCGGTGGGCGACGTGAAGATCATCGTGGTTTCGCCCTCCTCGACCAGCACGCCCAGATGGAAGAAAGCGGTGCGCTGCGAGACGCGGGCGGCCTGCTGCATCGAATGGGTCACGATCACAATCGTGAAATTCTGCTTCAGCTCGTCCATCAATTCTTCGATGCGTGCCGTCGCGATCGGATCGAGCGCCGAACAGGGCTCATCCATCAGAATCACTTCGGGGCTGACCGCAATTGCGCGCGCGATACAAAGCCGCTGCTGCTGGCCGCCGGAAAGACCGGTGCCCGGTTCCTGCAAACGGTCCTTCACCTCTTCCCAGAGGCTGGCGCGGCGCAGACTTTCCTCGACGATCTCATCCAGCTCGGCCTTCGAGCGGGCCAGCCCGTGGATATGTGGGCCGTAGGCGACGTTCTCGTAGATCGATTTCGGGAACGGGTTGGGCTTCTGGAACACCATGCCAACCCTCGCGCGCAGCTCGACGACATCGAGGTCCGGATCGTGAATATCGCGACCGTCCAGCTCGATCCTGCCGGTCATGCGCGTGCCTTCGATCGTATCGTTCATGCGATTCATGCAGCGCAGAAAGGTCGATTTGCCGCAACCGGACGGGCCGATCAGCGAGGTGACCTGGCGCTCGACGATATCGAGCGACACGTCGAACAACGCCTGTTTGTCGCCATAGAACATGCAGACGTCGCGCGCCCGTACCTTGACGGCGCCAGCATTTTCGCTTCGAAGCGCTGCGTCGGGGGTGGCGGCGGCGGTTGCAATATCGTTCATGCGGGTCCGGTCCTTCGGGTCTACCAGGTTCGTTCGAGTCGTTGACGGAGGAAGATGGCGACGGCGTTCATGACCATCAGGAAGCCGAGCAACACAAGAATGCCGGCGGAGGTGCGCGCGACGAAGCCGCGCTCGGGGCTGTCCGCCCAGATGAATATCTGTGTCGGCAAAGCCGTCGCGGCATCGAGGATGCCGCCCGGCGGGCTCGTGAGAAAGGCGTTCATACCGATCAGCAGCAACGGCGCGGTTTCGCCGAGCGCCTGTGCCATGCCGATGATGGTGCCGGTCAGGATTCCGGGCATGGCGAGCGGCAGCACATGATGCATGACAACCTGATGCTTCGAGGCGCCCATGCCGAGGGCGCCCTCGCGGATCGACGGCGGTACGGCCTTGAGGGCGGCGCGGGTCACGATGATGATGGTTGGCAGCGTCATCAGCGAGAGCACCATGCCGCCGACCAGCGGCGCCGAGCGCGGCAGGCCGAAGAACCCGAGGAACACCGCAAGTCCGAGCAGGCCGAACACGATCGAGGGTACGGCAGCCAGATTGTTGATGTTGACCTCGATCAGGTCGGTCCAGCGGTTGCGGGGCGCGAACTCCTCGAGATAGATCGCCGCGGCGATTCCGGTCGGGAAACTGATCAGAAAGCAGACCAGCAGCGCAAAGAACGATCCGACGATGGCGCCCGAGAGACCGGCAAGTTCGGGGAACCGGCTGTCGGCATTGAAGAACAGGCCCCAGTTGAACGGCAGGGAAATGCGACCCTGCGCCTCGAGTTCGTCGAACCAGACGATCTGCCGGTCCGTGACGCGACGCTGTGCCTCGGGCGTTTCGCGAGCAATCTCGCCCTTGTTGAGCTGATCGAAGGGGTCGGACGCCGGCACCGTCAGCGCGACAGTGCCGCCGATCAGCGACGGGTCGGCGACGACGGCATCGCGCACCATGAACTGCGTATTGTTGGTCAGGATCTCGTTCAACGCCTTGAGGTCCGCGGTCCCTTCGACGTCGGGAAACAGCGCCTGCATCGCGTTGCGAACGATAAGGCGATAATTGCCATCGGCCGGGCTCTCGGCATCGACCAGCTCGGGATCGATCGGAAACTCGAGCGTGATCTTGGTTTGCACGAAAGCCTTGTAGCCGGTGCCGATCAGCGAAACGATCAGGATGCCGAGCAGCCCGACTGCAATCGATATCGCAGTGATCCCGGCAATCTGCAGGCGGCGATCGGCTGCGTGACGCCGCCGACGATGTGCCAGCGCCCGGCTGTCGGACCAGTCTATGTTCCCGCGAAGGATGGTGTCTGCCACGCGTCCGCTCCGGCTATTCGTATTTTTCGCGATACTTGCGCACGATACTCAGCGCCAGAACATTGAGTGCCAGCGTCACGATGAAGAGAACCAGGCCGAGCGCAAAGGCGGCCAGGGTTTTCGGATTGTCGAACTCGGTGTCGCCGATCAAAAGCGTCACGATCTGAACGGTCACCGTTGTGACGGAGTCGAGCGGATTGAACGTCAGCGTTGCGATCAAACCGGCCGCCATCACCACAATCATGGTTTCCCCGATGGCACGGCTGGCAGCGAGCAGGATGCCGCCCATGATGCCGGGCAATGCGGCCGGCAGCAGCACGCGGATCATCGTCTCGCTGCGGGTCGCGCCCATCGCGAGCGAGCCGTCGCGCATCGAGCGCGGCACGGCCTTGATCGCATCGTCGGATAGGGATGAGATGAACGGAATGATCATGATGCCCATGACACCGCCTGCAACCAGCGCGGCATTGGGCGATACCGAAATGCCGATCCCGCTGCCGAAATCGCGGACTGCCGGGGCAACGGTCAGTACGGCAAAGAACCCGTAGACGACGGTCGGGATGCCGGCGAGCATTTCCATGATGGGTTTGACGATCCTGCGGACGCGGTTGTCGGCGTATTCGACCAGATAGACGGCCGTCAACAATCCGATCGGTGTCGCGACCAGCATCGCGATCGAAGCGATCAACAATGTGCCGGTGAAGACGGGAATGGCGCCGAACGCGCCGAGGCCGGCGACCTGGTCGTCGCGCAGCGGAATCTGCGGTTCCCAGCTCGTGCCGAATAGGAACTCGCTGAGCGGCACCTTGTCGAAGAATCGGAAGGATTCGAAGAGCAGGGAAACGACGATCCCGAGCGTCGTGACGATGGCAACCAGCGAACAGAAGATCATCAGTGCCGACATTACGCGCTCGACATTGTTGCGCGCGCGAAAGCGGGGAGCGAGCCGTGTTCGTGCAAGAGGCAGCGCAACAACCATGAGCGCTGCCACAACGACCAGCATCGCCCAGCGGGCGATTATGTTCCAGCGCTCGAAATTCTCCGCGGCCGCTACGATCTCGGGCGTCGGCTCGCTGAACAGACGGCCGGCGACGACGTTCTGGATTTCGCTGAGATAGAGATCGATCTGGGCCCGGGAAGCGCCCGCGGTCATCGTGTCGGGAAGCGAAGCAATCAACAGCCGGTCGACAACAGGGCCCTGCAGGAAAAGCCAGAGCAGAACGAGGACAAGCGCTGGAATGCCAACCCAGACCGCGACGAAGGCGCCGTGATAGCCGGGGCGGGAATGGGTGCTGCCGCGACCGGCGCGTTCGAATTTCAAACCCGAGGACCGGCCGACGAAATAGGCGATGAGGGACATCGCGACGATCAGCAGGATCACATAGCCGGCCAACGACATCTCCTCGAGAATACCAGGAACGAGACAGGCCGCGACTGCGATGCCGCGGCCTGTCCGTTCGTCACGATTGCTACTGAATGGCCGTCATGCTGACGGCGCCGGTGGCACGCGCCTGCATCTCGGCCAGCAGGTCCGGGCCCAGAATGGTCAGTCCGCGCTCGGAGAGATAACCGCCTTCGCCCATCGCCGAGTCGGATACGTATTCGGCGATGAACTCGTTCAGCCCGGGGATGACGCCCCGATGCTGGTTCTTGATGTAGAAGAAGATCGGCCGCGCGATGTCGTAATCGCCCGATGCGATCGTGTCGAAGTTCGGCTCGACGCCCTCGACCGGAACCGGCTTCAGCGTGTCGAGATTTTCGTACAGGAATGAGTATCCGAAAACACCGATCGCATTCGGATCCGATTGCAGGCGCTGCACGATCAGATTGTCGTTTTCGCCGGCTTCGACGAAGAGCCCGTCCTGGCGCATGCGTGAGCAAACGGACTCCCAGCGATCCCCATCGCTTTCCTCGAGTGCCGCGATTTCCTCGTAGGCATTGCAGCCGTCATGCATCGCGAGTTCGACAAACGCGTCGCGCGTGCCCGAAGTGGGCGGCGGACCGAAGGCGACGATCTCGACATCCGGCAGGTCCGGATTGATCTCGGACCATTTGGTGTAAGGATTGGCAACGATCTCGCCGTTGACCGGCACTTCGGCGGCGAGCGCGGTGAAGATCTCTTTCTCGGTCAGGCCCCATTCGACATCGCTGTCGCGTGAAACCGCGATCGAAAGTCCGTCATAGCCGATCTGGACTTCGGTGATATCGAGCACGCCATTCGTTGCGCAGAGGTCCCATTCCGATTCTTTCATCGCGCGCGAGGCGCCGGTGACGTCCGGATGGTCCGGGCCGATGCCCTGGCAGAAAATCTTCATACCACCGCCGGTGCCGGTCGATTCGACGACCGGAGCGGTCATGCCGGTCGCGTTGGCGAACTGTTCCGCCACGGCTTGGCTGTAGGGAAATACGGTCGAGGATCCGACGACGCGGATCTGGTCGCGCGCCTCGGCCGCCGTCGCCGCGGTCAGCGCAAGAGCGCCGGCGAGGGCTGCGATTCCTAAGGTCTTTTTCATAAGCGGTACTCCCATTGCGACGATCGGAGAGGGCGGCCTTTCGTTGGCCGATCCCTGGCGGAGCCCCGCCCCGCCAAGGGCGACCCTAGTGGCGGAACGCGATCAATTTACTACCGAATTGTTACAGTTAGATGACAGAGATCGCCGATGGCGATTATAACCTTGACAAACCCACGGTCTGACCCTATCTTGGTCAGGACAAGGGGAAAAGCCATGAATTTCGCAGACTTAGCAGAGCATTTTACCGACGAAGCCAAGGCCCACACCTTCGTAGAAGGCCTGTTGTGGGCCGAGGGGCCGGTTTGCCCCCATTGTGGCTCCGTTGGCCAGTCCTACCGGCTCCAGCCGAACGAGGACACCAAGGTCCGGGTCGGCCTGTGGAAGTGCACCCCCTGCCGGAAGCAGTTCACGGTTAAGGTCGGCACGATCTTCGAGGCCAGCCATATCCCGCTGCGGAAGTGGCTCATGGCCATCTATCTGATGTGTTCGTCCAAGAAGGGCGTATCGGCCAATCAGATCAGCCGGTCCCTCGGTATCTCGTACAAGTCCGCCTGGCACCTCTGCCATCGCATCCGGCTTGCCATGACCAAAGAGCCATTACTGACCAAGCTCGGCGGCAACCGGGATAGCGTGATCGAAGCCGACGAAACCTTCATCGGTGGCAAGAGCAAGAACCGCCACCGCAGCAAGCGCAAGACCGCCCCCAAGAAAACGATTGTGGTGACCCTAATCGACCGGGATGGCGAAGCTCGCACATTCGTTGCCCCGAACCGTCGGTGGGGCACCCTACAGTCGCTGGTGATCCCAAATGTGAACGGCACCGCGACTATCGTGACAGACGAAAACGTCGCCTATCACAATCCAGATCGCCGCTTCCGCGAACATCACACAGTTAACCACAGCCGGGGCGAATATGCCCGGCGTGCGGGACAGGGCGCGTTTGTGAGGGGCCTAGTCGTTCACACCAACTTTGCGGAGTCGTATCACTCCCTGCTAAAGCGCGGCATCATCGGGACATACCATCATGTTTCCAGCAAACATCTGCCGCGCTATCTGCGGGAATTTGAGTTTCGCTGGAATAGCCGCAAGATTACAGATGGCGAGCGAACGCTTGAAGCAGTGCGGGGCGCGCGGGGGAAGAGGTTGATATATCGGAGCCCACTGAACCGTTTGTAATGCGAAGCTTCCCCCCGGCTTGGAAAAATTCCGGGACACGCCATTCGCGCGCCTCTGCGACTGCATGAAGCTGAACGCCAGAGTTGCTATTGATAATGTTTTCTGGCCACCGCTGCTCTTCTGGCATTTTGACCTCCCTTAGCTCTTAATTGCCCATTGCTTCCGGGCCGCCCACTGGAACGCCGTTGGGGTTATTACCGCCACATCCACATCGCCACCGCAAAGCGGGGGGCCTAAACCAAACCTAAACATCCCGATTGTTATCTTAACGGCGAAATCAGCAAGCTCGATGGCATCTTGGATGGGCATGCCATCAAAAGCAATCGGCCACTGAGAAACATTGTCCTCAACCCACTTTTGTATAAGCGCCTGATCAACACCGCGATTAATTAGCTCGTCAAGGCCGTGCAGATCGTACCCCTTTATGAGGCGAACCAACGGACCATTTTGACCATACCAGTTAATCCCAAAACTTGGTCTTCCGCCCGCTTTGTCAGGGCGCACATTTAACCATGTTTGTGATCCCGGAAACTCATAGGAATATTCTTCGGCGAAGAATGCCCCGTGACTGAACCCGCCGATAAATAATCCAAGAGCCGGGTGCTGGTTGTTCGCGACGAAGGTGGCATCATATCGCTGCTTAATGAAATCTAAGAGTTGATCCGCAATTATCCTAACTTCGAAATTTTGATTTTCCGCCGCTGGTGCGAAAGTGTGCTCAAACTCCATTATCAGACTTTGAATCGACCTGTCGTTAATGCTTCCAACACCCCAAGACATAACTCCAATCGGGTAGTCCTTAATGCGCGAAACCTTATTCGCATAGGAAAAGTTTTGAACAATGCCCCGTTGCATTCCCTGCGGGGTCTGAACCTGTCCTTCCAATGAAACCATACTATCAGCAGCAAGCACGAGGCCTTCCGCAACACGAACGGCCACACATACCGTCATGATTTTGGCGGCGCCGTGTCTTTTACTTTAACGCCTGCGATGGCTCTAACGGCATCCTGAAACTCCAGCGGCGCCAAACTGATTGGCTTCGCCGCTGGCGATTCGCCATCTGCATCTGCTTTGGCATCCGTCCGCTTCTTGGCCATATCGATCACATCTTTTTGTGTGCGCTGCGTCATTTCCATCAATGGGTGTGTATGCAAAGGCCAGTAATTCCGGCACCCGTGAACAACACCCTATGTCAAAACTCGCAGAAACCCTCGCTTTCGCGGTGCACACAACATCTAGGGGATCGCCACAAATGCGTCACAGAATGTTGTTGCAAAGCGTAACCGAATGATCGATGAATCGACCAAAGGGGAGCCGATGGGGGGATTTAGCGCCGCAGTCTGCGGCGATCTCCACATTTGCCCCCTTTTTCGTTCGCTGTAGTGGCGGGCGTGGCGAAATTGGTAACCGCACCAGCTTTGGAAGCTGGCGTCCTCACCGACTTGCGGGTTCGAATCCCGCCGCCCGCACACCACAGCAAACGATAGCGCCTCGGGAGATGGGGGCGGCAGGTTCGCAGGCAGGGGGCTTTGGCTCCCCCAGCCTACCGGTTCGAGTCCGGCCGCCTCCACCTCGAATCAACATCTTGTTGCACCATGCAAAGCCCGCCGTTGCAACAGATTGTTAGCAACGAATGACATCAATACAACCCGAGCCGTATTACAGCTCATTGATGCCATTGAAAAACCGCCCGCCTGATTCATCCGTATGTATACTTCCGTATAGGTTTGCGAAAGTTATAATCGCCTCGCCGATGCGCAATAATCGGAACCCGGTCGATGGATCAGTTGGCGGCCGGCAGCAACACTCTGAAAATACTACCTTTTCCGGCTTCGCTCTCGATCTCGAGCCGGCCCCGGTGGCGGCTGACGATATGTTTGACGATGGCGAGGCCAAGCCCGGTTCCGCCCAGATCGCGCGAGCGGGCGGCATCGACCCGGTAGAACCGTTCGGTCAGGCGCGGCAGATGCTCGCGCGGGATGCCCTCGCCCAGATCCGCGATGGCGACCACGACCAGCCGGCGCGGCGTCCGGACCGGCCGCCCGATGCCGACAGCATCGCCGCCCGGGCTTGCGGGGGCCGGGGTCGCTGGGGTCGCCGCCACGAGGGCGGCGCTGATCCGGATCGGCGTCCCCGCACGGCCGTACTTGATCGCGTTGTCGATCAGGTTCTGGAACACCTGTGCAAGTTCGTCGGCGTCGCCCACGATCGGCGGCAGCGACGAAATCGCGCCGCCGGCTGCGCCATTGGCCGATGCGGCACCGAGTTCGATCCGCATGCCGCGCTGCTCGGCCTTGAGCGCGAGCCCGTCGACGACGTTGCCGAGCAGGGTTGCGATATCGACCCGTCCGGTTGGTGCGCTGTGTTCATTGAGTTCGATGCGCGAGAGCGACAGCAGATCCGCGACCAGTCGCGCCATGCGGTTGGCCTGTTCGTGCATGATCGCGAGGAAACGCTTGCGCGCCTCCTCGTCGTCGCTCGCCGGTCCGCGCAGCGTTTCGATGAAGCCGACCAGGGTCGACAAGGGTGTGCGCAGTTCGTGACTGGCATTGGCAACGAAATCGGCACGCAATTGTTCGGCCCGGCGGATCGGTGTGATGTCGTGCAGCGTAACGATCGCGTGCGTGCCGTCGGCTGCGGGTTCCGGCAGCGGCGCGACGCGCGCACTTAGGATCCGCTCGACGGGGACCGGCTGCACGAACTCGACGACGCGGCCGCCACCGCCGGCGAGTGCGGCATCGACCGCCTCGATCAATGCCGGGTTGCGCAAAACCGCGATCAGGTCGCGGCCGGCGGGAAGTTCGCCGAAGAACGCCCAGGCCGCCGGATTGGCGCGCACGATGCGCCGGTCGCGGTCGATCAGGATCAGGGGGTCGGGCAGCGTTTCGACGACGGCGCGATCCGTCCGCACCAGCCGCTCGACCTCTGCCCGCTTATGCTGCTCGGCGCCGAGCGCTTCGGCGATCGCGTCGTCGAGTTCGGCGGCGAGGGCGGAGCGCA
>JBBDWX010000008.1:0-9761 GCA_040902665.1 Dongiaceae bacterium
ATAGGGAGCTCATGGTCATCACCAATAATATCAATGTTGCCAACGAGATGCGGCTCTACCCGCAAATCGAGGTGGTGATCGCCAGCGGCGTCGTGCGCCGCTCGGACGGCGGCATCGTCGGCGAGGCGGCGGTCGATTTCATCCGGCAGTTCAAGGTCGATTTCGCCATCATCGGCTCGTCGGCGATCGACGAAGACGGCGCCCTCCTCGACTACGACTATCGCGAGGTGAAGGTCGCCCAGGCGATCATTCAGAATGCGCGGAATGTGGTTTTGGTTACCGACTCTACGAAGTTCAATCGAACCGCCCCGGTCCGGATCGGCCATCTCGACCAGGTCGACGTGCTGGTCACGGACCGCTGTGAATCCGAGGCAATCCGCCAGATTTGCGATACCCACCAGATCCAGCTCGTCGAGGCGATGCGCGAAGGCACGGCCTGACGCCGCTTTGCTGCACTGCAAATTAAGACTTTCGATTGACTTTCGTTTTCGGCTCGTATCGAGTCAGAGAGCGCGCTTTTCCGCGTACGGAATGACGCAAACAAGGGAGGCAACTCGACATGAAAGGGAAGCTCATGGCGGCGGTCGCATCTGCCGCCATCCTCGCTTATGCGAGCCCCAGCTTCGCCGGAATGGCAGAAGCTGAGAAATGGATCGACGATGAATTCCAGCCCTCGACGCTGTCTCGCGACGAGCAGATCCAGGAGATGGAGTGGTTCATTCAGGCCGCCGAGCCGTTCGTCGGCATGGAGATCAACGTTCTCTCCGAAACGATCCCGACCCACACCTACGAATCCGAAGTGCTGACCAGGGCCTTCGAGGAGATCACCGGCATCAAGGTCAATCACCAGCTGCTCGGCGAAGGTGAAGTCGTTCAGGCCGTACAGACCCAGATGCAGACCAATCGCAATCTGTACGACGCCTACATCAACGACTCCGATCTGATCGGCACCCATTCCCGTCTGCAGCTTGCGGTCAACCTGACCGACTGGATGGCCGGCGATGGTGCCGACGTGACGCTGCCGACGCTCGATGTTGACGATTTCATCGGCAAGTCGTTCACGACCGGACCGGACGGCAAGCTCTATCAGCTGCCCGACCAGCAGTTCGCGAACCTCTACTGGTTCCGCTACGACTGGTTCCAGCGCGAAGACCTGCAGGAACAGTTCAAGGAACTGTACGGCTACGATCTCGGCGTGCCGGTCAACTGGTCGGCCTATGAAGACATCGCCGAATTCTTCACCGACCATGTGAAGGAAATCGACGGCGTCCGCGTCTACGGTCACATGGACTACGGCAAGCGCGCACCCGATCTCGGATGGCGTATGACCGACGCCTGGCTCTCGATGGCCGGCGCCGGCTCCAAGGGTTTGCCGAACGGCCGCCCGATCGACGAATGGGGCGTCCGGATGGAAGAAGGTTCGTGCAATCCTGCCGGCGCTTCGGTCACCCGCGGCGGCGAGACCAACGGACCTGCTTCGGTCTACGCGATCCGCAAATGGGACGAGTGGCTGCGCAAGTACGCACCGCCCGGCGCCGCCGACTACGACTTCTACCAGTCGCTGCCGGCGCTCGCACAGGGCAACGTCGCGCAGCAAATCTTCTGGTACACGGCCTTCACCGCGACCATGGTTGCGCCCAAGAGCGAGGGCAACAACACGGTCGACGACGAAGGCGTGCCGCTCTGGCGGATGGCGCCGTCTCCGCACGGCCCGTACTGGGAGGAAGGTCAGAAGCTCGGCTATCAGGATGCCGGCTCGTGGACGCTGTTCAGCTCGACCCCGGTCGATCGCCGCAAGGCAGCCTGGCTCTATGCCCAGTTCGTCGTTTCCAAGTCGGTTTCGCTGCGCAAGAGCCATGTCGGTCTGACGATCATCCGCGACAGCGACATCGACCATGAATCGTTCACCGAGCGCGCGCCCTATCTCGGCGGTCTCGTCGAGTTCTACCGGTCACCCGACCGCGTGAACTGGACGCCGACCGGCGTGAACATCCCCGACTATCCGAAGCTGGCCCAGCTCTGGTGGCAGCAGATCGGCGATGTGAATTCCGGTGCCTTCACGCCGCAGGAAGCCATGGACCGTCTCGCCAGCGAGATGGACCAGGTGATGGCGCGCATGCAGCAGGCGGACGAGGAAGCCGGCATCTATGGCGGATGCGGGCCGCGGCTCAACGAAGAGGTCGACCCGGCCGACTGGCTGGGCCGTCCCGACGGGCCGAAGGCCTTGCTCGAGAACGAGAAGCCGCAGGGCGAGACGATCCCCTACGACGAACTCGTCGAGCGCTGGTCGGCGAACTGATCCTCGGCCACTATCGAGCGGAATGCTCCGGGGTGCCTTATGGCGCCCCGGAGCCGACCGCTGAATGCTGTCGGTTTTCTGCCGCATTGCATTCCAGGGCAGCGAGGCCAGTGTCGGCACCATGTCGATCGAGCTGAAGAGCGTCGCAAAGCGTGTCGGCAACGAGACGCATATCCACGAAACCGACCTCACGCTGAACGAGGGCGGGTTCAATATCCTGCTGGGCACAACGCTGGCCGGCAAAACCACGCTGATGCAGATCATGGCTGGGCTCGAACGCCCGACCGAGGGCCGCGTCTTCTTCAATGGCAAAGACGTGACCGGCGTTTCGGTTCAGAAGCGCAATGTCTCCATGGTCTATCAGCAGTTCATCAACTACCCGGCGATGACGGTCTACGAGAACATCGCATCGCCGCTGCGGGTCGGCCGTGTTCCGGCACCCCAGATTCGCGATCGCGTCCACCGCATCGCCGAGATCCTGAAGCTGGCGCCCATGCTCGACCGGCGACCGAGCCAATTGTCCGGCGGTCAGCAGCAGCGCACGGCGCTGGCGCGCGCCCTGGTCAAGGATGCCGATCTCGTTCTTCTCGACGAGCCGCTCGCCAATCTCGATTACAAATTGCGCGAAGAGCTGCGCGAGGAATTGCCGCGTCTGTTTGCGGACCGGCATTGCACCGTCGTTTACGCGACGACAGAACCGACCGAAGCGTTGCTGCTGGGCGGGCATACCGCAACGCTGCACGCGGGGCGCGTCACGCAGTTCGGCGAAACCGCCAAAGTCTATCGGCGACCCACCGATCTTCGGACCGCCCAGGTCTTTTCCGATCCGCCGATCAATACCGCGCCCCTGCGGAAGGACCGCGGTCAGTTCATTCTGACCGGCGATGTGCGCTGGCCTGCCGAAGGCCGCTATGCCGCCCTGCCCGACGGCAGCTACACGCTCGGCATCCGGCCGCATCACATCACGCCGGCGGCGCCCGCGCAGAATGCCGCCGAGATCGACGGGCGCGTGCTGATCAGCGAAATCAGCGGCTCGGAAACAACGGTGCATTTCGAGGTCGAGGAAAGCACCTGGGTCTCGCTCTCGCACGGCGTCCATCCGTTCCGGGTTGGCGAGCGCGCACGGCTTTTTATCGATACTGGACATTGTTTCCTGTTCGACCGCGAAGACCGGCTGGTGGCGGCATGACGACGCGCTCAGCCCTGACGATGCGGAGGACGGACTGATGGCCAATATCCGGCTCGTCGATCTGCGCCACAGCTATGCCGCCGCGCCGCGCGACGACGGCGACTATGCGCTCAAGCGCATGACGATCGACTGGGCGGATGGCGGCGCCTACGCGCTGCTCGGGCCGTCCGGCTGCGGCAAGACCACGTTGCTCAACATCATCTCCGGCCTGGTCACGCCGAGCGAAGGCAAGGTGCTGTTCGACGAGCGCGACGTGACGGCGCTTTCGCCGGAGCAGCGCAATATCGCACAGGTTTTCCAGTTCCCCGTCATCTACGACACGATGACCGTCTACGACAATCTCGCGTTTCCGCTGCGCAATCGCGGCGTCGCCGAAGGCGCAATCGATACGCGCGTCCGCGAGATTGCCGCGATGCTCGATCTCGATGCCATGCTGCCGAAGCGGGCGTCGGGCCTGCCGGCGGACGGCAAGCAGAAAATCTCGCTCGGGCGCGGCCTGGTGCGGTCCGACGTCAATGTCATCATGTTCGACGAGCCGCTCACCGTGATCGATCCGCATCTGAAATGGGTTCTGCGCTCCAAGCTAAAGGAGCTGCACCAGCAGGTCGGCGCGACCATGATCTACGTGACGCACGATCAGACCGAAGCGCTGACCTTTGCCGACCAGGTCGTCGTCATGCATGACGGCGCGGTGGTTCAGATCGGCACCCCGATCGATCTGTTCGAACGCCCGCAGCATACCTTCGTCGGACATTTCATCGGCTCGCCGGGTATGAACCTGTTGCCCTGCACGATCGAGAACGGCATGGCGCATTTCGACGGCATCGCGATCGAGACCCGCGCCCGGCCAAAAGTTCCTGCAGGCGCTTCAAAATTCGAGATCGGCGTCAGGCCGGAATTCGTTCGCTTCGCCGACGAGGGTATTCCGGTCCGGATTGCAAAGGTCAGCGATGCCGGCCGGTTCCACATTGTCGAATCCCGCCATGGCGACACCGCGATCAATCTGCTGGTTGCCGAGGGAACGGCGCTGCCGGCCGATACAGCGCATATCCGCCTCGATCCGGCGCACACTCAGGTCTACGCCGATGGCTGGGCGGTCACATGAGCCGGAAGACACATAACCAGCGCGCCTGGTTCTTCGTCCTGCCGGTCGTCGCGCTCGTCGCGTTCAACGCGATCGTTCCGCTGATGACGGTCGTCAACTTCTCCGTCCAGGAGACGTTCGGCGACAATATGTTTTTCTGGGAGGGCGTCACCTGGTTCCAGCAGACGCTGGCCTCCGAGCGCTTCCACGCATCGCTGCTGCGCCAGCTTCTGTTCACCGGCATCATCCTCGCGATCGAGATTCCGCTCGGTGTCGCCATCGCGCTCGCCATGCCGCGACGGGGACCATGGGTTTCGGTCTGCCTCGTGCTGATGGCGCTGCCGCTGCTCATTCCGTGGAACGTGGTCGGTGCGATCTGGAACATCTTCGCGCTGCCCGAGATCGGCTTTCTCGGCAACCTGCTGAACGGCATGGGCTTCAATTACAACTACACCCAGCAGCCGCTCGCAGCCTGGTTCACCGTCGTGCTGATGGACGTATGGCACTGGACGTCGCTGGTCGTGCTGCTGGCGTATGCCGGGCTGATCGCTATTCCCGATGCCTATTACCAGGCGGCCAAAATCGACGGCGCGCGGTTCTGGGCGGTCTTCCGCTATATCGAACTGCCCAAGATGAAGCGCGTCCTGACCATCGCGGTTCTGCTGCGGTTCATGGACAGTTTCATGATCTATACCGAGCCCTTCGTGCTCACCGGCGGCGGCCCCGGCAACGCGACGACCTTCCTCTCGATCGATCTCGTGAAGATCGCGCTCGGCCAGTTCGATCTCGGACCGGCGGCGGCCATGTCGCTGATCTACTTCCTGATCATCCTGCTGCTGAGCTGGATTTTCTATACGCTGATGATGCGGAACGAGGAGCAGTGACGATGCGATTTCGCTGGCTGATCCCGACCGTCTACATCTTCTTCCTGATGCTGCCGATCTATTGGCTCCTGAACATGTCGTTCAAGACGACCAACGAGATTCTGGGCGGTTTCACGCTGTGGCCGAACAACTTCACGCTTGAAAACTACATCACGATCTTCACGGATCCGACCTGGTACAACGGCTATATCAATTCGATCATCTATGTCGTGATGAACACCGTGATTTCGGTGTCTGTCGCCCTGCCGGCCGCCTATGCCTTTTCGCGCTACCGGTTCCTCGGCGACAAGCATCTGTTCTTCTGGCTGCTGACCAACCGCATGGCGCCGCCGGCGGTGTTCGCGCTGCCCTTCTTCCAGCTTTATTCGGCCGTCGGCCTGTTCGACACGCATATCGCCGTCGCACTCGCCCACTGCCTTTTCAACATTCCGCTCGCGGTGTGGATCCTCGAAGGCTTCATGTCGGGTGTACCCAAGGAACTGGACGAGACTGCCTATGTCGACGGCTATTCCTTCTGGCGATTCTTCTTCAAGATCTTCATTCCGACGATCACGGCGGGGATCGGCGTCGCATGCTTCTTCTGTTTTATGTTTTCCTGGGTCGAACTGCTTCTCGCCAAGACGCTGACCTCGGTCGCGGCGAAACCGATCGCCGCCACCATGACCCGAACAGCCAGCACCTCGGGCTACGAGCTCGGCCTTCTCGCGGCGGCCGGTGCGCTCACCATCCTGCCCGGTGCCGTCGTGATCTGGTTCGTGCGCAACTATATCGCCAAGGGTTTTGCCCTTGGACGCGTCTGACGCGCCGGCGCCGGGAGGAGAGCGACGATGACCTGGATGGCATGGACCTGGCCGACAGCAACCTTCTTCGCGTTCATCGCGCTCTGCCTGATCGGCATGGTTGTGTGGGAGATGCGTTCGCCCGGCGGCGGGCCACGGCACGGGATTCTGGGCCTCGATACCACGCGCGGCGACCGGCTGTTCATCTCGCTGCTCGGCAGCGCCTTCATCTTCCTCGGCTGGCTGGCAATCTTCGGCACGCCGCTCTGGGGCGGCCTCGCGATCTCGCTGGTCTATTCCTTCGCGGTGTTTCGCTGGGTCTAGCCGGCGGCGGCTCAGCGACGCATCCGCCTGTGCAATCGTCCCTCCCTTCGATTACGATGCGCGCCGAATTACCACCGGCGCAGGGCATCGCATGAAAATCCGCGACATCGAAGTTATCGAGCTGCGTGCGCCCGGTTTGTTGCCCGACGGGTTCGACGGTTCCTATAGCGATTGCCTAGTTCTCGTTCATACCGACGATGGCCTGACCGGAATCTCGGAAACCGACAGCGTGCCGGCGGTGATTCGCGCGATCGTCGAGACGAGGCAATCGCATCGCACCGCCATGGGCTTGCGCGAGGTGCTGATCGGCGAGGACGCCAGCGACATCGAAGGCCTGTGGGCGCGCATGTACGACGCGACCGCCTATTACGGTCGTCGCGGCGCGGTTCTCCATGCGATCAGTGCGATCGACATGGCGCTCTGGGACCTGCGTGGAAAGGCGCTCGGCCGCCCGCTCTGCGATCTGCTCGGCACGCGGCGGCACAGCCATGTGCCGGCATACGGCACGATCTATCCGACCGGCAACACGCCGGACGAGGTGCGCCGGAACATCGATCGCGGTCTCGCGCACGGCGTTCGGGCGATCAAGATCTGCGCCGAGCGGTTCTGGCACGAGGATGTGCCGCGCGCGACGGAACTGATCCGGACGGCGCGCCGGCATGTCGGCGACAATATCCGCCTGATGGTCGATGTGACGGCGGCCTGGGACCGGGCGGAGGACGGGATGAAGCTGATGCCGGTGTTCCGCGAATTCGGTTTCGACTGGGTCGAGGCGCCGCTGCCGGCCGACGATTTCGCAGGATACGCCCGCCTGCAGGGCTACGGCATTCCGATTGCCGGTGGCGATCTGGGCCTCACGACGCGGCACGAGTTCGCCATGCTGTTCGAGATCGGGCGGGTCGATATCGCGCAACCCGATATATCGATGGCTGGCGGCCCGAGCGAACTGATGCGCATCGCGGCGCTCGCGCGAACGCATGGCGGCCGCGTGGTGCCGCACGGCTACAAGACGAACATCCTGCTCGCCGCCAATCTGGCCTTTCTCGGCCAACAGGAAGCCGAGGAGCCGCTGGAGTATTCGATGAGCGAATCGCCGCTGCGCTGGGAACTGACGCGCGAGCGGCTGCCGATCCTTGCGGACGGCACGGTCGCCGTGCCCGACGGGCCGGGGCTGGGCGTCACACTCGATCCCGACACGGTCGCGCGGTTTCGGGTGTCGTGATCCGAAACGTCCGGGTCGACTTCATCAATTCGAAAAGCATTTCGGTACAATAATCACCTCATCCTGAGCCTGTCGAAGGATGAGGCCATAAGACCTGCAGCCCTCATGGGTTCGACAGGTTCACCATGAGGGCCGATATCGGCGGAAATGTCGCGCCAGCAACGTGGGTCAATAGGTCGCGCGGCCGCCCGTCAGGTCGAAGGTGAAGCCGGTCGTGAAACTGCAGGCCGGCGACACGATCCAGGCGATCATTTCCGCCGCTTCCGACAGCTCGCCGACGCGGCGCATCGGAATCTTGTCGGTCATATATTTGACCGTCGCATCCGGCAGCGCGTCGACCAGCGGCGTACGGATAACGGCGGGCGCCAGCGCGTTGATGGTTATACCGGTCTCGGGATAGTCCTTCGCAATCGACTTCACGAGCCCGATCAGCCCGGCCTTGGTCGCCGAATAGGCCGCCATGCCGGCATTGCCTTCCTTGCCGGCGATCGAGGCGACATGAAGGATGCGGCCGTAACCGTGCGGCAGCATGTGTCTGAGGATCGCCTGGCTGACAACCAGCGCGCCGCGCAGGTTGATCGCATAGACGCGATCGAAATCCTCCAGCGAGACCTCGTGGCCTTTGATGTTGGTGATGCCGGTGATGCCGGCGCAATTGACGAGGCCATGAATCTGTCCGGCCTTGCGCGCCACGGCGTCTATGGCGGCGTCGACCGAAGCCGGTTCGGTGATATCCGCACCAGAGGCCTCGAGGGCATGCCCGGCGCGCCGCACAGTATCGGCGAGCGCCTGCATAGCTGAGAGGTTGCGGTCCATGCCGAACACCCGGATGCCCTGCGCAGCGAGATGGCCGGCCGCCGCGGCGCCGATGCCGCTGGCGGCACCCATGACGATGACATTGTACGGATCGGTGGCCACGGATTGCCTCACAGCTGCCCAGGATGAACCGGGCGCAGAGTACGGAGCGGGTATGCGGTCAGGCAAGCGCACCCGGTCGCGATCATGCCTCCATTGGCGCCGAACCGACCCCGGGCGGGATGACCGGGCTGCCCGGAGCGGCTGCCCGGAACGGCGGCCCAGAACGGCTGCCCGGAACGATTCCCCGGAACGGCCGCCCGAAACGCTCGACAAACAGGCGCTGTCCTTGACCGTCTTCAGAAGACTCCCCTAAGCTTTGCCGCAATCATAACCATAACAACGTTCCGCCAAACCGAACTCGAGGCACCCGGCGATCGCGATTGCGCGATCCCTTTCACCGATGCGGGCATCGGGACGACGGCAAAACTTCGATTTCGAACGACGACGCGAACGCAACGGGGTTGGCATAGCAAGGTCTCGCTTACGCGAGACGCAACCGGGAGGCACCTGAAATGAGTTCGGATAAAGGCTCGATCGCGGCGGCGATGACGCTGGCGAAACTGTCGTCGCTCTCAAGGCGACGGGTCATGGCCGGAATGGCCGCCGCGGGTGGCGCCGTCGCGCTCGGTGCGATCCCGCACCCGGCCAGGGCCGCCACCACAATGACCTGGATGGGCTGGCAGGGTTACGAAACGCCGATTCTCGCTGGCTCGTTCCTCGCCGACAACGATATCGATTTCCAGCCGACGTTCATCTCGTCGAACGAAGAGATCATCACCAAGCTGCAGGCCGGTGGCATCGGCAACACCGATCTCATCACGATGTATTTCGGCTATCTGCCGCTGATGGCCGAGGGCGGTCTGCTTGAGCCGATCGACACGGGCCGCATCTCGAATTTCACCAAGCTCATTCCGCAGTTCAACAACCAGGAAGCGATCCAGCACGAAGGCCAGATGATGGGCGTGCCGTGGAACTGGGGCTCCCTGCCGCTGATGTACGATCCGGAAGCTGTCAGCAGCGTGCCCGAAAGCTGGCTCGACATCATGAAGGACGAATACAAGGGTAAAGTCGCGATGGTCGACGACCCGCTCGGCAATCTGCTGATCTGGGGCACCGTCGTCA
>JBBDWX010000009.1:0-9720 GCA_040902665.1 Dongiaceae bacterium
GGTCTCTTCTGCTCGACGCCGATGGTGGCGCTCGCGCGGAATGTCGCGCGCAAGCCGGCGATGGAAATGCTGCTGACCGGCGAGATGATCGACGCGGCGACCGCCCAGTCGCTCGGCCTCGTCAATCGCGCCGTGCCGGCCGACCAGGTCGATGCGACGGTTGCCGCCTTTGTCGACACGATCGCCGCCAAATCGCCGCTGACGCTCGCGATCGGCAAGGAGGCGTTCTATAATCAGCTCGAACTCGGCATCACCGACGCCTATGCCTATGCCAGTTCGGTGATGACCACGAACATGCTGGCGCGCGATGCCGAGGAAGGCATCGACGCCTTCATCGAAAAGCGCAAACCCGTCTGGCAGGGCTGCTGATCCGATGGCCATCGATCACGACAATTACAGCGACGATTATATCCGCGACATTCTCGCGAGCGTGCGCACGATCGCCGTGGTCGGCGCCAGCCCGAAGCCCGATCGGCCGAGCCATCGCGTGATGGCATTCCTGCAACGCACGGGTTATCGCACAATCCCGGTCAACCCGACGGCGGCCGGTCAGACGATCAACGGCGAGAGCTGTCGCGCGAGCCTGGCCGAGATCGCCGAGCCGGTCGATATGGTCGATATCTTCCGCCGCTCCGAACATGCCGGGGCTGCGGTCGACGAGGCGATCGCCATCGGCGCGAAAATCGTCTGGATGCAGCTCGGCGTGCGCGACGATGCCGCCGCCGCCCGCGCCGAAGCGGCCGGGCTCAGCGTCGTGATGAACCGCTGCCCGGCGATCGAGCATCCGCGGCTGTTCGGCTAGGCGCACACCGACCAGGTTCGTTGCGAGCTATTCCGCCGCCGCCGTTCGCGCAGGCGTTGATTCCGGCGATGCGATCCGCGGCGCCGGCAAGGCCAGGCTCGCGAAGAATGCGACCGCCATCAGGATGGCCAGCAGCACGAACACCGGATAGAAACCCGCCCCGTCGTCGCTCAGCCGCGCCACCAGGAGCAGCGCGATCGGCCCCGTACCGAACGCAACCACATATTTGAGCCCGAAGGCGAGGCTCTGATGACGGTCGGGCGCGAAATAGGCGAGCAGCAGGTTTTCCGCCGGCAGGATGCCGATCCCGACCACGACCGAGAGTGTCGCCGCGAAGATCAGCGGCATGCCGCCGGCGATGGCAACCAGATAAAGCAGCAGCGGCTGCAGCACGATCGCCAGCACATAGAGCCGCTTCAGCGGCCAGCGGTCGGCCAGATGGCCGCCGATGAGCTGCATCAGCCCGGCCGCCGCATAAACGAGGCCGACCGCCCAGCCGACGCCTTCGGTGCCCTCGCCCAGCATGTAACCGAGCCGTTCATCGAACAGTTTCGGCAGTGCGCTCTGCGTGCCGTGAAACACCAGACCGCCGCAGAACATCACCATCAGCATCACGAAGAACGCGCGCAGCACATGGCCGCGGCTCGGCGGATGGCTGCGCGCGATCGCAGGCCCGCCCTCGGGCACGCGCCCGGCGCGCACCATCGCCAGCATGACGAGCCCGGTCGCGAGCGCGATCGCGCCGGGCACGATGAACGCGAAGCGCCAGCCCGCAAGCGCGGTCAATGTGCCCGCCGTCACGCCGGCCGCCGCCATGCCGAGATTGCCGAAAATGCCGTTGATGCCGAGCGCCTTGCCGCGCGCGGTCGCATTGCGCACCAGCCAGGGAATCCCGACCGGGTGATAGATCGCCGCGAACAGGCCGACCAGCGCCAGCGTCGCGACCAGCCCGCGACTGCCTTCGACCAGGCCGCACAGGATTGCTGCGCCGCCGATGCCGATGAAGAACACGACCATCATCGCGCGCGCGCTCCAGCGATCGGCGATCCATCCCGCCGGCAAGGCCGCGGCACCCACCAGCGCCGCACCCAGCGTCCAGAGCGGCAGGAGATCCTGGAAGCTGACGCCCCAATCGTCCTCGATGCCGAGCGCGATCGTGAAAAAGATCGCGGTGAACAGATGGATGTAGAAATGCCCGATCGCGGAAAACACCTGCGCGGTTCGGGCGGATTGCGGCGTGCTCAACAGCGTTCCTCGGGGCGGCTCCTGCGGGAAGATGGCGCATGCTGCACCCGGCCTTGCACCCCTGGCAACGCGCGCCAATTTATCTTGTCAGATCGCCTCTTAATCCGGACAATGAACATTCGGGACAGGGGGAACAACAATGAAAACCAATAGCTTGGCCCAAGAAGTTCCAGCATCGAGCGAGCATCCTTCACCGGTTCAGCGCCGTTGGCTCGAGCGTGGCCTCGCCCAGCCGGGCGGCAAGCTGCCGCTGTTCGACGAATGGGGCCAGCGCATTTCGGAGCGCACCGTGCGCGCCTGTATCGATCAGGGCTGGGCCGAACCCTGGTTCACCAATCCGCTGAAACCCGACTGGCTGGTCTGCAAGCTGACCGACGCCGGACGGGAACTCGTGGCGAACCCCTGACATGCGCTGAGGCGCTCCCGCGCGCGTCGTCTTATCGCGCCGAGCGCGCCGCGGATCGTTCGAGCGCCGCCTGGTCGGTCAGTGCGCGATTGGCATTCTCCATATCGCCCGGCGCCGGCGGCGCCGTCAGCGATGCAACAGGAATGGCGGCGCGGATCATATCGTGAAACTGTTTCACGCGCGCCTCGCGGCCCGATAGCGGCCCCGCCGAATAGCCGAGCGAGCCCAAACCGGCCTGCACGCCCTCGACCAGATGCTTGTCCTCCAAACCCGTCTGCGTGTTGATGCGCATATTGAGCCAGCGCGCAGCCTTCATCTCGCGGCGCGCATCCGGTACCGCATAGGCCCGCCAGCGGCTCATGCTGCGCCCCGGTCCGACCGGCAGAATCTGGAAGAAATCGATCATGTCGGGATACACGTCGAAAGCCAGGTTGGGGAACATGCTGTAATAACCCCAGAACCGGCGTCGATCTTCGGGCAGGTTTTCGACCGGCGGCAGCAGTTTGAGATAATGCCGCTCGCTCCAGGGTGCATGCGCCACCTCGCGCAATGGGCCGCCGGCATGGCTGACGCCAAGCGGATAAAGCTCGAAGCGATAGTCGTGGCCATAAAGTCGTTGCAGGCCCGGATGCGCGACCGGGATGTGATAGCCCTCGATATTATTGTCGATCGCCACCTTCCAGTCGGCCGCGATCGGCGCCGTCGCCACGTCGCCATACGGCATCAGCGCATCGAAGCGATAATGCGCGAGCTGGTCGTCGACCGCCGCGAATTGCGCCGCCACGCTGGGCCCGTCGCCCCCGAAGCGAACGAAGATGAAGCCGCGCCAGATTTCGAGATCGATCCGATTGAGACCGAAGCAGCTCTTATCGAGCCCCTCGAACGATTCTTCCGCCGGGACGGTGCGGAGCGCGCCGCCGAAATCGTACGCAAAACCGTGATAGCGGCAGCGGATGGTCTGCCGGCAATTGCCCTTTGGCCCATCCAGCAGGCGAAATGCCCGGTGACGGCAGACATTGTGAAACGCGCCGATATTGCCATTCTCGTCGCGCACCACGATCGCGCTCTGGTCGAGCAGATCGAAGCGCAGATAGTCGCCGACGTCGGGTATCTCCGACACATGACCGACGATCTGCCAGGCCGAAAGAAAGATGGCGTCGCGCTCGAGCGCGAAGAAGGCATCGTTGGCATAGCTCCAGGCGGGCAACGACGTCCAGCCCATCGCAAGATCTCCGATGATCCGTTCGTGGCGACCGGCCGGCGCCGGATGCAACCGCTCGGGCTCGCGGACCTGTGCTGAAAAATGGTCGGAGCGGCGGGATTTGAACCCACGACCCCCACACCCCCAGTGTGGTGCGCTACCAGACTGCGCTACGCTCCGAACATCGGCCAAACGCCGGCGCCTATATAGCCGGCCCCGCGCCGCAGGCGCAACCGAACGACCCTTCCGCCGCAGGCGCAACCGAACGAGCCTTCCGCGGCAGGCGCAACCGAACGAGCCTTCCGCGGCCGATCGAGCCTTCGCCGCAGGCGCAACCGAAGCGCCGGGGCCGGTTCGGCCGCGCGTCCGCCCAAATCCTGAAAGATAGAGACTGCTAGTCGAGGAAGCGTGCCAGCCGATCGCGCAGGGCACTCAATTCGTCGATCGCATCGGCAAGCTGATGGCGCGCACCGGAATCCGCAACGCCCGACCGGTCCCGATCGGCTGCCGGCCGCTCGGCTGCTTCAGGCGCCCCGTCGACCGGCGCCCCGTCGCCCTCCTCGCGCGGCCGGACCCCGCCCTCGCGAAAGAGTTTCTGCACGCCGCGGATGGTATAGCCGTCCGAATACAGCAGGGCCCGGATCTCGCTCAGCAGGGCAACATCCTCGGGCCGGTAATAGCGCCGGCCGCCGCCCCGCTTGAGCGGCTTCACCTGGGGAAACTTGGTCTCCCAGAACCGCAGCACATGCTGGGGCACGGCCAGTTCGTCCGCCACCTCGCTGATGGTCCGGAAGGCATTGGCCGACTTGCCCCGCCGTTCCGACGGCGCGCCGCCGGCGCGTACCTGCTCGTCGTCCTCGTCGCGGCGCGTCTTGGCGGCTTCGGCTGGGCTCATGCATCGTCTCCGGCATGGGAGGCGCCATCGCCACGCGCGACACCCCGATTGACGCGGTCTTTCAGGACATGGGAGGCGCGGAACACCAGAACCCGACGCGGCTTGATCGGAACTTCCTCGCCGGTCTTCGGATTACGACCGACGCGCTCGCCCTTCTCGCGCACGATGAAGCTGCCGAACGACGAGATCTTGACCGTCTCGCCATTCGCCAGCGTGTCCGAGATTTCATTGAGAACCGCTTCGACCAGATCGGCGGACTCGTTGCGCGACAGGCCGACCTCCTTGAAGACGGCCTCGCTCAACTGCGCGCGCGTGACGGTTCGCTGTGCCATGCCCCCCCTCGAGATGGCGTTTTGATGACGCTAGCCGCTTCGCGTAAATCAGTCAATTCCAGAGGGATCGGCCGTGGAATTGATGTGTGATGGCCGGTGCGCAGCCTACCAGCGCAAGAGCGCCGAGCCCCAGGTGAAGCCCCCGCCCATCGCTTCCATCAGCACCAGATGTCCGGCTTTCAGCCGACCGTCGCTGCTCGCTTCCGCCAGCGCCAGCGGGATCGATGCGGCCGACGTATTCGCGTGCCGGTCGATGGTGATCACGACTTTTTCCTCCGACAGGCCGAGTCGCTGCGCCATGGCGTCGATGATTCGCCGATTCGCCTGATGCGGCACCAGCCAGTCGACATCGGCCCCGGTCAGCCCGTTCGCCCTGACGGCTGTGTCGACGGCATCGGCGAGTTTCACGACGGCATGGCGGAACACTTCCTTGCCCTGCATACGCAGATGGCCGGCAAGACCGGTCGTGGACGGACCGCCGTCGACATAGAGCATGTCGTGATAGCGGCCGTCGCTGTAGAGATGCGTCGAGAGCACGCCGCGATCCGCTGTCGTGCCGGCTCCCTCCTGCGCCTCGAGAACGACCGCGCCGGCCCCGTCGCCGAACAGAACGCAGGTAGAGCGGTCCTCCCAGTCGAGAATGCGCGAAAATACCTCGGCACCGATCACCAGGGCGCGCTTCGACTGCCCGACCTTGATGAAGTTATCGGCTACGGCCAATGCATAGACGAACCCGCTGCACACCGCCTGGACGTCGAAGGCGATGCCGCCGCCACAACCGAGATTGGCCTGCACGCGGGCCGCGGTCGCCGGGAAGGTTTCGTCGGGCGTGGCGGTTGCCAGCACAATCAGGTCGATGCTGTCCGCCGGGACGCCGGCATCGTCGAGGGCCGCCTGCGCGGCGGCGGTCGCGAGATGCGAGGTTGCCTCGCCGTCGGCCGCGATATGGCGCTGCCGGATGCCGGTGCGCTGCGCGATCCACTCGTCGGTGGTCTCGAGCCGGGCTGCCAGCTCGGCATTGCTGACAATGCGCTTCGGCAGATAGGCCCCGCAGCCGATCGCAACCGACCGACGTGTCATCCGAGCGTCGCCACTTGCGGCCCGGCCCCGGCGGCCGGCGACAGATGGGCGAAGTCCTCGCGAATTTTTTCGATGGCGCCGTGCAGGATCATGTCGATCGCCACGCCGATCGCATTCGAGAAACCGATCGCATCGGTGCCGCCGTGGCTTTTCACCGTGACGCCATTGAGACCGAGGAAGATTGCGCCGTTGTAGCGACGCGGGTCGGTGCGCAGGCGCAACGCATTGAGCGCGGGGCGCGCCAGCAGATAACCGATCTTGGCCAGGAGCGAGCTTCTGAACGTGGCGCGCAGGAACTCGCTATACAGCCGCGCGGTGCCCTCGATCGTCTTCAGGGCCACGTTGCCGGTGAACCCGTCGGTCACCACCACATCGACCGTACCCTTGGCGATGTCGTCACCCTCGATGAAGCCGTGAAACGTGCCGGACAGTTGGAGTTCGCGCAGCACGGCGCTCGCCTCGCGCAAGGCCTCGTGGCCCTTGAGATCCTCGGACCCGACATTGAGAAGCCCGATGCTCGGTTTCACCGTGCCGAGCACCGTGCGCGCGAACACTTCGCCCATGATCGCGAACTGGACCAGATTCTCGGAATCGCATTGCACGTTGGCGCCGAGATCGAGCATGACGCTCTCCCCGCGCATCGTCGGAAAGAACGAAGCGATCGCCGGACGGCTGATGCCCGGCAGCGTCTTGAGGACGAACTTGGCCATCGCCATCAGCGCGCCGGTGTTGCCCGCGGAAACGACGCCCGCTGCCCGCCCGTCATGGACCGCGTTGATGGCGAGCCGCATGCTGGATTGACGCCCGGTACGCAGCGCGATCGACGGTTTGTCCTCGCCGCCCACCACCTGGTCGGTGTGTACGATGCTGCTGATCTTGGCGAGGCGCGGCATGCGCTTCAGCAGCGGCGCGATACGGGCTTCGTCGCCAAAGAAAATGAAACGGGCGCTCGGGAATCTCTTGCGCGCAAGATTGGCGCCGCGCACGACCATGTCGGGCGCTTGGTCGCCACCCATGGCATCGAGGGCAATGGCCAGGTCCCCGGTCATATGGCGTTCGCGCCGCGCCGCGCCGGCCGGCCCGATCAGGCGGCGGCGCTGTTGTCGGCGCTTACGTCGCGGCCGTCGTAGTGACCGCAGGAATCGCACACATGATGCGGCCGCTTCACTTCGCCGCAGTTGCTGCATTCGATGAATGCACTGCCGTCGAGCGCGAGATGCGCGCGGCGCATATTGCGGCGGGACTTGCTGGTTTTCTTCTTCGGTACTGCCATTTTTCCGTTCCCAATGCGGCCGAAACCGCAGATTACTAACGAACCCGGAGGCCTCCGGCAAGCGGCCCCCTCGGGGCCCCGCCGCGCGGCCGGCTAATTGCGTTTGCGCAGCGCGGCAAGCTCGTCGAACGGGCTCGCCTTTGCCTGTTCCGCCCCGTCTTCGGCCCGATGGGCGTCCGGCAGGGCGGCCCCCGGCGCGCGGGGGTACGGGTCGATGCACACCGCAAGCTGCTGCACCACCCCTTCGCCGAGATCGATCGTACCGTTCTCCAGCGGCTCGATCTCCTCGTCGTCGTCCCAGTCGACCGGCTCGTCCTCGATCGCCGGATCGTCCGCATAGACCGTCACGAACCGATCGTCGATCCGGCTCGTCACCGGCACCAGCGTCACCACGCAACGCTGTTGCAGTTCCGCCTGGAGCCGGCCGGTTACACGCACCCGCCGCCCCGGTTCGCGCTGCACCGTGACGTGCGCCTCGAGCCGGTCCAGCGCGAGCAGGCCGAAGCGGCGCGTGAGCGCCGCCCGTTCCGTCTCGGATGCTTCGAGCGATTGCTCGATGGCGTCGGTACCGAGTGCCTCGACCTCGATCAGGCGGGAAAACTCGGCGCCCGGAATGTCAGGCGCTTGGCTCATCCTTGCCGGTCCTGTCGGATGAAAGGCGGGCCAACATAGGGACCGGCCCCGACCCGGTCAATTGACCCGGTCAACGCCCGGCCGGGGGTACCGGAAACCGTACCTCGCCGGCCAGAATGGCCGCCACCGGCTGCGCCGCGAGCCCGCCGACAGCGGCGCGGATATAGCCGGTCATCGCGGCGAGCGCGGCCCGGTCCGGTTCGACCGTCCCGTAGAGATTGCGCCGCAGCGCCGCCTCCAGCGCCGGCCCGTCCGGTTGGGCCAGCCCCGACTCGTAGGCGGCCACCCGGCCGAGAAAGCCCTTGGCCATGGTCTTGACCCGCCGGCCGACGCCAAGATCGCCCGCCCCCATTTCGCGCAGCGCCGCGTCCATATCGGCGAACATGACGTCGAACAGTGCCTGGGCCAGGTCCGGCCCCGGCGCCGGCTCGCTCTTGAGCCGGTGCATGATCAGGAATCCGTGCAGCGCGATGAGTTCGAAGCGGCCATCGAGCGTGTCCGGTACATGCAGCGCTGCATAAAAATCCGGCGAGCGCGCCTGCGCGACCGCCACATCGTATAGCGCACGGGCCGGCTTCTCCTGCGGATCGCCGCGAAACAGCCGCTTCAGGTTCATCGCCGCTTCCTTTTCACATACCGGATCGACAGAACCGCCCGACGGCCCGGTTGCCGACCCTGCCCCGGATGGCCCCCGTTTGCCGTCCCGTCCCGCAATCCCGACTGGCGGCCCCCTCCTAGCGGATTGTCGCCGGATTTGTCGCCGCTATAATGCGGCCATGCATGAAATCCACGCCAGATCGGCCGCGCCGGCCGCGACCCTGCGACGCCGCCGGATCGCGCTGTTCGGTTGCCTCTGTCTCCTCGCTGCGAGTTGCGGCGGCAAGTACGACGTCCGCGGCAACGAGCCCGACCCCGACAAGGTGTTGGCCGTTCATCCCGGCATCGACACGCGCCAGCAGGTTTCGCAACTGCTCGGCACGCCGTCGGCGACCGGCACGTTCGATCCGAACACCTGGTACTACGTCTCGAAGCGCACCGAACAATATGCCTTCTTCGATCCCGACATCATCGACCAGGAAGTTCTGGTGGTGAAGTTCGACGATGGCGGGCTGGTCTCCGATATGTACATTTACGGTGTCGAGGACGGTCGCGTTGTCGAACCGGTAGAACGCACGACGCCGACCTACGGTCAGGAACTCACGATCATGCAACAGCTGCTCGGCAATTTCGGGCGTTTCAATACCGCAAACGAGCCCTGATTGACGTAACGGATTTAGGCGTCCCGACAACATGTCGGGCAATCGTTCTGGGAGACGAAAGAAAAGGGCCCCGGGGAAAACGCCGGGGCCCTTTTCCGTTTCCGGCTTTCGCCGCGATCAGTGTGCCAGCGCCGCCAGCATCAGCAATGCGACGATGTTGATGATCTTGATCATCGGGTTCACCGCCGGCCCGGCCGTATCCTTGTAGGGATCGCCGACCGTGTCGCCGGTGACGGCGGCCTTGTGGGCGTCGGAGCCCTTGCCGCCGTGATGACCGTCTTCGATGTACTTCTTGGCGTTGTCCCACGCACCGCCGCCCGAGGTCATCTGGATCGCGACGAACAAGCCCGTCACGATCGTGCCGAGCAGCATCGCACCCAGCGCCGTGAACGCCGCCGCCTGACCGGCCACCAGCCAGATCACGACGTACAGAACGATCGGCGCGAGCACCGGCAACATCGAGGGGATAATCATCTCCTTGATCGCCGACTTGGTCAGAAGGTCAACGGCACGGCCGTAATCCGGCTTGCCGGTCCCTTCCATGATGCCCGGGATTTCCTTGAACTGCCGGCGCACCTCGACCACCACCGAACC
>JBBDWX010000010.1:0-9703 GCA_040902665.1 Dongiaceae bacterium
GCGACCGGCATGCGCCCCGGCCGGCGATCCGAAATAGAATAATACGACCGGTGGGCCCGCCATGCCGAAGCCGCCATTGGCAAGCCCGGTCGCAAGCCCCGTCGCCAGCGTGAGGCGGCCGGAGGGCATTGTCTCGAGCCGCCAGCCGCGCACGAAGGCAAAGGCCGCGACGATGACGAAGATCGCGAGCGCGATTTTCATCGGCGTCGCCGGCACCGAGGCGAGCGCCCAGACGCCGAGCGGCGTTGCAATCGCGCAGCCGACGATCAGCAGGATCAGCGAACGCCAGTGCACATGCTTCCAGACCGCGGGCAGCAGATGCAGGCTGGCCGCGACTTCCAGCATGAAGATCGCCGGGATGATCGCCGATGGCGGCATCGCAAGCGAAATCGCGGTGATCGATAGCAGCGAGAAGCCGAATCCGGAGAAACCGCGCACGATCGCCGCAAAGAACACGACGACGCAGCCGAACGCGAGCAGCCAGGGCGTATGGCCGCCCAGCGCCAGATCGAGCGCCCAGTCGAGAGTCGGGTCGAGCGATCGGCTCACGGCAGCAACACCGGCGCGTTCCAGGGATCGAACGGTATCAGGGAGCGTCGTTGGCGCATCGGACGAAAGCTGGTCGTGAGGTTCGGGTTCAGCATCGCGGCAACAAAAGAGAAACTGGAATTCGAGATGCCGAGAACGGGGCTGCGCATCAGCATCGCAAAATCGATCAAAAACTCGGCACCGGGCAGCGCATCGGCGATATCTTCGGATACGACCGGATCGAACCGCTTAAAATCGGCGATCACCGCAGCGTCGTCGCTCGCGACATAAAGAACCGCATGCGGCAGTTGCGGCCAGATCTGATTCAGCCAGGCGATGTACCATTCCGTCGGCGCGATCCAGAATCCCTTCCTGCCGAAATCGCCGCGCCGGAGATGGATTGCAACAACGGGATCGCCCTTGTCCGCGAGCCGGTTCCAGGCCAGGTCGATGGCCGAAGCCGCTTTGCCTTGGAATGCGAACAGCTTGCGGAAATTGTCGCGTCGCGCTGCCCATTGCCCGGTCGGGCTCTGGAAAAATCCGGACAGATCGCCGTTGAGCCTCGCGTCCGGCGGCGCCTCGATCGTCGGCGGAGCGACAAGCGCCTGCATCGCCGCCTCTTCGCCATTCTCGATCGGCGGCCGTGTCGGATGGGTGAGCAGCGGATCGTCGAAGCGGAACAGATCGCGTCCGATCCAGTCCGGCGCCTCGAACGCGAGCCCGTGACGTTCGGCAATCAACCGGGCAATGCCGTATTGCAGAAGCTGATTGCCGAAACGGCCCGAGATACCGAGCCTGGAGACCGAGAGGCCGGGACGATCCGACTGCCTGCGGCGCGGGGACGGCGGCATGCCCCAGTTGCGGCGCAACAGGATGACGGCGCGACGCGTCCAGGAACGCGCGTGGCCCGGTCTGATGCGGTTCGCCTGCTGCCAGAGCGCGGCGGCATCGTCGTGTCGGCCCTGCACCTCGCGCAACTGCGCCAGCATCTGAAGCCCGTAAAAATGATCGGGATCCTCGGCTAGCAGCGCGACGATCGCCGGCTCCGATTGCCCGACATTGCCGGATACGAAATGCGTTCGTGCGACCTCGAAAAGGGTGGCAACAATGGCGGCATCGGGCGCCATGACAGCTCGTTCAGCCGAACCGGAAGGCGGAGAGCGTCGTCTCCATGACGCGATCCGAAAAGACGCGCCTTCCCGGATCGTCCGCCGCCGCGCCGGCGACGACGAACAGCGGCAGCAGATGTTCCTCGGCGCGCGGCGGATGCGAGAGCCGCGCCGCCGGCGCCTGCGCCCAGCCGGTCAGGGCCATGCGGCGCGCGGCGGGTGCGCTTTCGATCGCCGCGGTCAGCCAATGATCGAACTGGTCCGAAATCGGCCCGAAGCGCGGATCGCCATAGCCGCGCATATTGTGAAAGCTCATGCCGCTGCCGACGATCAGCACGCCATCGTCGCGCAAGGGGGCGAGCGCGGCACCGGCATCGAGATGGGCGGCGGGATCGAGATCGTCGCGCAGCGAGAACGGCACGACCGGGATATCGGCATCGGGAAACATCAGCTTGAGCGGAACGAAAACGCCATGATCGAAGCCGCGGGCCGGATCCGCATGCGCGGCGATGCCCGCGCTTTTCAGCATCTCCACAACGCGCGACGCGAGCGCCGGATCGCCCGGCGCATCGTAACGCAGCTCGTAGGTGTGCGGCGGAAAGCCGGAATAGTCGAAGATGAGCCTCGGCGTTGCACCGGACGCGACGGCGAATTGCGGCTCGAGCCAGTGCGCCGACACCAGCAGGATCGCGCGCGGCTTCCTCGGCAGTCTGTTGCGCACATCGCCGAGAAATGCCGCCATCGGATCCCAGATGCCCGGCGGATTCCAGTCCATGAAGAAACACGGGCCGGCGCCGTGCGGCACGAAGATCGTCGGCATCCGGTCGGTATCGGTCGCCATCTCGTAAAATTTGCCCTGTGCCCGGAATTTGCGGGCCGCTCAGACGATGCGCCAGGCGACGTCGCGCGGCGTCGCATCGGCGCCGTTGACCGGGTAGAGATCGTGCGGGCAGGCCGACATGACGACAACGATATCCATCTCGGCGCGGAACACCACGCAATCGCCCGGCTTCGAGACCGGCGGGGCGACGCCGAGCGTGCCGTTCGACTGCACCGGCACGTTCATGAAGACGTTGAGCGGCATCGGCACCGGGTTCGGCGGCGCGATCCCGATCGCCGCGAGCGCTTCGGCAAAGTTCTGTCCGCAGGAGCGATGTTCCGGCGCAAGCCCGAGCTGTTCGTTGCGCTTCGCATCGCAACAGGGGATGACCGTGTCGTGCACGCCGGGCGAACTGTCCGCGGTCAGCGTCACGATCGGCGTTCGCCTGTTGGTGACCAGCGCATCGCCCACGCGCGGCGCCATGCGATACCAGGCATTGCGCGAATGCGGCATCGAGGCCGCTTCGGCGAAATCGTTCGCGTTGATCGCCCAGAAATCGACAACCTGCGACCCGTGCGTGTTCACGATCTCGATCGACTGGCCTTTCGCAAGTCTGGTCGCTGTGCCGAAACGCGCCTTCAGGACGGTTAGTTCATTCGATGGCATGAGTGTCGATTCTCCCCGTATCGCGGCCGGCCACGACAATAGGAAATCGGCGAGCAACAGAGAAGGGCCAATCGCGGCGCCCGCAGTTGCGGGTTCTAACGGGGTGCCGGCGCGGCACCGGTACGGTCAAGCTCGGCCGCATCGGCCGCGCGGCGTCGCCTGGCGGCCAACGCGACGCGGGCGGCCTTGCGCCGCTGCGTGATTTCAAACACGACGGTACCGATGACGGTCAGCGCAATCATGATGACCGCGAGCGCGTTGACCGCCGGGGTCAGCGCGGTGCGGACCTTGGATGCGATGTAAATCGTCAGCGTCTGATCGATGCCGATCGAGAACAATGTCGTGTTGTAGTTCTCGAACGACTGCATGAAACCGAGCGCGGCAGCCGCAAGGATCGCCGGCATCAGGAATGGCAGCGTGATGCGGAAGAATGTCTGGCGCGGCGTGGCGCCGAGATCGAGCGCTGCTTCCTCGAGTTGCGGATCGAGCCGCTGCAGCCGCGCCAGGAATAGCAGCATTGCGTAAGCACTGATGAAACTCGCCTGCGCAAAGGTGGCGATGTACCAGTTGCCCTTGAGGCCAAAAGCACGGTCCCACAGCATGATGGTCGAAATCCCGATGACGATGCCGGGAATCAGCACCGGCGACACCAGCATGGCGTAGAGCCCCGAGCGCGCGCGCAATCTGAGCCTGGTCAGCGTCAGTGCGCCGGCAAGCCCGAGCGGCAGCGACACCAGAACGACCGCGACGCCGATCAGGATGCTGGTGGCGAGAGCATCCCACAGCAACGGATCCTCGGCCAGCGCCACGAACCATTTGAGCGTGAAGCCGCGCCAGGGCGTTACGGCGGGAAAGCGGAATTCGTTGAACGCCGCCACCGACATGAAACCGAGCGGCAGGAAAAGATAGGCCAGGAACAGGACCAGGTAGACAGCGAGCAGAAGCCGCAGCGGACGATCGCTCGGGGTCATCGCGCAATGTCCCGCAAACCCACCCGAAACAGCCGCATCATCGCGAGCACGAAGACGAGGCAAAGCGCTTCGAGCGCAACCGCGTAGGCGGCGCCGGCGTTCCAGTCGCCAACATTGAAGCGGTTGTAGATCAGCTGGGTGAACCAGAGACTGTCGACGCCGCCGAGAATTTGCGGCACGGCAAAAGACCCTGCCGCCAGCATGAACGTGACAATGCAGCCCGAGGCGATGCCGGGCTTGGCGTGCGGGACAATGATGTAGCGATGGACCGACCACCAGCGCGCTCCGAGATCGCGCGAGGCCTCGATCTGGCTGCGGTCGAGCGTTTCCATCGCGCTGTAGATCGGGAACACCATGAACAGTATGTATGCGTAAGTCATGCCAATCAGTACGCCGGCATTGCCACGGGTAAATCGGATCGGATCGGCGATCAGTTGCAGATCGAGCAGCAGCGTGTTGATGGGCCCCTTCTGGGCGAGCAGGATCTGCCAGGCGAAAGTGCGTAGTATTTCATTGATCCAGAACGGCACAATCAACAGCAGCATCAACAGGCGCAATCGGTGGCGGGGCACAATCTGCGCGAGATAGAATGCGAGCGGATAGCAGATCGCCAGCGTGACGGCCGTCACCATGATGCTGGCCCAGATCGTCTTGGCAAAGATCTGCCCGCCCAGCGGATCGAAAATCAGGTTGGCATAGTTGGTGAGCTGCCAGTGGTCGCGCGGCCCGCCGGCGTCGGAGAGGATGAGCGACGGCCGCAGCGAAAAGTCGATCATCATGACGTGCGGCGCGAGCACAAGCACGACAATCCAGAACGCAGTGCCGCCGATGCACATGGCGGTGCCACCGCGGCCGAGCGTCCTGGTCATGTCGTTCATGAACCGACCATGCGTCGTTACTCGTGCGCCAGCGTCGCCGCCGGCAGCACGATCGCCTCGCGCGCGTCAAAGGCGAAGCGGTGCCGGTCGCCCGGCGACAGTTTCTGCGCCGATCCGTCGTTGGACAGCGTAACGACGATGTCGCGGCCGCCCGGTCGCTCCAGTGTCACATTGACTACCGAACCCTCGAACACCTGGCTGGTGACGCGACTTTCGATGACGGTCTGCACGTCGGCGCCGATAGCGGCCGGCCGCAACCGCTCGGGTCGCACGAACAGCATCGCATCGTCTCCGGTCCGGAGCCCGGCGGGATTGCCGCCGCGCAGCGACCCGAACGGGGTCGCAACGACGGCGCAGGACGCATCGGCGGCGTCGACCCTGCCGCGCAGCATGTTGTTCTCGCCAACGAAGGATGCGACGAACGCGGTTGCGGGCCGGTTATAGACGTCTTCCGACGAGCCGATCTGTTCGATCCGGCCCTCGCTCATCACCGCGACCCGGTCCGACATGGCGAGCGCCTCACCCTGGTCGTGGGTGATGTAGATGAAAGTGACGCCGGAGCGGCGTTGCATCGCGCGCAACTCACTGCGCATATGCTGGCGCAATTTCAGGTCGAGCGCCGACAGCGGCTCGTCGAGCAGCAGCACCGCCGGTTCGACCGCAAGCGCGCGGGCGATTGCGACGCGCTGGCGCTGGCCGCCGGAAAGCTCTTCGATGCGGCGGTCGCCAAAACCGCCGAGCGCCACGAACTCGAGCATATCGGCAGCGCGACGGCGGCGCTCGGCAAGCGGCACGCCACGCACCGTCAGGCCGAAGGCGACATTGTCGGCGACCGACATGAGGGGAAACAAGGCGAGGTTCTGGAAAATCAGCGCCGTCGGCCGCCTGTGCGGCGCGATCCCGGCGAGCGTCCTGCCACCGAGCCTGATGTCGCCGGCGCTCGGATCGATGAAGCCGGATATGAGCCGCAACACCGTCGTCTTGCCGCAGCCGGAGGGCCCGAGAAAGCTGAAGAATTCGCCTTCCGGGATGGTGACCGAAACATCGTGCAGCGCCGTCACCTCGCCATAGAGCTTGGCGACACGATCGAGTTCGAGATCGCTGGTCATTGGCCGCGCACCCTCCCCTCCGCAACCGGTGAGAGGAAAGCGCGCGGCGCATATGCGGACATCACGGCAACCGGCTGCCGGCAATGGCGCCCGATCAGCTTGCCATGATCTTGTCGGCGTACTCCTGCTCGATGCCGGTATATTCGCTGCCCTCTGCCGGATAGAACCAGAGCCGGTCGAGCGCATCGCCCGGATAGGCTTCCTGGAAGTTTCTTTTGAAATTGTCGTCGGTGAATTCCTCGGCGCCGCGCACCACGCTGTTGTAGTTGGTGGTGAGCGACATCATCCCGCCGACTTCCGGCGTTAGCGCCCAGTCCATGAAGGCGTAAGCCTGTTCGATATTCTGCGCTTTCTTCGGGATGCACATGCTGTCGATCCAGGTCAGCGCGCCCTCCTTCGGCGCCATGTACATGAGCGGCTCGCCTTCGTTCTTGAGCGTGAAGATCGGCCCGTCCCATGTCTGTGCGATCGCGACTCCGTTCTGCAGGAACATGATCGGATAGTCGTTGGCGCTAGACCAGTACATGTTGATGGCACTCTTGCGCTCGATGATGAAGTCGGCCGCCATCGTGTGGACCTGGTGGGCGGTATCGGGATCGCCATAGGCCTTGCGCAGGCTGCCCTCCGGCAATTTGCCCTCGCCCTCGAGATAGAGGGCGACGCCGTTCAGCGCCGAGCGCGGCCGGCAGCCGACCTTGCCGGCATACTCTTCCTTCCAGAGATCGCCGAACGAGGCACTGCCATATTCCAGCGTTGCCTCGTCGGTGTTCCAGGCCAGGGCCTCGGTGCCCCAATCGTAGGGGAAGGCAACGCGCTTTCCCTGCCAGACGCCGCCGAGATCGGCCGATTTCTCGTAGAAGGCGGGCAGCATGTTGGCAAGATTTGGGATCTTGCTTTCATCGAGGGGCAGGAGCAGCTCGAAGTCGGTGTAGTTCGGCACCATGGTAATCGACGGATTGAGCAAGTCGAAACCTTCGCCGTCGGTCGTGCGCAGCTTGTTGATGGCCTCGTCGTTGGTGCCGAAATTCACGACCGTCAGCTTGATGCCTGTCGCCGCCTCGAAATTCGATACCAGCTCCGGCGTCGAGTAATCGGGCCAGGTGAACCATGTCAGCTCGCCCGAGGAGGACAGCGCCGAGCGCGGCACGACGAACGGCGCTGCGACGGCGGCGCCGACAGCGGCACCGCTCCAGCGCAACAGGCTGCGGCGTGTGAAGTTCCTGGCGGCCGCCTGCGTCGCGGCGCTGCCTGCCCGGGAAACCGTATGTCTGGCCATGCGAACCTCCATTGTCTGCGGGCCGATATGCCGGCGATGCATCGTGGCGGCAGCGACCCTACTTTTATGGCGCCTTGCCGGAACGGCGGCGCCTTTCGTCGGAATTGAAGCCTATCGCTCGAAATGTGACACTTGCAACATCTATGTTGCTACAGCAACATTAAATCCTGCCTGGCCCCATGGGAGCGAGCCCTTGCCGCGCCGCCTTTCGAAATCCGAGCGTCAGCACCGCATCCTCGAGCGGCTGAAGAGCCAGGTAACGGTCCGCATTCTCGCGCTGGCGCGGGAATTCGGCGTCACCACGGAGACCATCCGCCGCGACATCGACGAGCTGACCGGCCGCGGGCTGGTCAGCCGCACCTATGGCGGGGCCGCCAGCCCCTCACTGACCGAAGAGCCGGGCTTCCTGCAGCGCGAGCTGGCGCGCGTTCCGCAGCGCCGGCGCATTGCCGCCGCCGCGGCTGCGCTGGTCTCGACGGGGGACGTGCTGATGATCGATTCCGGCTCGACGACGGCGCAGTTCGCCCGCGCGCTCGGAGAGCGATCGTTTGCCGTGACCGTACTGACCAACAGTATCGCTGTGGGCCGTGCCTTGGCACCGAACGATCGGGCGGCGGTCATGCTCTGCCCTGGCGCTTATCGCGAACGCGAGCTCGGGGTTTACGGGCACGAGGCATGCGACTTCCTCGCACGTTTCCGGGCTGACATAGCCTTCATCGGGGCCGGCGGCATGACCGAGAAGGCGATCACCGACCAGGATCTGGATGCGAGCTGGATCAAGCGCGCGATGATCGCACGCGCGACGCGCTGCGTGCTGCTCATCGACAGCGCCAAATTCAATGCCGAACTGTTCAACACAGTCTGCCCGCTCGCCGAAATCGACGATGTCGTGACCGACACCGTCCCGGGTGCGGACCTGGCCGCAGCACTCGATGCCGCCGGTACACGGCTGCATGTAACGAAATAGACGCAAGCGCGCCGGACAAGGGCGATATCGTTTGGCCGCGGGCGAGCGGAAACCCCGTGGCGCCCGCCCTAATACTACCCGCTCAATACTCGCTCAGCGTCTTCCTGAGAATATCCACGATCTGGTCGATATGCGATTTTTCGGCGACCAGCGGCGGCGCAACGATCCCGGCATCGCCGGTGAACTTGATGTGCAGCCCGTTCGCGAACAATTTCTTGGTCGCATCGTAGCCACGTGCGCCCGGCTTCTCGTCCATCGCAATGTCGATGCCGGCGAGCATGCCGTAGCCGCGAATGTCGGTGACGACCGGCAGATCCTTGAGCGACCACATCGCATCGAGGAAATAGTCGGACATTTTCGCCGCGCGATCGAACAGGCCTTCCTTCTCGTAGATGTCGAGTGCTGCGATGCCGGCGGCGCAGGCGGCCGGATGCGCCGAATAGGTATAGCCGTGGAACAGTTCGACCGCATGTTCCGGCGCATTGTTGACGATGGTCATGTAGATCCTGTCGGAGCAGGCGACCGCGCCCATCGGCTGCGCGCCGTTGGTGATCGCCTTCGCCATCGTGATCATGTCGGGCGTGACGCCGAAGCTTTGCGCTGCAAACGCCTTGCCGGTGCGCCCGAAACCGCAGATCACCTCGTCGAACACCAGCAGGATGCCGTGCGCATCGCAGATCTTGCGCAGCCGCTCGAGATAGCCCCTGGGCGGCACCAGCACGCCGGTCGATCCGGCGATCGGCTCGACGAAACAGGCGGCGATGGTCGAGGCACCGTAGAGATCGACGAAGCGCTGCAGGTCTTCGGCAAGCTCGACACCCTTTTCGGGCTGGCCGCGCGAGAATCGGTTCTCTTCCAGCCAGGTATGGCGCATGTGGCAGACGCCGGGCATGACCGCGCCGAAGGTCTCGCGGTTCTTCACCATGCCGGCCAGCGACACGCCGCCGATATTGACGCCGTGATAGGCACGCTCGCGCGAGACGAAACGCGTGCGCTGCCCGTCGCCGCGCGTCCTATGATAGGCGAGCGCGATCTTGATCGCGGTGTCGATCGATTCCGAACCCGAGCCGCAGAAGAAAACATAAGCGAGCCCTTCGGGCGTGAGCTGCGCGACGCGGCGCGCGAGCTCGAACGAGCCGGGATGGCCGGTCTGGAAATGCGGGCCGTAATCCATCTGGAGGAGTTGCTTGTGGACGGCGTCCGCGATCTCCTTGCGACCGTGCCCGGCGGCGACATTGAACAGGCCCGAGGAGCCGTCGATCAGCTTCTCGCCCTTATGGTTCCAGTAATAAACGCCCTCGCCGCGCACCAGCAGCCGCGGCTCCTGCTTGAAGTCGCGATTCGAGGTAAAGGGCATCCAGTGGTTTTCGAGCGAATTG
>JBBDWX010000011.1:0-9692 GCA_040902665.1 Dongiaceae bacterium
ATGCCGGCAAGGCGATGGCGATGCAGGCGCATCCCGACCCCGCCGCGATGGAACAGTTGCGCGCGATGATCGGGAAATCCGAGCGACCCTTCATGATCGTCGGCGGCGGCACCTGGGATCAGCAGGCAACGAAAGACATAACCGCGTTCGCCGAGGCGATGAATCTGCCGACTGGCGCCTCGTTCCGCTGCCAGAGCTATTTCGACAACGATCACGCGCTCTATGCCGGCGACGTGGGCATCGGCATCAATCCGAAGCTGGCCGAACGCATCCGCAATACCGATCTGCTGATCGCGGCCGGTGCGCGGCTCGGCGAGATGACGACCAGCGGCTATACGCTGGTGACGCCGCCGGAGCCGAAACAGACGCTCGTCCATATCCATCCCGGCGCCGAAGAACTCGGCCGCGTCTATCGCCCGACGCTCGCGATCAACTCGGGCATGGCAGAATTCTGCGCGGCGGCGAAGGCGCTCAAACCCGTCGACGGAGCCGCGCGCCGGTCATGGACAGAGAGCGCGCGGGCCGACTACCTCCATTGGACCAGGGAAGTGCAGTGCGCCGGGCCGATCCAGATGGCCGAGGTGGTGCGCACGATCCGCGAGGTGGCGCCGCCCGACACGATGATCTGCAACGGCGCCGGCAATTTCGCGTCCTGGTTCCATGTGTTTCATCGCTACTGCTTCTATAGGGCCCAGCTCGCGCCGACCAACGGCTCGATGGGCTACGGATTGCCGGCGGCGGTCGCGGCCAAGCTGCGTTTTCCGGAACGGACGGTGATCGCGGCGGCCGGCGACGGCGATTTCCTGATGAACGGCCAGGAATTCGCGACCGCCGTGCAGCATGGCGCGAACATCATCGTGCTGGTGGTCAATAACGGCATGTACGGCACGATCCGCATGCATCAGGAGCGCGACTATCCCGGCCGCGTCGTCGGCACCGATCTGAAGAACCCGGATTTCGCCGCCTATGCGCGCGCCTTCGGCGGGCATGGCGAAACCGTGCGGACGACGACGGAATTCCGCCCCGCGCTCGAACGCGCGATGGCGGCGGGCACGCCCGCGATTATCGAACTGCCGATCGACCCCGAGGCGCTGACGATCCGCCGGACGCTGAGCGAGATACGGGGGACAAGGTAGGGGGCCTCACATTCCTTATCGCTGGAGCCTCATGCCGAGCTTGTCGAAGCATGAGGCGGTGATGCGGGCCTCATCCTTCGACAGGCTCAGGATGAGGTAGTCCGTTGCAGATTTCGGCAAGGGTAGTGGGCTGCCGACCGATTAGCGCACGAACTCTTCCCTCACACCCGCTCGATATGCGCGCGGATGGCGCCGGTCGCAGGATCGATCCAGCCCGAACGCTTCGCATAGTCGATCATCGCGCTCGCCTGGTCGTTCCATGCCTTGTCGTCGGCCCGGCCGGAGAGTTTCCGGAGTTCGGCCTCGTCGATCCACGCATGCTCGCTGCCATCCTCATGCAGCCGGCCCACCGATCCAAGTGCTGCGGCGAGCGCGGCGCGATCCATGTTCTTCGGCGCCGTTACCTTGAAGGCACGGAAATTATCGGCATCGTCGAGGCGCGCGGAGCGGCCGGTATCGAGGCTGACGATCATCCAATTGTCCTGTTCTTCATATTGTTCTTAACAAAGTTCCGGCACCGTGCCGATCGGCCGGTGCGCCCTATTCCGCCAGCATCTCGAACGGCTTCGGATCGACAAACCGCCGCAGCACGTTCCCGGTCATGCGTCTGACATTGGTCTCGTGGCCGTTATGCACAAGGGCGGCGGTACACGAAGCAAGCACGACGACAGTTGCCATGCTCGATTGAAACCAGCCCAACCGACAAAGAATCCGGCATAGAACGAAGCTGCCCGATCACGATCGAGCGCAATGCACTCGGTCACAGATCGAAGGCCGCAACCTGGCGCTTGAGTTTTTCGATCTCCTGTTGCTGTCTGTCAACGAGAGACGAGAGTTCGTTGAAGCGTCCCGCAATCACCTGGAGGTCACGAACGATTCCGTCTATGGAGGGGGTCGGAATCAGATTGATGCGCGGGGCTGGCATGTGAGCTCTCCTCCGAGTCGTTGCGTTCCATCGAGTCCCGCCTTTTCCGGTTGGAGCGTCAAGAAGAATGTCGTGACAGGACCGCATGGCCCCGATGGGGGAAGGTAAAGTTGTCGCCCCTACCCCTCCGGCATCTTAAACGGCGTCGGATCGACGAAGCGGCGCAGCACATTTTCGGTCATGCGGCTCACATTGTTGTCGTAGTTGTTGTGCGCGAGCGAGCCGGCCCAGGAGATCGAACCGGTCGAGAAGACGGCCCCGCCGCCGGGCGTCTCGAAGAAGGTCACATCGGCGCGCACGTTCGGATTGTCGCGGCCGGACATGGCCGGCGTCGCCGAGTTGATTTCCTCCGGCACCAGCAGGATCGCGTTCGAATGATCGAGCGAGCTCGCGATGCGCAGCGTGTGCCAGGGCGTACCGAGTTTCGCATCGACCCAGTCGAGTTCGAGCCCGGCCGCACCGCCGCCGACCGAGCCGAAATCGCCGAGCCGTTCGGCCGGGTCGATGCCCTGCATGATGAAGGCGACGCGCGGATCGGCCGCATCGCGCTGAAATTCGTAAAAGGACGAAACGTCGAAACCCTGGGCTACGAAACCGACGCCGACCAAAGATTGCGGCGGACGTCCGTTGCGCCGCCATAGCCCGCCATATTCGCCGGTGAAGCTCATGTAATATTCGCCGGACTCCGCCTCCCAGTCGCGCACGCCGTCCTCGCAGCGGCGCAGTTCGATCACGCCGGGCAGCGTGTCGTGGAAGGCAACGCGCCAGTAGAAGCCGTTGGCGCCGAGATAGGCGAACCGCCCGCCATCGCTGATCCAGGCGCCGAGCGCATCGTGCATCGGCGTCGACCAGTATTCGGGATGGGACCCGGTGACGACGGATTTATAGCGCTGCAGCAGCGCGATCCCTTCGTTGTGCAAATCCTCGTCGGTCGCGACGTCGTATTCGATACCTTTGGCTTCGAGCCAGTCGACGATATGGGTGTCGGCGTTGAACTGCCACGGTGTCGATCCGCCGATGCCGACCCAGGCCGTCGTATGGCCGGGGCGCATGTTGAGAATGGGCCGCAGCCGCGAGGAATAGCAGACGCCGCTGCCGTCGATATGCGTGTCGTAGAAGGAGAGCCCGTATTCGGGATGGGTCCAGAGGAAAAGATCCTCGGGCCCGTAGGCCGGCACATGGCCGAAGCCGTGTTCGATGCCGCCCGAGGGCATGGAACTGATCTCGTTGGCGTAGGCCATATAGGAACAGCTCGGCACCAGGAACAGCGTGTCGGCGGTTGCCCTGCCCTTCGGCGGGCGCACGAAGAACGGCACCCGCTCGATCTCTTCGCCCTGCGTGAGCCGCGCGCAATAGACGCCGCTCTTCATCGAGGCCGGAATCTCGAGCTCGAAATCGACGTCCCAGCCGGCGTCGTAGATGTCGTCCTCGTGAAAATAAACCGCGCCATATTGTTCGGGCGCTGCTTTCCAGTCATGCGCGCTGCCGTCCCAGTTATGGCCCTTCATGCCGCGCGCGGGCAGATTGAGCAGCCTGCCGTCGAGCCTGGCGTCGGACCGGTCGCGGAAGCGGTCGGTGCGGATGCCGTCGCCGAAATCCCAGGCGCCGAGCACCACGTCGCGCAGCGGCTGCGGGACGTTCGCACCCGCCAGCGCCTCGATCGCGGCATCGTCGAGCGCGGCCGATGCCAGACGCGGCCGGTCGATCTTGCCGTTATAGCGGGCGATCGGCCGGGTGCCTTTCGCAAGAAACGCCGCCATCGAAAGCGGCACGCCGTTGTCGCCATCGATCCGGCCGGTGGCGGCCAGCCGCGCCACGTCGATCGGCCCGCCCAGCATGGGATCGAGCGGGCGCTGGATCAGCCGCGCGATGCCCGTATCGGCATCGAAGGTGGCGGCGACGAAATACCATTGCCGCGGATGCAGCGCGGTGCCGCTGCCGATGCGATCGACCTGGCCCTTCTCGTCGCCGAGCAGCAAGGTCGCCTCGCCCTCGTCGATCGCCAGCGCGAAACCGCGGCGCTGGATGTCGCACCATTTGCCGATAATCGCCTGGCGGTCGCGGTCGGGCGTGGTTGGCCAGATATAGGCCGCTAACGTGAAACTGGTGAGCGCGGCAAGGCGCGGATCGTCGTCGATGATCGCGCAGGAGCCCGCCTTGATCTCCTGCCGCCGGCCCTTGCAGCTGCCGGCGACGGGGCTCTCGACGATCGTTTCCTTGAAGCCCGGCCCGTTCGGATCGAGATCGCCGCAACGCAATCGCACGATGTCGGCGCGATAGTCTTCGCTGCCCATCGAATTGACCATGAATTTCAGCCGCTCGCCGGGATGCGCGCTCAGCCGGTCGGCATAGGCGACGAGGCGGCGGGTCACGGCAGATCCTTTTCGTGCAGCTCTTCGCCGGTCGCGTGCTTCCAGCGCAGCTTGAAGATCGCCCATTCGGCTTCTTCGGGGCTGGCGAAGGCCTTGTCGTGATAGATGCGCGGCGGCTCGTTGCGCACGCCGGTGAATTGCGCGAGCACCCACTCCCGGAACGGTGTGCGGCGGATCAGGATGTAGCGCTGCTCGAGCGGCAACGAGCGCATGACATTGAGCACGGCCTGCAGCTCCGGGGAGTGAATGCCGACCGGGTTGGCGCGGAACTCCGCGGCCAGATCGAGACGCCTGGGATCGATCCTGAACATGGCGACTGCCCCCGCTCAGCCGTCGTTTGATTGCCGTTTGCCATAGTGGCGGCGGCGCGGCGGCGAGGCAAGGATGCGTCGCGGTTCGCGGGGGATCAGATGCGTCGCGGTTCGCGACGGGGGCGATCAGGGGATCGGGCAGCGCCGGTATTTCGGCAGATCGGGATAGGTGCGCAGGATCGCTTCCATGAGATGCCGCCCGGCCGTGGTCGGCGGGAAGCGCGGCGGATCGTCCGGCCCGGCGCAGACCGGCAGGCAGCGGATTTCGGTCGCGTAATCGACATTGCCGAAGAAGGCGATGGACAGCCGCTCGCGCCCCGAGCGGTTGACCACCCGATGCCGGGTGGCGCTGAAACGGCCGTTGGTCCAGCGCGCCATCAGATCGCCGATATTGACCACATAGGTGCCGGGGAGCGGCGGCACCGGAATCCATTCGCCGGCCGCATTCTCGACCTCGAGCCCGCCGACGGCGTCCTGCCAGAGAATGGCGAAGGCCTCGTAGTCGGAATGCGCGCCGATACCGCTGCCGGTATCGCCGGGCGCGGTCGCCGCATAGTAGTTCACGTTCATGATGCTGGCCGGCTTGGTGACCAGGCTCATGAAATAATCCTCGTCGAGCCCGAGGCCGAGCGCGAACAGCCGGAAGATATCGCGCGAGAGGCGCTTCATCGCCGCGTAATAGGCACCCACCGTCGGTCTGAAATCGGCCGGCTCGGGCGGCCAGACATTCGGGCCGAACACGATATTGCCGGCGCGATAATCGGGATCGTCCTCCGGCGTCTCGGGGCCGATCTTGAACGCCTCGCGTACGTCCTTGGGCTTGCTGGTGTCGGGCGTCACCTCGAACGGCCCGATATAGCCGCGATGGTTCGCGGTGATATTGAGATGGAGTGCGCGCTTTTCCGCTTCGGGCCGGTGAAAAAATTCGCGCGAGACCGCGAGCGTGCGGTCGATCAGATCCGGCTCGATACCGTGATGGGTGAGATAGAGAAAGCCGACCTGCTCGCAGGCACGCGCAAGTTTCACGCCGACCGCATGCCGCGCCGCCGCATCGCCCTTGAAATAAGGTTCGAGGTCGATCAGCGGGACGGCGTCGAAATCGGTCAGCATGGATGCAATTCTAGCGCGTCTGCCGCCTGAGCGCGCGGCCCGGTTTCGTGCCCGTCGATTTGCCGTTCTGCCAGACCGGTTCGCCGGCCTCGAACACGGTTTCGATGCCGGCGGCGGGTTGCGCGGGTTGCTCGAAGGTCGCGCGATCGATGACCGTCGCCGGATCGAACAGCACCAGATCGGCATGCGCGCCCGGCAGCAACCGGCCGCGACCTTTGAGGCCGAACCGTTCCGCCGGCAGGCCGGTCATGCGACGAACGGCTTCCTGCATGGTGAAGAGCCCGATGTCGCGCGCATAGTGGCCGAGCACGCGCGGAAAAGAGCCCCAGAGTCGCGGATGGGGATGCGCGTCGTGCGGCAGCCCGTCCGAACCGATCATCGCTTCGCGGAACGAGAGGATGCGCTGCACGTCGTCCTCGTCCATCGAGAAATAGACGGCACCGGCCGGCTGGAGCCGCTGCGCCGCTTCGTGGCGGTCCATATTCCAGTCGCGCGCAATGTCGTTGAGATAGCGGCCGGCCTGCGCCGGCTCCGCCTTCGACCAGGTGACGAGGATACGATCGGCCCCTTCGATGAAATCCGGATCGAGCACGGTCGACGACGCCGCATAGGGATAGACATCGACACCGAGCTTCTGGCGCGCCATGGCGGCCGCGAGTTTCGGCAGCGTCTCCTTTGAGCGGCCGAAATGCGCGGCGCCGGCCACCTTGAAATGCGAGATGACGACCGGCACGTTCGCGGCGCGCCCGATCGCAAAGGCCTCGTCCATCGCCGCGTCGATCTCGGCGCTTTCGTTGCGCATATGGGTCGTATGGATCGCACCGGCCGGGGCCAGCAGTTCGGCCAGCGCCGAAATCTCGGACGTTGGTGCCGATATCGCCGGCCGGTAAGCGAGCCCGGTCGAAAGCCCGATCGCACCGGCATCGAGCGCCTCGCCGAGCCGGCCGCGCATCGATGCGATTTCGCCCCCGTCGGCCGCGCGGTCATAGCGATCCATCGCACCCGCCCGCAACGTCGAATGGCCGACCAGGCAGGCTGCATTGATTGCGATGCCGTCGCGATCGAGCGTGCCGAGATATTCGGTGGACGTCGCGAAACGAAAATCCGCCTGCGCGCCGATCAGATCGAGTGGCGGCGGCGGCGCGCGGTCGGCGATCCAGGGCGCGAGGCTGACACCGCAATTGCCGACCACGACCGTCGTGATGCCCTGGCTTGCCTTCATGGCCATGTCGCCGATCATCAGGGCGCGGTCGTCATGGGTATGCACGTCGATAAAGCCGGGTGCGAGCGCACGGCCGGCGGCATCGATCTCGTCGTCGGCATCCATGCGACCGAGCGCACCGAGCGCCACGATCCGCGCATCGGCGATCGCCAGATCGCCGCGCATCGGCGCGGCCCCGCTGCCGTCGAACAGCAGCGCGTTTCGGATAATCAGATCGCAGTCGGCCATCGTTTGGCCTGTCCGGCAACGTCGATCCGGGTGAATCCATCGCCGTCGGCGTCGCGCCCGTCGAGCATCGCCACCAGCATCGCCAGGGTATCGACCAGGCCGGGACCCGGCCGGTTGAAATACCGGTTTCCGTCGGCCGCGAAGGCGCGACCCTCGCTCAGGGCCTGAATTGCCTGCCAGCCAGCCATTGCAAACACATTTGGCAATTCCGCGAGAGTCTGTGCCAGCGGAAAGCCGCATGGTGCGAAGATCAGAATATCCGGATCGGCCGCAGCGATATCGTTCACCGTGACGAAGGGCGTGTGCTGCCCGGCTTCGCCGAACAGCGGATCGCCGCCGGCCAGCGTGACCAGTTCCGGCATCCAGTTGCCGGCCCCCATCGGCGGATCGAGCCATTCCACGATGGCAACGCTCGGTCTTTTGTCGCGTGCAGCACCGATCGCGGCCAGTTGCTCGATGCGTTCGGTAAGTGCGGCCAGCATCGTGCAACCTTCGGCATCGCGGCCGATGGCATTGGCAATACGGCGCATGTCCTCACAGGCGCCCGACAGTGTCGTCGGTGCCAGGGACAACAGCACCGGTGCAGCGCCGACCCATTCTGCCAGCGCCGCCGCAAGGTCTTCGGGTGTGACCGCGCATACAGCGCACTGAGTCTGCGTGACGATTACATCGGGTTTGAGTTGATTCAGTGCGGTCGCATCGATTTCGTAGACAGAAAGCCCCTGTTCAATGAGTCGGCGCACATCGCGATCGATGATGCCCGAACGCGCCGCCGGATCCAGCCCCGGTCGGGACGGCCGGGCTATGTCCGGACGCCATGGCGGGGCCGAGCATTCGTGCGATATTCCGACCAGGCAATCGCCGGCACCGAGTGCCAGTATCGTGTCGGTCGCCGCCGGCAACAGGGATACGATTCGGGGCGGTTCGGCGTTCATGAATGCCATGCTCTCCTGCCGGACGACGGGACGCAAGCAATCCCGCGGCCTTGCAAGGCGGGTGCTTGCCGGACCAGGGGAATTGTGGCACGTCGAGCAGCCATCGCGGTTTCCTGCGGGGGCATTAGAGGGAGATACGAGATGGGTATTCTGATCTGGTTGCTGCTCGGCCTGATCGCCGGGATCCTGGCAAAATTCATCATGCCCGGACGCGATGCTGGCGGCATCATCGTCACGATTGCGCTCGGCGTGATCGGCGCCGTCATCGGCGGTTATCTCGGCACGCGTTTCGGCATCGGTAGTGTGACCGGCATCAACCTCGAATCGATCCTCGTCGCAACTGCCGGCGCCTTCCTTGTGCTGTTTATCCTCCGGCTGGTGAGACGGCGCTGACAAGGCGGCGCTAAAGCGCGGCCTCGCCTACCATCGAATCGCATACAGTCTCAGGCTGCTTCGCCGACGCGGCGCACCGGTTCGCCGGTGCGCTGCCGGGTCTGCCATTCGGGCGCCGTCCAGACCGGTGCATCCGAGGCGGCCAGCGGCGCAGCGCCCTTGATCATATCGGCCGCCTTCTCCGCGAGCATGATCGTCGGCGCATTGAGATTGCCGGTCGTCACCTGCGGCATGATCGAGGAATCGACCACGCGCAGCCCCTCGATCCCGTGCACGCGGCATTGCGGATCGACCACGGCCAAACGATCGATGCCCATCCTGCAGGTTCCGGAGGGGTGGTACGCCGTCTCGACCGCACCGCGGAGGAATTCGTCGATCTGCGCATCGCTCTGTGCGGCGGCACCGGGTGCCAGCTCGCGACCGCGATAGGGATCGAAGGCCGGCTGCGCGAAGATCTCGCGCGTCAGGCGCACCGCGGCGCGAAAGTCGGTCCAGTCGTCCGGCTCCGACATATAGTTGAAGAAGACGCGCATCTTTTCGCGCGGATCAGGTGAGCGAAGCCGGACCCAGCCGCGGCTCTTCGAGCGCATCGGCCCGACATGGACCTGATATCCGTGACCGCCGGCGACCGCGTTGCCGTCATAGGATATCGCCGCCGGCAGGAAATGATACTGAATGTCGGCCCAGCGCACACCCGGGCGCGAGCGAATGAAGGCACCCGCCTCGAAATGGTTGGTCGCACCCAGCCCATCCTTGAGCAGCGTCCAGCGCGCGCCGATCAACGCCTTCGACATCGGATTGAGCACGCCGTAGAGGGTGATCGGCTGCGTGCAGGCCTGCTGGAAGTAGATCTCGAGATGATCCATCAGGTTTTCACCGACGCCGGGCAGATCGGTCACGACGTCGATGCCATGTTGCTTGAGTTGCGCCGCCGGGCCGATACCCGAGAGCATCAGGAGCTGCGGCGAATTGATCGGACCGCCGGCGAGAATCACCTCGCGGCTCGCCTTCGCCTGGATCGTGCGATCGCCGTGCCGGTACGAAACGCCGCCGGCGCGAT
>JBBDWX010000012.1:0-1456 GCA_040902665.1 Dongiaceae bacterium
GCATCGAACACGACCGGATATCCGTTCGCCTTCAGCGTCGGCAGCGCGCGCATGTCCGAGACCAGCGTGTTGTAGCCGAACGACACGCCGCGCTCGGTCTGCAGGATGTTGCGATTGCCGGTCGAGGCGATCTTGTCGACGACGTTCTTCATGTCCCAGGGCGCGAGGAACTGGCCCTTCTTCACATTGACCGCCTTGCCGGTTTCGCCCGCCGCGATCAGCAGATCGGTTTGCCGGCAAAGAAAGGCCGGGATCTGCAGCACATCGACCACCTCGCCGACCGGTTTGCATTGCGCCGCATCGTGCACATCGGTGAGCACGGGCAAGCCGGTCGTCTCGCGCACTTCGGCAAGAATCGGCAGACCGAGTTCCATGCCGATGCCGCGCGCCGCATTGGCGCTGGTGCGGTTCGCCTTGTCGAAACTGGTCTTGTAGATGAGGCCGATGCCGAGCTTCGCCGTTATTTCCTTGAGCGCGGCGCTCACCTCGAGCGCGTGATCGCGGCTCTCCATCGCGCACGGCCCGGCGATGACGATCAGCGGCCGGTCGTTGGCGATCTCGAGATCGCGGATTTTCACGGTGTGAGCGGCAGTCATCTCGTTCTCACGGGTAGCCTCATCCTTCGACAAGCTCAGGATGAGGCCGTGTCAGGCACTCGCACAAATTTACGCCCCTCATCGAATTTACGCCCCTCATCGAATTTACGCCCCTCATGCTGAGCCTGTCGAAGTATGAGGGGCGGCTATGGCCGATACAACCGCGACACCTACACCAGCCGGCTTTGCTCGAGCGCGGCGCCGACAAACGAGGTGAACAAGGGATGCGGTTCGAACGGCCGCGACTTCAGTTCGGGATGGAACTGCACGCCGACAAACCATGGGTGATCGACGAGTTCGACGATCTCGGGCAAGAGCCCGTCGGGCGACATGCCGGAAAAGCGCAGGCCGACCTGTTCCAGCCGGCCCTTGTAATTGACGTTCACCTCGTAGCGATGGCGATGCCGCTCGCTGATGATGTCCTGCCCGTAAATATCGTGCACCTTGCTGCCGGGCAGCAGCCGGCATTCATAGGCGCCGAGGCGCATCGTGCCGCCGAGATTGCCTTTTGCATCGCGCTTCTCGAGCTGGTTGCCGCGCAACCATTCGGTCATCAGCCCGACGACTGACTCATTCACGACGCCGAACTCGCTCGATCCCGCGCCCTCGATGCCCGCGAGATGCCGCGCCGCCTCAATCACGGCCATTTGCATGCCGAAGCAGATCCCGAAATACGGCACATTGCGCTCGCGCGCGAACCGCACCGCCGCGACCTTGCCTTCGGAGCCGCGTTCGCCGAACCCGCCCGGCACCAAAATCGCATGCACGTCCTCGAGATGATGGACCGCATCTTCCTGCTCGAAGATTTCGGAATCGATCCAGTTGAGATTGACCCGCGTGTTGTTGGCGATCCCGCCATG
>JBBDWX010000013.1:0-9596 GCA_040902665.1 Dongiaceae bacterium
CTTGCGCGAGCGCGACCACACGGGAAAGGGCGCGTTCGTCGACGTCGCCATGCACGATGTCGCGCTCGCGCTCCAGACCTTCGAGATGGCGAACTTTTTCGTGGGCGATACGATCCCGCGCCCGCACGGCAACACGACTTCGACCAATGCCGGCTACTCCGCCTATGAAACACGCGACGGGCCGATCATGATCGGCGCCTATACGCCGGAACTTCAGCGCCGGCTGTGGCAGGTGCTCGGCGAGAAGGATCGCGCCATCGCGCCGACGCTCTACGACGTCGGCGAACGAAGCGGCGAAGACGCGCGCGACCTCGCGGCGCATCTGGCGCGCCGGTCGTCGGCAGAACTCGAAGCAGCCTTGCAGGCAGCCGGCGTGCCGGCGGCGCGCATCCGCACGCTCGATGCGGCGCTGGACGATGCGACCGGCGCCAGACGGCCGGTCGTCGTCGCAGCACCCGCCGATACGACCGACACCGCGGCAATGCCGCGCTTCCCCGGCCTACCCTTCAAACTGGACGATGCCGGCTTCGGCCTGCGCCATGCACCGCGACGCCACGGCGCCGACACGCGGGCCGTCCTGATGGAGCTCGGCTACTCGAACGACGAGATCGACCGGCTCGCCGCGACAGGCGCGATCCGCTGCGCGTAAGCGCCGCACGCGAGTTCAGGCTTTGTGAACGATGATTTCCCCGCGGCAATCTTCCCGCAGAGTAGATACAGGGTGGGAACGCGCACCGCTTCCATAAGCCAGATTAACACCTTTCGGTCCGACATTGCCCGCCGGGTCGTGTAGCGACCGTGGATCGCAGGCACCGCAGCACGAAGCCAGAGCGTTGCCACCGCCTTCAGCAATCGAAAAATGCACAAAATTCTCGACGCCCCTCGGAATCGCGCCGGATTTCGGGCCGCTTCCGTTGTCGCCGGTGTGCAATGCGGGACTCTCGGCGGTATCGCGACCGGCTAGATTGGATGTCCTGCCAAAGGATCCCGTTTACGAATGCCGGGGAACCCCCGCTCGGAAATTGGGTTTAGCTCCTTGAACTAAAAATTTCAGGAGGTTCGTCGCACACCTCGTCCGGGTATCGGATACCCGACGGAAGGCCGTGGCACCCTCATCGTTACTCGCATTTTCTCGCGTGGCCCGACACATCACGACCCGACACATCACGACCCGTCACATCACGAAAGGTAACACCATGATCCGCTCATTCGCGCTGGCAGCTGCCCTGATTGTTACGGCACCCTCCATTGCGCTCGCAAGCTACAGCACTGCCATGCAGTCTTATGAAAACGGCAACTACCAGGCAGCATTCGCAGATTTCGAAATGTCCGCCAATGCCGGCGACGCCGCCTCACAGTACATGATGGGCGAGATGTACGGCCGCGGCGACGGTGTCGCACAGAACTACGTCAAGGCTCATATGTGGTACAACATGGCGGCCTCGTGGGGGCACGATCGTGCCTATCAGGCGCGTTCGCGCATCGAGACGCGCATGACCAGCACCCAGATCGCCGAAGCCCAGGCAATGGCCGAGAAATGGCAGCCGGGCAGTCCACCTGCCGGCGCGCTCGGCTTTTCTGTACGTAATATGCAGATGCTCCTGAACGACCTCGGTTATTCTGCCGGCGTCGAAGACGGGATCATGGGCAGCCGGACCCGCTCGGCGATCCGTGCCTATCAGCAGGATCACGGCATCACGACCGACGGCCAGTTGAGCCGCGTTTTGTTCGATCGCATTGTGGCTGACGCCGGCAAGACACCGACTGCCCCCGCCGAAGATACGGCCGGACTCGTTGCCAACATCCAGTCCGAGCTGCGCGAGCGCGGTTACGACATCCCGATGGTATCGGGCGAGCTCGATTGGAAGACACGTCAGGCAATTCAGGCCTATCAGAGCAATAGCGGCATCGTCGTCGACGGCAAGGCAAGCGGCAACCTGCTGGCCAAACTGCGCTCGTCGCAGGGCACGGACCAGAATACCCGTGCCGGGCTCGTCCTTGCGGTGCAGACCCGCCTCAACGACCTTGGCTACAACGCCGGCCCCGAAGACGGTGTCTTCGGCCCGACCACACGCGGAGCCGTGCGGACTTTCCAGAATGACAATGGCATTCCGGTTACCGGCGAGATCACCGAAAGCCTGTTGAAAAGTGTCCAGCAGGCCTCCGGCGAAGGTGGCAACGATGACGCCCAGCGTACGGCGATGGTCAAGGCCGTCGAGCAGGCGCTCGACGTTCGCGGCTACGAGGTCGGCCCGATCGACGGCAAGGTCACGACGCAGACCACCTCGGCGGTACGGACCTACCAGTCGGACGCGGGTCTCACGGTCGACGGCCGCATCGACGGTAATCTCCTTACGCAACTGGAGAAGGGTCAGGCCAATCTGGACGGCATGACGCGCATCCAGTTGGTGCAGTCGATCCAGACCTCGCTCAATCAGCGCGGCTACAATGCCGGGCCGGCTGACGGTGTGTTCGGTCCGTCGACGCGCAGGGCTATCCTCGTCTATCAGGGCGACGCCGATCTGCCGCTCACCGGCGAAGCGAGCCGTCAACTTCTAACGCATCTGGCGAACTCCGATGTCGAGCCCGGCGCGGGCGGCATCGGCAACGGTGAGGTGACGCCTGAGCTCACCAAGGCGATCCAGATCGAGCTCAATCGCCTCGGATACAAGGTCGGTGACGAGAACGGCAAGTTCAACGAGAAGACCCGTCAGGGCGTGCTGGCATTCCAGAAGGAAGTCGGCCTTCCGCAGACCGGCGAAGCAAACCGGCAGCTTCTGGCGCAGCTTCAGAACAGCTATCGCACCGGCGCCTCGAACTCGAACGATCCGGACGCCGTCATTCTCGGTCTGGCGAACCAGTTCATCGACGGGCTGTTCAATCAGTAACCTGTCGATAAAGGCGGCAAGCGACGGCCGGTTGGCCGACGATCGCCGACGCGCGGCGACCTGACGCTTCTCCCTTACGTCCTGAGCGTCGTCTCCCGTAAGGACGGCGGCAGGAACAGAAAACGGCATATGAGGTTCGGCACCGCCGAGCTTCATGTGCCGTTTCTCATTCGGGACCCCTACTTCGCCTTGGTGCAGTAAGCGCAGATCTTGTTGCCGTCTGGGTCGCGCACATAGGCCGCATAGTTGCTGCCGCCAGCGGGGCGCGGTCCGGGCTTGCCGTCATTGGTGCCGCCGTTTGCAAGCGCCGCCGCATGAAACGCCTCGACGGCGCGGCGCGATTTCGCCTCGAGCGATATCATCGTGCCGTTGCCGAACGTGGCCGGCTTCTTGTTGTAAGGCTTCGTGACGTAGAACTTCGCTTTCGTGGGCGCATTTTTCGGCGCGTATCCGATGTATCGCGCGTCGCCGCCGGCCGGCGCGAGACCCAGCGGTGCGAGCGCCGCATCGTAGAATTTTGCCGAGCGCTTCAGATTGTTCGATCCGACCATGATGTAGGCAAGCATGTCGTCCCCCCTGTTCGATGGCCCCGGTCGAACCGGCGCCGAGATACCAAACGAGGCCGGCTTGTGGGCCGGCCTCGCGATCGATCCGTCGGGATATTAGGTCAGCGGCAGCTCTGCTGTCACCGAGGGGCTATTCGGCCGCCTGCCGCCGCGGCAGCACCCAGTTCGCGCGCGGGAAATGACAGGTGTAGCCGTTGGGATAGTTTCGCAGATAGTCCTGGTGCACCGGTTCGGCTTCCCAGAAATCGCCTGCGGGTTCGATTTCGGTCACAACCTTCCCCGGCCACAGGCCTGACGCTTCCACATCCGCGATCATGTCCTCGGCCACCCGCTTCTGCGCATCGTCGACATAATAGATCGCCGAGCGGTAACCGGTGCCCCTGTCGTTGCCCTGCCGGTCTTTCGTGGTGGGATCGTGGATCTGGAAGAAATATTCCAGGATCCGCCGATAGCTGATGATTTCCGGATCGAAGACGATCTCGATGCCCTCGGCATGGGTGCCGTGATTGCGATAGGTCGCATTCGGCACGTCGCCGCCGGTATAGCCGACGCGGGTTTCGACGACGCCCGGCAGCCTGCGGATCAGATCCTGCATGCCCCAGAAACAGCCCCCGGCCAGAACGGCTCTTTCGGTCATCTATTTCTCCTCCACCTGATCGAGATACGCACCGTAGCCCGCGGCCTCCATTTCGTCACGCGGGATGAAGCGCAGGGATGCGGAATTGATGCAGTAGCGCAGCCCGCCTTTGTCCCGGGGGCCGTCGGGAAACACATGCCCGAGATGGCTGTTGCCATGCGTCGAGCGCAGCTCGGTGCGGATCATGCCATGGGTATTGTCGCGCAGCTCGTTGACATGGGCCGGTTCGACCGGCCGGGTGAAGCTTGGCCAGCCGCAGCCGGATTCGAACTTGTCGGTCGAAACGAACAACGGTTCGCCGGAAACCACATCGACATAGATCCCCGGTTCCTTGTTGTCGTTATATTCCCCGGTGAACGGGGGTTCGGTGCCGTTCTCCTGGGTCACCCGATACTGCTCGGGCGTCAGTTTGCTGACGGCGTCGTCGGTCTTTGCGTAGCGCATGGAATTCCTCTGTTCCGGCCTGTCGATGGCACAGAGGATATCGTATCCCGACGCCGGGTCCGCAAGGAGACCCGACGCGTTGGCCGGTCGTTGGACGGTCCGCGCTTTTGCCATCGAGAACGGCGGAAAATGGTGGGCGCACAAGGACTCGAACCTTGGACCCGCTGATTAAGAGTCAGCTGCTCTACCAACTGAGCTATGCGCCCGCCCGGCCGGCGTCGTGGCTCCCGATTTTCTGCGTGGAAGGTCGGGTAACGCCGGAAGACCCGCGATATAGCAACCGTGGCGGGGCCATGCAAGGCGCCTCCCGCGACGGCCCCGGCCCCGATCGCGTTCGGGCCGGATGCCGCCCTGCCGATCGGGCCGAAACGCGCCGCAAAGCAGCCGCCACAACGACCCGCGGCGATCACGCCCGCAATGCCGGGGCGCTAATCCTCGCCGTAGCCGCGCTGGCCGATCCGCACATCGCGGTGGATATGCACCGACATCAGAAGGCCGATGCCGATCAGCACGGTGATCATCGCGGTGCCGCCATAGGAGATCAGCGGCATCGGAATGCCGACCACCGGAATGAGCCCCATCACCATCGCCGCATTGATGAACACATAGACGAACAGATTGGTCGTGATACCGATCGCCAGCAGCCGGCCGAAATGGTTCCTCGCCTTGAACGCGATCGCATAGCCATAGACGAACACCAGTGCGTAGAGCCCGAGCAAACAGAGCCCGCCGAACAGGCCGAACTCCTCGGCCAGCATGGTGAAGATGAAATCGGTCTGACGCTCGGGCAGAAAGCTGAGATGGCTCTGGGTTCCCATGAGGAAGCCTTTGCCGAACACGCCACCCGATCCGAAGGCGATTTTCGACTGCAGGATATGATAGCCCGCACCAAGCGGATCGCTCTCGGGATCGAGGAAGGTGAGCACGCGGTTGCGCTGATAGTCGCGCAGGAATTGCCATGCGATGGGAATGGCGGCGAGCGCAGCGGCGGCAGCCAGGGCAAATTTCCATATCCTGACGCCAGCCGCGAAGAACAATGCCCCGCCGACCAGTATCAGCATGCCTGCCGTGCCGAGATCGGGCTGGACCAGCACGAGGCCCGCTGGCGCCAGAATCATCGCCAGAGGCGGGATCAACGGCAGCGGCCGCCCGATCCGGTCGAAGTCGAGACTGTGGAAATAGCGCGCCAGCGCCAGCACCATCGACACCTTCATGATCTCCGACGGCTGCAGCTGGAAGAACTTCAGGTCGATCCAGCGTTGCGCCCCCATGCCCACTTCGCCGGCAAACTCGACATAGACCAGCAGCACGAAGGCGGCGAGATAGATGGCATAGGCATGGCGCATCCAGAAACGGATATCGATCAGCGCCACGACGAACATGATCACCAGCCCGCCGCAGAAGCGGACGAGCTGCCGCGACATCCACGGGTCCACGCTGGCGTTGGCCGCCGAATAGAGCATCGCGAACCCGATACCGGCGATCGCCGTCACAAGCAGGACCAGCAGCCAGCTCATATCGCGAAACTTCTCGCCGATCGAGATGCCGCCGGGTGTGTTGCTCGATGCAAGGGTGCGCAGTTTTATGGCCATGGCCCTAGCGCGGTCCAACTGCGGCGATGCGCGGCGCGGGTACGCGGCTCGCCGGATCGCGCAACTGCGTCTCGATCAGGATGTCGCGGGCAATCGGCGCTGCAAACCGGGAGCCGCCGCCGCCATGCTGCACGATGACCGAACAGGCGTAACGCGGCGATGCGACCGGCGCATAGGCGACGAACAGTGCATGGTCGCGACGCTCCCAGGGGAGATCCTCGTTGGCGATGACACCGCTGGCCCGCTCGGCTGCCGTGATCCGGCGCACCTGCGCGGTGCCGGTCTTGCCGGCGAGTTCCATGCCCGGCTGCTCGATACGCGAGCGATAGGCGGTGCCGCGCGGATCGTTGGACACCAGGTTCATGCCTTCCTGAACGATGAGCATATGTTCCGGTGCGACGCCGATCGATGTCGCCCCCGCCGGCGCTGCGCCGGGCTGATCGCCGGGCCGGAAGACCGCCTCGCGCCGAATGTGCGGAACGATACCCATCCCGCCATTGCCGATGCGGGCGGCCATCAGCGCAAGCTGCAGCGGCGTCGTCAGGATGAACCCCTGACCGATGCCCGCCACCAGCGTTTCGCCGGGCTGCCAGGGCTCGCCGGTCGCGCCCAGTTTCCAGTTGCGGTCCGGAACGACGCCCGGCTTTTCCCCGGGCAGGTCGATTCCGGTCGGCACGCCGAGGCCGAAGCGGCGCGACATTTCCGCGATCGCGTCGATGCCGGCGCGGCGTGCAATATCGTAGAAATAGACGTCGCAGGAATGCTGAAGGCCGCGCAGCATATCGAGCGTGCCGTGTCCGCCTTTCTTCCAGCAATGGAAACGCGACGTGCCGAGCGACATGTGGCCGGGACAGTAGACGGTGTGACTGGGTCCGATGCCAGACGCGAGTGCCGCCAGCGTCACCATCATCTTGAAGGTGGAACCGGGCGCGTACTGGCCGGAAATCGTCTTGTTGGTGAGGGGGTGCAGCGGGTCGTTGACCAACTGCTGCCATTCGGCCGTCGTCAGTCCGCGATCGAACAATGTGGGATCGAAGGCCGGGGTCGAGGCCATCGCCATCACCTCGCCGTTTACCACGTCGAGCACAACGGCCATTGCACTGAGTTCCCCGGCAAGGCGCTGCTGCGCGAAATGTTGCAGGCCCATGTCGATCGTCAGCGCGATATCCTGACCGGGCTCGCCTTCCTTGCGTTGCAGTTCGCGGATGACCCGCCCGATCGCGTTCACCTCCACATGACTGGTCCCCGCAGAGCCGCGCAGACTGACGTCGTATTGCCGCTCGACACCCGTCTTGCCGATGCGGAAGCCGGGCAACTCGAGCAGCGGATCGTCGGTCAGATCGGCTTCGGCGACCGCCGCCACATAGCCGAGAACATGCGCAGCCAGCCCGCCATAGGGATAATTTCGGCGCTGCTCGACCTCGATGGTGATGCCGGGCAGATCGGGCGTGTTGATCTCGACCCGCGCCACGTCTTCCCAGACCAGATTTTCCCGCACCGTGATCGGAACGAAGGCGCGTTTTTTCTCTGCGTCACGCAAGACACGGGCGATGTCGGACTCGCTGAGCGGCAGGATAAGCGAGAGCATGCGCAGCGTTTGCTCGAGATCGTCGGTCTGTTCGGGAATGATGACGACACGATAGTTCTGATCGTTGGTGGCCAGGGTATAGCCGAACCGGTCGGTGATGCGCCCGCGCAGCGGCGCGAGCAGCCGCACGCTGATCCGGTTTTCTTCGGCCAGCGTCGCATATTTGTCGGCATCGACGACCTGGAGGTAATACATCCGCCCGGCCAGCGTGCCGAGAAGCGCAAGCTTGAGCCCGCCCAGCAGGGCGGTGCGGCGCGTGAACAGGCGAAGATGAGCCTGCTGGTTCTGCTGCATGTCAGGTGCGCCCGTCGACCAGGCGCTGCGCTCCGGTGAATAGCTGCGTGACGATAGGATAAAGCGCGAGGCCGAAGAAGTACGCGAACAAAGCAGGCATGGGATCGACGAATTGCACCGCCAGAAGACAGACGATCACCCAGGTGAGTATGAGCGCCGCTGCCGATACCATCATGAAGCCCCACCATACGACCAGGAACGACTGGCCGATGAGCAACCGTCGCTGGCTGCGCGTCACCCAGTAGGCGGCGAGCAGCACCAGCACGCCCACGCCGAAGGGCGTGCCGCCGAGCACATCGCTGATCAGCCCGAGCAGGAACACGGCCGGTGCTGGCATCGAGCTCGGCCGGTGCACCGCCCAGAAGAAGACCGCCATGATCGCGAAATCGGGCGTGATCGATCCGAAATAGGGCAGCCCGAGCGGAATGGTGCCGATCAGCAGCAGCAGCAGCGCGGAGAGGAACGGGCCGAGCCGGCGCGCCCAGAGATCGAGCCGCTGCCAGGCGCCCGGTTTCATTGCGCGTCGCCCCCGCCGGTGCCGCCGTCCGGCTTCTCCGCGGCAATGACGCCGGCAAGTTCGTAGTTGACGATGCGCAGATATTCGAGCCGGTCCCAGTCGACGAACGGCAGGACCGTTATCACGCCGTCCTCGACCGATCCGACAACGCCGATCGGGAGGCCGGCAGGAAACACGCCGCCGTCACCGGACGTGACGATGCGATCGCCCGGCATCGGTTCGGCGCCCGTCGGCAGATAAAGGAGGTGCGGCTGGTTCGAATTGTCGCCCGCCAGGATCGCGCGATGCCGCGCCCCCTCGAGCAGGACCGGCACGCGCGAATTGATGTCGGTCAGCAGCAGCACGCGGGCGGATCGGTCGCCGACCTCGGTCACGCGGCCGGCAAGACCCTCGCCGGTCAGCGCAGCCTGGCCCTTGATAACGCCGTCGCGGGCCCCGGCGGAAACCAGAACCTCACGCACAAACGCCCCGGCACTGTTGCCGACGACATGGGCCGTCACAAAGGTCGTCTGCGGGTCGGGAACCATGCCGAGCATCGCCCGGAGCTGGGTATTTTCTGCCTCGAGCTTGCGCGCGACCGCCTGCCATTGCAGCAGCGCGTCGCGCTCGGTCTGCAATTGGGTGTTCTGCGAGCGCAGTTCGATTAGGTGTTTTGCGTTCTCAATCGCCTGTTCGACGGCGCCGACGGGCTCGGCAATGGCCGCCAGGATCGGCGTCAGCGCATCGGTCACATGAGTTCGCAACCGCTCGACCAGCACCGCGTCCGTCTTGCCCAGCATCATCAGCGCGAACGCGCCGCCGACCAGCAAAACATAGGTGAATCGCTGAGCCCAGGCGCGGACCGGCGAAGCGATTCGCATGACGGGTCTCGGGTTGCGCGCCATCGTTCCCCTTCGCGACGAAGCGTCGTCCGGATGGCCCTCGGGCCGGCATGGGTTGCCCGCGAACCTTACGTTGTTCGCGGTAGTCGCGGGGCCGACTCGGAGCAGTTTCCAGGCCGACGCGGCGGCTCAGGAAAATATTTAATGGAATCAATAGGTAGAGATCAATACGTTCTTTAGAGTCTTCAT
>JBBDWX010000014.1:0-266 GCA_040902665.1 Dongiaceae bacterium
AGCTGCAATCGCGTGCGCATCACCTGCACCGGCACTCTTTATATGTGTCTCGGCCAGGACGATGCCGCCGATCTGCGCGCGCCGCTGCGCCAGAGCGAGAGCGACGAGCTGCTCGAAGCGGCGATCCACGAGGCAATCGGCCGCAAGCCTAAAGGCCACGATTTCGTCATCGACCGGCACAACAACGCACCGGCCGTCGCGCGCCATATGAGCGTGACCGGCGGCTGACCGCCGGCCCTGCCCTGATTTTATTTTGAAGAGTAATG
>JBBDWX010000014.1:276-9582 GCA_040902665.1 Dongiaceae bacterium
CCCCCCCCCCCCCCCCCCCCCCACGCCGATATCCTTTAGATCGCGAACTATTCGATCGTGATCTGGTGCGCGAAGTCGTCGCCGTCGCTCACCGTCAGCTGTTCGAAGCCGAGCATCTTCAGAAGATCGAAGAACGTCGCATGCTCGGCGAGCGTGTTCTCCTGGAAGAACTGCGAAAGCCTCGACTGCGCGGTCAACATCGCAAGCAGTGCGCGCATCCGATAAAGGGTGTCGTAGCGATCGTCCTGAAGCGAGACGATGATCATCTTCTCTGCCTCGGCGCCCTTGGCATAAACCGCGTATTCCGGCGGATGGGGCATCGTCAGGAGCTGCTGCGTCAGGCCGGTGACGAAACCCAGCCGGCGGACGCGGTCACTGTCGCTCAGCGTGACGACGCGCGCCGTGTAGGTTTCGCTGGTCTGCGGCGTCGGATAGTAATATTCGGCGTGCCGGTCGTCGGCAACTTCCTGTGCAACCGGCGATACCGCCGGCACGGCCAGCAGCAGCGCGGTCGCGGCTGCAAATCCAAGATGACGCAATCCAGCATTCATGAGCGGTCCCCTTCAAGGCTCGGCCAGGTGATTTCGGCGCGACATTGTCGGTTTTAGGGCCGGCTGGCAAGCGCCCAGACGCACTCTTTCCGGCAGCGCGGGACTGGCGCGCCGCGGGGGGCAGGCTGTAGGCTCTCCGCGCATTGCCGAAGCCGGGACGGGCGTCATGGCGAAAACGACAAGTTCCATCGCCTTCGCGGCGGCCGATACCGACGAAGCGCAAGATGCGCTCCGTCGGCTGACCGCGCGCTATGGCAGCGCCGACCCGGAACAGGCGGGTGTCGTCGTGGCACTCGGCGGCGATGGATTCATGCTCGAGACGCTGCATCGCTGGATGGGCCGGAATACGGCGATCTACGGCATGAATTGCGGCACCGTCGGTTTCCTCATGAACCAGTATGACGAGGACGGGCTGCCCGAACGCATTGCCCGCGCCGTCCCGGTTTCGCTCTTTCCGCTTTTGATGATTGCGCGCACGGCAGACGGGCGCGAGGTGCGTGCGCATGCGCTGAACGAAGTTGCCCTGCTGCGCGAAACCCGGCAGATCGCCAAGATCGCAATCTCGGTCGACGGAATCGTGCGGATGCACGAGCTGTTCTGCGACGGGGTGATGGTCGCAACGCCGGCCGGGAGCACCGCATATAATCTCTCGGCGCACGGCCCAATCCTGCCGCTCGGCAGCAAGCTCCTCGCGCTGACGCCGATCAGCGCGTTCCGGCCGCGCCGCTGGCGCGGTGCCTTGCTGCCTGAAACCGCCGAAACGCGATTCGAGATACTGGAAGCCGCGAAACGACCGGTCAGCGCGGTTGCGGATTTCACCGAGGTGCGCGATGTCGTCGATGTACGGGTACGCAGCGATCTCGGCGTGGCACTTACGCTGCTGTTCGACCCCGAACATAACCTCGAAGAGCGCATCCTGCGCGAACAGTTCGAGCCCGATGCGGTAGCACCCTTCGCCGGACGGCCGCCGGCTTCGGCCGGCAGCACGCCACGGCGTTCGACCAAAAACTAGGGAAGCTGGTTGCCGGCGGCGATCGTGCCGGTACCGAGCACAAGCCCGTCTTTGATCCATTTTACATCGCTGCCGACGATCTCGACCATCCAGCAATCGGCTGGGTCTTCGCCGTACTGGAAGCACATCGTGTCGCCCTCGATGCTCCAGTTGCCGGTATAGTCCGGCCCGACGATCGTGCCGTTCGCATCGTAGAATTCCGAATAGGCGCCCAAACCTTCCATCGATCCGACAACGGTGTTGCCGCCGATCGCGGCCATGATCTCGTCGCCGCTCGCGGGATCGGCCGATGCGGAGACCGTGAGCAGCGGCAGCAGAACGACCGCGGTCGCGATTGCCTGTAGGAAACTACGTAACCCCATGGAAACCTCCTGTTGCATAACTCCTGTTGCGCGCAATCGAGCGCAGGAGCTTAACGACAAGGGTCCAGCCCTGACCATCGTGAAACCGGCAATGCGGATCAATGGCCCGTGATCGAGGGAAACGCCGCGATCAGGAATCGTTGCAGGTAGTTTCGCGCACGAAACCAGCGACCGATTGGAGCAGACCGTTGATCGAACCGTGCAGCGCCGCGAAGTCCGCGGTTTTCTCGACGCGCTTTTCATCCATATAGAGGCCGCGCCGGATCTCGATCTGCAGGCTGTGCCGCCGCTCCCGGGGCCGGCCATAGCGACGCACGATTTCGCCACCCTTGAACGGATCGTTCAGCGCGACCGAGTATCCCATCGCTTGCAGGCAGTCCTGTACATGCGCCGTAAACGCGCCTGCACAGCTCGACCCGTCGAGATCGCTGAGCACGAAATCCGGCCGCGCCTGGCCTCGGCTCATCGAGCGCATCGAGTGGCAGTTGAGGTGATAGACGCGCCCGAAGCTGCGATGCGCATCGTCGATCAGCTCGCCGAGGGCTGCATGATAGGGCCGGTGATAGGTCTCGACCCGGTGGTGAATTTCGTCGAGGGTCAGCCGGCGACTGTAGATCGACTCATACGGGCCGAGCACGCGGCGCACGACACCGAGACCCCATTCGCTGCGATAGGTCGGGCGCGCATGATCGGGCAGCGGCTCGTCAATGAGGCCCGCATCGATATCATGTTCGTGCCGATTCGGATCGACATAGGCACGCGGAAATTCCGCCGCGAGAAACGACGCACCGAAGCGCGGCGCATCGCCGAACAGTTCATCGACCCAGGCATCTTCGGCACGACGCATTGTCGCGTGCGGCAGCCGATGGCCGAAATCATCGGGATAGCGGCGCCCGCTATGGGGCGAATCGACAACCAGGGGTGCCCGGTCCGGCGCATCGCGCAACGGTTCGCGGCGGATCAGAATTTCCGCAAGCGAGGTCTCTATTGCATCCGACCCCGCCTCTGGCCAGCATGGGGGCCCGGCCGCCGGCCGGCCGTCGTTCCGGTCTTTCATGGAACCACTGCTTTACCCCGCCTGACGCAGGATTAGAAGAAGCATCCCATGGCTCCGTCCGTTTCCACCCAAAGCCTCGACATGATCCGCCGCCTGATCGGCTTCGATACGACGAGCCGCAACTCCAATCTCGAGCTGATTCACTACGTCCAGGCCTATCTGGAAGGACATGGCGTCGCCTCGACCCTGGTCCATGACGAGACCGGCAAGAAAGCCAACCTCTACGCCACGCTCGGACCCCAGGACCGGCCGGGCATCGCACTGTCGGGCCATACCGATGTCGTGCCGATCGACGGTCAGGAATGGGGCACGGATCCCTGGAACGTGATCGAGAAGGATGGGCGCCTGTTCGGTCGCGGCACCTGCGACATGAAGGGCTTTGTCGGCATTGCGCTCGCCATGGTCCCGCATTTTCTGAAGCGCGATATCAAGACGCCGATTCATCTCGTGCTGTCGCATGACGAGGAAGTCGGCTGCGTCGGCGTGCGCCGGCTGATCCACATGTTGAAGGATATGCCGATCAAGCCTTGCGCCATCATTATCGGCGAGCCGACCAACATGAAGGTCGTCATCGCGCATAAGGGCAAGCTCTCGGTGCGCTGTCACGTGCGCGGGTACGAGGCGCATTCTTCGCTGGCGCCGCACGCCGTCAACGCCATCGAATATGCCGCCGACGTCATCGTGTTCCTGCGCAAGATGGGCGAACGCTTCGCGGCCGAAGGTCCGTTCGACAAGGAATATGACGTGCCGCATACCACGGCCCATACCGGCATCGTGCAGGGCGGCACTGCGCTCAACATCGTGCCGAAGGATTGTTCGTTCGATTTCGAGTTCCGCTATCTGCCGCATCTCGATCCCGCTGCCCTGCTGCGCGAGGTCAAGGACTATGCCGAAAACGACGTGGCGCCGCGGATGCGCGCCAGGGTCGCCGATACCGGCTTCAGCTGGGAAGACATCTCGTCGTTCCCCGGACTCGACATGCGCGACGATGCCGAGATCGTGTCGCTCGCCAAAACGCTCTCTGGTGCCAACAGCACGACCAAGGTCGCCTTCGGCACCGAGGCCGGCCTGTTCCAGAACGCGCAGTTCCCGACGATCGTCTGCGGGCCGGGCAGTATCGAGCAGGCGCACAAGCCGAACGAGTTCGTGGCGATGGAACAGCTCGCGCTCTGCGAACAGTTCATGCATCGCCTCGCCGATCACGTCGCCGGCAGTCACTGATCGCCTCGCCCGACATGGAATGCCGGGCGAAGGGTTTCGGGAACAGGCTTCCATGAACCCGGATCCGAACGCGCAACCGGGCGCCCAGTCGCCATCCCGGGCGCCGCGCATCGCAATGGGCCTCGCCATCGGCGCCGCGGGTGGCCTCGTCTTCTATTTTCTCCATATGCCCCTGCCCTGGATGATCGGAGCGATGGTCTTCAGCACGATCGCGGCGGCTGCCGGCGCGCCGATTGCGTTTTCGTTCCGGTTGCGCTCGCTGATGATCGTCGTGCTGGGCGTCATGCTCGGCAGCGCCTTCACACCCGATCTGCTCGAACATCTCGGGGCCTGGGCCATCAGCATTGCGATCATGTTGCTCTATGTCCTGATCGGTACGCTCGTCCTCCACCGCTACTTCATACTGTTCGGGCGCTATGACGGCGTCACCGCCTATTTTGCGGCAGCACCGGGTGGTCTTACCGAAATGGTCGTTGCCGGCGCGCAATATGGCGGCGACGATCGCCTCATCTCGCTCAGCCACGGCACGCGCATCCTGATGATTGTGTTGATCGTGTCGTTCGGCTTCCGTTTGTTTGGCGGCTATCAGCCGAGCGGCGCCAGCACCATCGGCGAACCTTTGCTGACGCTTGCCCGATTCGATCTTGCCATCCTCGCCGTGTCGGGCGTCGTCGGTTACCTGATCGTCAAACCTTTCAAAATCCCGGCCGGTGTGCTGGTCGGACCGATGCTGATCAGCGCTGCGCTGCATTTTTTCGAAGTCACATCGTCGCGACCACCGCTCGAGCTGGTTGCCATCGCCCAGATCGTCATCGGCTCGGCGATCGGTGCGCGCTTCGCCGGCACCTCGCATCGCACGATCCTGCGTGCGATCGCGCTTTCCTTCGGGGCGACCGTGCTGCTGCTCGGCATCACCGCGCTCTTTGCATTTCTCGTGGCGGCAGCGACCGGCCTTCCGATCGTCCAGGTGTTGCTCGGTTATTCGCCGGGCGGCATCGCCGAGATGAGCCTGATCGCCCTGTCGCTCGGTGTCGATCCGGCTTTCGTTTCGACCCATCACGTCGCCCGAATATTCATGATCGTTCTGACGGCGGTGCCATTTTTCCTGCTCCTGGGCCGATTCCTTGGCCGCCGCGGCCGCTCTCCGAAGGTTGGCCCGCCCGACAAACCGGCCTAGAATCGGCCCTATGCGAGCGCTGCTTCTGGCGTTGCTGCTTTTGATACTGGTCGGTGCCGACAGAAATGCCGGCGCCGTCGATGATGATGTCGCGGTCACCTGGGACCGGGCCATTGTTGCCGTGCGGATCGAGACGCCGGACCTGCGCCGTGTCGTGCTGGGCGGACGCATCGACGCCGGCTACTTGGTCGACATCCTGAGCGGCATGACCGCCGAATTTCCGCAACCGGCCATCGTCTATCTGCACGATTGCGGACATGGCTATAACGACCCCGAAGCGCGCCAGCAGATAAAATTCATGGCATCGCTCGGCTATATTGTTTTCGTGCCCGACAGTTATGCCCGCGCCGACCGACCGCGTTCCTGCAACGTCGAAACGCGCACACTCGATCCGGAGCTTTCGCACGCATGGATTCATGAATTGCGGCGCAATGAAGCGATGTTTGCCATCGAACAGCTGCTAAAGCTGCCCTGGATCGATCACCGCAAGATCTACCTCGGCGGCGCCGGAGAAGGCGCCGACGTCGTTCTGCAGCTCGAACACGAGGCGCTGGCGGGCCGCTTTGCGATTTCGCCAAGCTGTACTTACGACGTGTTGCACACGCCAACGACGCCGACGCTGATCGTCCGCTCAGACCGCGACCTCTGGTACGACGAGGAACATTGGCCGGAAGCCATCGGAGCTTGCGAAACGGCGTTCCGTCAGGATACCAGCGTCGAGATCGCAGTGGTCGACGGGGCTCTGCACGACCCGCTGATCTATCCGGAAGCGAAGACCCGATTCTGGAATTTCATGGTGCGCGCCGCATTCTTTTAGGCGGCGCGCGATCGAATCATTCCGAAGATATGTCGATCGGCGCCGGGGGACTGCCGGCCCGGTGGCGCTCGACCATCGCGACGAGTGCTTTGTCGAAAGCCCGCGCATATCCGGTCAGATCGAACAGGGGCATCCGATGGCGGTTCTCTTCCAGAAGCCGGCGCAACTCGAGGCGACGATTTCGATCCTGCAACAGCGAAACGGCGGTCTCGACATAGTCCGGAACAGACCCCATGACGAGGTCCGCGAGCCCCACAGCGGTCAGCGCGCTGGCGGCCACGCGCGCGGCGAAATGGCGGCCACACAACGCGATCAGCGGCACGCCCGCCGACAGCGCATCGACTGTGGTGGCATGGCCATTGAAGATCCGGGTGTCGAGCGCGAGATCGGCATGTCGGAGCCGCGCCAGATGCACCGCGCGGTCCGGTCGTTTCGCAAACACGAGTCGTTCCGGGTCGATGTTGCGGGCCGTCGCCTCGCGCTGCAGATTGCCAGCGATCAAGTCGTTGTGCCGATGTAGCCACAGTACGGCGCCCGGAACACGCCGGAGTATCGTCATCCAGGCATCGAACAGGACCGGTTCGATCTTGTAGCCGTTGTTGAAAGAAGCCAACACCAATCCATTTTCCGGCAAACCCCAGTCGGCGCGCGTTCCGACCGATGCCTGCGACGGCATGCGCTCCTCGACCGGCAGATAGCAATGCGGCAACCAGACCGGCTCTTCGCTGTAATGTGCGCGATGTTCGGGTGGCAATACGATGCGGTCGGCAACGATATAATCGATGAAATCGGCCCCGCTGCTGCCGGGAAAGGCAAGAAACGTCGCCTGCACCGGCGCCGGACGGCAGGCGAGAATTTCCAGCCGCTGACCCTGCGTATGGCCCTTGAGATCGATCAGCAGTTCGATATCGTCCCTGCGGATCCGCTGCGCTGCGGCCCGGTGATCGAGCGCTGAAATATCGACGAATGAATCGACCGCGTCGCTAATCCGCCGTCGTGTTTCGCTGCCATCGTCACGTCCCCAGGAATACGCACTCACATAGAATCGCGCGCGATCGTGTTGCGCCAGAAGACCGGCGATCAGCTGTCCGACGGGGTGATCCCGCAGATCATTGCTGAAATAGGCGATGCGGATCGGAAACTCTCCCCTCGCCCGCGCCGTAACCGGCGGCAACGGCGCACTCGGGGTCACGGCCGACGCCCAGCCACGCGCAATCGCCAGATTGGTCGCCGGATCCTCGATGCGTGCAAGGCTGGCAAATGCCGACTCCGGCGGCGCATTGCCGGCATGGAGCGCCGTCGCATTCGCCGCATCGAGCCGCTCGCCAAGCGCCGGCAGCATCGCCCAGTCGCCAACCTGCTGAAGCTGATGCACCAGAAGTGCGAGCGCGCCGTCATTGTCCGGTTCGAGATCGAGCACGGCGCGCAACTGCGCGATCGCTTCTTCGGCGAGACCGCTGTCGCGGCACAGGCTCGCCATCGTCAATCGTGCCACGGTCTGGCGCGGATTGATCGCGATCGCCCGGCGCGCGCAGTCCATCGCCTCGTCGGCGATGCCCTGCGACTTGAGCACGGTCGCAAGCGCGCTCCATCCCTTGGCATAGAGCGGACGAATTGCGACCGCGCGCCGGAACAGCATCGATGCCGTATCCAGCCGGCCGGCTTCCTGATGCATATGCCCAAGATTATAGAGCGCTTCGACATGATCGGGGGCTGCGGCAATGGCGGCTCGGAATTGCGCCGCGGCGGCATCGCTGCGGCCCGTGCGTTTCAACAAGTTGCCGTGATTGAACAGCAAGCCGGGATCGTGCGGCGCGATACCGATGGCCCGGCCGAAGAGCGCATCGGCCTCGTCAAAGAACCCCTGCCGCGCCAGCACCACGCCAAGGATCTGCATCGCATCGACCATGTCGGGCTGCCGGACGAGTAAATCCCTGCATAACGACGCCGCACGATCGAGATCGCCCGCCTGATGGGCCGCAAACGCAGCCGCCAGCAAATCGGGCTTCGAATCCATCTTGTCGCGCGACGGTTCTGTCATGGCGCGGACAGGCTATCGGGCGTCGTTACCGCCGTACAGGGCAAGGCCGGTAGTGGGTCAGTTTGGAAAATGAATCAGCATTATGTCTGTTGCTTGCCGTGCTTTAAGGGGTGTGTTTGATCTTGGTAAGCATCAGTTTCGCGCGCGCCGTACGCCATTTCCGGCGGTAATTCAGTTTTCAGTTCAAAAAATGTGACCTGACACGGCCGATCAATAAGAGGGGTGAGCTTTATATCAAGCGGGCCATTATTCATCATCTCAAGAATTATCTGCCCGCTCCACCCCGGCTGTATCCATGGCGCAGTCTGATGCATACTTAGCCCTACCCGAGCGTAGGTGCTGCGGCCCTCGATGAGGGCAATCATATTCTTCGGAACTTTTATACTCTCATGCGTCATCCCGAGAATAAACGCATCGGGATGTAGAACAAAGCTCTCTGGATCGCCAAATTCGTCCTTTGGCTTCAACTCTTTGGTGGTGAAATACCCAGAGCGGCCTAGCGCCCCCAAGCCATCCGCGACAGACACGATGAGACCGGGGGCTTTCTCAAGTTTCGTGAAACTAAACCCCAGTCTCAAATCAACGGATGCCTCTCCCCATTGACGCTCTTCAAGCGGAGGATCGAAACAAATATCTCCTGCCTCTACGGCCGCTCGCAGGTTAACCTGCGAGAGAATCATCACAGCCCCCCTATGCGGCTGGCTTCACATTCGCTGTTGCCCAGTCATGATTTAGGTATGCTAATCCCGTAGTCGTGAAGAATGACCCCCGCACCATCACAGCAAGAAAGTCTTTGGTGACCTCTTTGATGGTGGCGAGAAGATATCCGTCATGTCCGGCAACCCTTTCCACATCCTCATTGCGAACGAATCCAGAAACCGGCCCCTCAACGGTTTCGAAAGTTACAAGGGCTTCCGTTGGGAATGCCCCTCTTTGAATCTCGCAATGGATTCGTATGGACTGACCTGGAACAAAATTCGCCATGACACCGCTCCCCACTGAATACTGCTACATATGGTATGTTGTTCTTCTTTTGTACATAGAGCTAGAACTATTGGTAGTATGAGG
>JBBDWX010000015.1:0-9567 GCA_040902665.1 Dongiaceae bacterium
TCTCGATCACCTTGGGCATGCGCGTCATGCCGCCGACCAGGATCACCTCGTCGATCTCGGAGGCCTTGAGGCCGGCATCCTTGAGCGCTGCCTTGCAGGGCTGGATCGTCTTCTGGATCAGATCGTCGACCAGCGCCTCGAGTTTGGCGCGCGTCAGCTTGATGTTGAGATGCTTCGGACCGGACTGGTCGGCCGTAACGAACGGCAGATTCACTTCCGTCTGAACCGACGAGCTTAGTTCGATCTTCGCCTTCTCGGCGGCCTCTTTGAGGCGCTGCAGCGCGAGCTTGTCCTTGCGCAGGTCGATGCCCTGCTCTTTCTTAAACTCGTCTGCGAGATAGTCGATGATGCGACGGTCGAAATCCTCACCGCCGAGGAAGGTGTCGCCGTTGGTCGATTTCACCTCGAACACGCCGTCGCCGATCTCCAGCACCGATACGTCGAACGTGCCGCCGCCGAGATCGTAGACCGCGATCGTGCCGCTGTTTTTCTTTTCGAGGCCGTAGGCAAGCGCCGCCGCCGTCGGCTCGTTGATGATCCGCAACACCTCGAGCCCGGCGATCTTGCCGGCATCCTTGGTTGCCTGACGCTGCGAGTCGTTGAAATAGGCAGGAACGGTGATGACCGCCTGCGTGACTTTCTCGCCGAGATAATTCTCCGCGGTCTCTTTCATCTTCTGCAGGATGAAAGCCGAGACCTGCGAGGGCGAATATTTCTGGCCGTCGACTTCGACCCAGGCATCGCCATTATCGCCGGGAACGATCTTGTAGGGGACCATGCCCTTGTCTTTTTCGACCAGCGGATCTTCGTGGCGACGGCCGATCAGACGCTTGATCGCAAACAGGGTCTTTTCGGGATTGGTGACCGCCTGGCGCTTGGCCGGCTGGCCGACGAGACGTTCGCCCGAATCGGAGAAACTGACCATCGAGGGGGTGGTGCGCGTGCCTTCCGCGTTCTCGATGACCTTTGCGTCCTTGCCTTCCATCACGGCGACGCATGAATTCGTCGTGCCGAGATCGATACCGATAACCTTGCTCATTCCATCTTCTCCTTTCAGCAGGCGCGACCGGCCTTCGTGGCGCCGCCTTGCGGTGGCTGTGAAGCGCCCTGGTCGAACCCCTGATACTGGAACCTCTGACTGTGCCTTCGGGCTTTCCGGACCCGTCTCGGCCGCCGACCCGAAAAAATTGAATCGGAACCGAGGGATACCGGTCTTAACCCTTTGACTTTGCGGTATATAGGCGGCGACAGGGCACGCGCAAGACCGCGTTTGCCACAAACTGCAACAATCCGGGGCGGCGAAGCCGCGCAGCCCGCTTCGGCAAAGCCGCGCAGAGCACCCGGGTGGGGTATTGGGGCAGGGCACCGGGATCGAGGCTTCGCACAGTTTCGTAGCCGGCACGCCATTTCATAGCCCGCCGTTTCGTAGCCGGCCGATTCTTTACCCTGGGGAGGAACGATGAACGAGGCCCCGCCGCGCGACCCGGCCAAGATGGTCGCCAGCGCCACGTTGCCGGCCATTCCGCTCGGCCTGATCCTCGCCGCGATCGGTCATTTCTGGCTCGGGCAACCCTTCATGGTCTGGGCCGGGCTGATCGTCGCCGGCGGCAATCTCGCGGTGCTGGTCGGATATGCCTGGTGGCACCGCCGCCGCTTCGGTCCGCCCCCGCCAAGCCCGCCCGGCAAGTGATGAAGCCGTCCCGCGCCCGCATCGCGACTGCCACAGGCCTGCGCCTGCTGAGCGGCTTCTTCGATCCGACGGCGCAGCGCATCCTGCTGGCCGAGATCGCCGCAACGATCGGCGCGGCACCGCCTTACCGCCCGACCATGCCGAAATCGGGCCAGGCGATGAGCGTGCGGATGACCAACGCCGGCACACTCGGCTGGCTGACCGACCGCGCCGGTTATCGCTATCAGGCGACCCATCCCGAGACCGGCAATCCCTGGCCGCCGATTCCGCCGATGGCGCTCGCACTCTGGCGCGCGCAGGCGAACTACCCGGCCGACCCGGAAGCTTGTCTCGTCAATCTCTATGACGCGAGCGCACGCATGGGCCTGCATCGCGACGCCGACGAAGACGCGAAGGACGCGCCGGTCGTCTCGATCTCGCTCGGCGACACCGCCCTCTTCCGCATCGGCGGAACGCAACGATCCGATCCGACGCGCTCGCTGCGGCTTACATCCGGCGATGTCGTGATTCTGGCCGGCGCTGCGCGCGATTGCTTTCACGGCATCGACCGCGTGATTGCCGGCACGTCGCGCCTGCCCGACGAATTTCCGGAAAGCCTGCGCGCGCTCGGCATCGGGCGCATCAACCTGACGCTCCGGCGGGTGACAATGCCGGCCTGATTCGCCGGTGAAGAAAGCTCACCTGACAGCGATGCACCGGATTCGCTAGGATCGCACCGACGATTCCGGCAATTCATGCGAGGCAAGGAAATGGACCATTTCCCGATGATGGCGCGGTTCAATCACTGGGTGAACGCGCGGCTCTACGACAGCGTGGCGAAGCTTTCCGATGCGCAGTATCGCAAGGATGCCGGGCTCTATTTCGGTTCGGTCCATGCGACGCTCAACCATCTGCTGCTGGTCGATCTGTTGTGGACGCGGCGGCTGCGCGGCGAGCCGAACGGTTTTGCATCGTTGACGGAAATCCTGCACGAGGATTTCGCGGGCCTGCGCCAGGCGCGCGGCATCGAAGACGACCGCTTCGTCGCGCAGGTCGATGCGCTGACGCCGGCCGATCTTGCGAAACCGGTCCGCTACAAACCGATGCTCGGCACCGGCGATTTCGAGGAAGCGCGCGCCGGGCACATTCTCGCTACGCTCAACAATCACCAGACCCATCATCGCGGCCAGGTGCATGCGGCGCTGACGCAGGCCGGCATCGAGCCGCCCGCGCTCGATGTCGTCTATTTCCTCGAGGAGATCGGCGAAGCGGGGGAGCCGGGAATGATTTCGCGGTGAATGCCGCGGGCGGCTAACGCCCGCCGCTCGTTTCGCCTTTGTTGCCCGCCCCCGGATCGTTCGCAGCTTTTGGCGGCGGCGGCGCCTTCGCGACCGCGACCATTGCCGCGCGCAGCAACCGCTCGTCGTGCATGATGTAACCGGGCTGCAACACCTGCGCGACATGGCCAGGCGGCACGTCCGCCGTCTCGATCTCGAACATCGCCTGGTGGCGGTGGCTGTCGAACTTTTCGCCCATCGGGTCGATCTTGCGGATGCGATGGCGCTCGAACGCCGCCGCGAGTTCGCGCTGGGTCGCGGCGATGCCCTCATGCAGCGCCTTCAGCGCCGGATCGTTCGCGAGCGCGTCTTCGGGAATATTGGCGAGTGCACGATCGAAATTGTCGGCAACCGCCAGCAGATCCTTCGCCAGCACGGAGCCGGCGAACTTGACCGCATCCTCGCGCTCGCGCGCGGCGCGGCGACGCTGGTTCTCGCCCTCGGCCAGCGCGCGCAGAAGCTGATCCTTGTATTGTGCGCCCTCTGCGCGCGCAGCTTCGAGCTCGCCGCGCAGCACGGTCAATTCCTCGCGCAGCACGGCGAGCGGATCGATCGGCTCTTCCTCGTCGATCTCGAACACCGGCGCACCGGCCCCATCATCCGTCATATCGTCACGGGCAGCGGCAGCGTCGCCCGGCTTAGCCGCTTCGGGTGCTTTCGTCCCCGCGCCCGCCACGCTGTCGCCCGCCATGCCGCTATCGCCGCTCTCGTCGTCCAGCGGGTTCCCGTTCGGGTGCTCGCCTTCCACGTCGTTCTGCGGTTTGTTCGATTCGGATTTGTTGTCCGACATGATGTCCTGTCCGGTTCCTTCCTGAAATTCCGTCCCGCAAACGTCGCCCCGGCCCGTCGCTTCTGTCAGCCGACGAGCCGGCCGATCACCTTCGCGGTATAATCCACCATCGGGATGATGCGCGCATAATCGATGCGCATCGGGCCGATCACGCCGATCGCGCCGACCACGCGGTCGCGCCCGCTGCGATAGGGTGCGATCACCAGCGAACAGCCGGTCAGACCGAAGAGTTCGTTCTGCGCGCCGATGAAAATCCGGATGCCGTCGGCCTGTTCCGCCGCACCGAGCAGCCTTGCGAACGCGTCCTTGGTTTCGAGCGCCGCGAACAGGCCGCGCACCCGTTCGAGATCGGCGATGCCCTGCACGTCGTCGAGCAGATGCGACTGGCCGCGTACGATCAGCACGCCGCCCGCCTCGTTGCCGCCGCCCCAACTTGCCAGCCCGGCCTCGACCACGCGCGAGGTGAGCTGGTCGAGTTCGGCGCGTTGCTGCGCGATCTCGGCGAGCACTTCGCTGCGCGCTTCGCCGATGGTCCGCCCGGCGAGCCTGGCGGAAAGGTAATTGCCGGCCTCGATCAGCGAGGCGGCGGGCAGGCCCATCGGCAGATCGATCAGGCGGTTTTCCACCTGACCGTCCTCGGTCACCAGCACGACCAGCGCGCGACCGGGCCCGAGGCGCACGAATTCGATATGCTTGAGCGCGCTCTCGGCCTTGGGCGCCACGACCACGCCGGCGCAGTTGGAAAGCCCCGAGAGCATCGTGCTCGCCTGTTCGAGCATTTCGGGGAAGCTGCGGCCGGCGGCATTGCACTGGACGTCGATCGCCCGGCGCTCGTCTTCGGACAGATCGCCAAGCTGCAGCAGCCCGTCGACGAAGAGGCGCAGGCCCAGATCGGTCGGCAGACGACCGGCCGAGGTATGCGGTGCCTGCAGCAGCCCCGCCTCTTCCAGATCGGACATAACGTTGCGGATGGTCGCGGGCGAGAGGCCCATGCCGAGCCGGCGCGAGAGCGTACGCGAGCCGATGGGCTCGCCGCTTTCGACATAAGCGTCGACAATATGCCGGAAGACCTCGCGGGCACGCTCCGAAAGCCCGCCGATCAGATTCTCGGTAGACGGGTTCTGCACATTCATCGCCTTGACCATCGGGTAGAGCGCGAAACTTAGTAACGAGCCCCCGGAGCGTCAATGCGCCGGCCGCAAATCGGGGCTTTCCCGCCGCCCGCGACGGCCGGCTTCGCGATGCTGGACCGGTCGCGTCGCGCAAGCTAGCTTCCGGGCCCGTATCGCCCGCCCGTCGCCGGCGCAATTCGGGCGATTCACCCGGGCGATTCACAGCCTGGCGATTCACAGGGAGAATTCAGCCATGCGCCTTTCCGGCCGCGCCGCCGATGCGCTTCGCAGCGTTTCGCTGGAAATCGACGTCAATAAATATGCCGAAGGCTCGTGTCTGGCGCGCTTCGGCGATACCAGCGTGCTCTGCCTCGCCACGATCGAGGATCGCGTGCCGCCCTTTCTCAAGGGCACCGGCAAAGGCTGGGTGACGGCGGAATACGGCATGCTGCCGCGCGCGACCGACACCAGGACCGAGCGCGAGGCGGCCTCGGGCAAGCAGAGCGGTCGCACCCAGGAAATCCAGCGGCTGATCGGCCGAAGCTTGCGCGCCGTCACGAACCTGACCGGCTTCGGCGAGCGGCGCATCCGGCTCGATTGCGACGTGCTGCAGGCCGATGGTGGCACGCGCACGGCGGCAATCACCGGCAGCTTTGTCGCGCTTCATCTTGCATTCGCGCATCTCAGGCGCATCGGCCTCGTGCCGGCGCTTCCCCTGCGCGATCACGTCGCCGCGGTCTCCTGCGGCATCGTCAAGGGCGAGGCGGTACTCGATCTCGATTACGCCGAAGACAGCGGCGCCGAGGCCGATGCGAATTTCGTGCTCACCGGCAAAGGCGGCATCGTCGAAATCCAGGCGACCGCCGAGGCCGCGCCCTTCGAACAGGCACCGTTCGACCGGATGCTCGAACTCGCCCGCCAGGGCATCGCGCAACTGGTCGAGGCGCAGCGCGCCGCGATCGCGAAAGCATCGTGACCGCACAGATCTTCTGCGAACCCGATCCGCTGCAGCGCGCCGCGATTTGCCGCGACATCCTTGCGACGCTGCCCGACTGGTTCGGCATTCCCGAAGCGGTCGAGAACTATATCGTCGAGGCGGCGGCGCTGCCGATGCTGGTTGCGCGCGAAACGGGGCAGGACGGAGATGGCACAGCACTCGGCTTTGCGACCATCACGGTCGAAAGCGCCGATACGATCGAGTTGCATCTGATCGCGATCCGTCCCGAAGCGCATCGCCGGGGCATCGGCCGCCTGCTGCTCGACGGTGCCGAAGCGCTGGCGCTGCAGGGCGGTTACGCATTCCTCAGCGTGAAGACGCTGGCGCCGTCCGTCGAAGACCGGAACTATGCCGCAACGCGGGCCTTCTATACCGCGATCGGTTTCGAGCCGTATGAAGAAACGCCCGATTTCTGGGGCCCGGACACGCCCTGCCTGGTGATGCGCAAGCCGCTGCGCTGAGTGAAGCGCGGATCGCTTTACACAACGCCCTGCCTCAACGTCCGTGCGCGGCGAGCCATTCCGCAACGTCCTGATCGGCCGCCTCGCGCAGTTCGGTCGGCAGTTGCGCACCGATCAACTCCGCGGCGTTGGTTGCCTCGAGATCGCCATTGGCCGCCGCGATGCGATACCAGGCATAGGCGATGATCGGATCCGGTTCGACGCCGCCGCCGGTCTCGAAGATATAACCGAGATTATATTGCGCATCGGTGATGCCGGCTTCGGCCGCCTTGGAGAACCAGGTGATCGCCTGGCGCACATCCTGCTGCACACCGGTGCCTTCGAGATAGAAGTAACCGAGCGTGTGCTGCGCCAGCGCAAAGCCGAGATCGGCGGCGATCGTTACCCATTGCGCGGCGACGACCGGATCGGGCCCGGCACCGCGGCCGTCGAGGATCATCATCCCGATATTGAAGGTCGATTGCGGATTGCCCAGTTCGGCCGCGCGCTTGTACCAAGCCAGCGCCGTCGCATAGTCCTGCGGCACACCGAGACCCTGTTCGTACATAACGCCTATATTGTGCTGCGAGAGCGAATCGCCGCCTTCGGCCAGCGGCACGAAGATCGTGAGGGCCGTCGGATAGTCGCCGGCCTGGAAGGCGACGACCCCGTCGTCGAACGTTGCGGCCGATGCCGGCGGTCCGGCATGGGTAAGGCCGATCGCCAAGGCCAGCGCCAGCAGCGGCCGAACGATCCGGGACCGGGCGAATTTGCTGAAGACATCGGGGTCGCGGTGGAACACTCGCATGGGATTTCGGCCTTTCCGGCGGGACGCGCGCAACCGGGGCTTCTGCCGCCGGCGGATATCGCGCAATTTAAACCAATCTGGCGCCGATGGAACCTCGCCGAAGGAAAGGCGCCGAAGGAACGACATGGCACGCGATAATCCGAAATCGATGCAGGGCGCGCTCGAACCAGTCGGAACGCCGCGCCGGCTCGATCCCGCCGACCATGGTGGCCGGCTGGTGATCGCGAGCCACAATCCCGGCAAGCGCGACGAAATCGCGGCCCTGCTCGCACCATTCGGCATCGTGGCGATCTCGGCGGCCACGCTCGGCCTCGCCGAACCCGAGGAGACAGGTGCCACGTTCATCGCCAATGCCCGGCTCAAGGCGGAACTGGCCGCGTGCGCGGCCGGTCTGCCGGCGCTCGCCGACGATTCCGGGCTCGAGGTCGCGGCATTGGGCGGCCAGCCGGGCATCTATTCCGCGCGCTGGGCCGCGACCGAGAACGGCACCCGCGATTTCGCGCGTGCGATGCGCCGCGTCGCCGAGGCGCTCGACTATCTTGGCGCCGAGGATCGCCGCGCGCGCTTCGTCTGTGCCCTCGCACTCGCCTGGCCCGATCGCCATGTCGAATGTTTCGAGGGAACCGTGGAGGGTACCGTCGTGTGGCCGCCGCGCGGCAGCAACGGTTTCGGCTACGATCCGATCTTTCAGCCGGCCGGCTTCGACATCACCTTTGGCGAGATGGATCCCGAGCGGAAACACGCGATGAGCCACCGCGCCGATGCGTTCCAGCAATTGGTCGCTGCGTGTTTCGGTTCTCGAAAATGAATCGTACGGTGCAGCATACAACAGGCACAGCCCTGTTCTTCTGCCACATATATTTATCGTCATGCCCGGGCTTGACCCGGGCATCCACCGTGCCGATGCACTGTGCACGGTGCGTCGACTCGGAGTCTGGTTGTGAAATGGATCGCCGGGTCAAGCCCGGCGATGACGAACAGAGTTGCCGGCGGATCGCATTGCATATTCCGCGCGTTGGCATGAGTTTCACCCAATGACATCCCCCGAACCCGGCTTCGGCCTCTATGTGCATTGGCCGTTCTGTCTGTCGAAATGTCCCTATTGCGATTTCAATTCGCATGTCCGCGCGTCGATCGATCACGATCGCTGGCGCGCGGCGCTGCTGCGCGAGCTCGATCATTATGCGGCGCAGACGCCGGGCCGCACGCTGACAAGCATCTTCTTTGGCGGCGGCACGCCCTCGCTGATGCATCCGGAAACCGTTGGCGCGATCGTCGAGCGCGCGGCGCAACATTGGCCGTTTGCCGACAAGATCGAGATCACGCTCGAAGCAAATCCGACGTCGGTCGAGCGCGCGAAATTCGGAGACCTCGCCAGAGCCGGCATCAATCGTGTGTCGCTCGGGCTGCAGGCCTTCGACGACGACGCGCTGAAATTTCTCGGCCGCACCCATTCCTTTGCGGAAGGGCTGGCGGCACTCGATACCGCGATGGCTTCGTTCCGCCGCGTCAGTTTCGATCTGATCTATGCGCGGCCCGGCCAGACGCAATCCGCCTGGGAGTCCGAGCTGGGTGCCGCACTGATGTTCGGCACCGAACATCTCTCGCTCTATCAGCTGACGATCGAGCCGAACACCGTGTTCGAGGGCGCACATCGCCGCGGCGAACTCGCGATGCCGGACGAGGACACAACCGCCGCGCTCTACGAAGCGACGCAGGCGATGTGCGAAACGGCGGGGCTGCCGGCCTACGAAATCTCCAACCACGCACGGCCCGGTGCCGAATCGCGGCACAATCTCACCTACTGGCGCTACGGCGACTATGTCGGGATCGGCCCCGGCGCGCATGGTCGCGTGACCAGAGATGGCGTGAAGCACGCAACGCGCCAGCATCGCGCACCGGAGGCCTGGCTCGAAGCGGTCGAACGCGCCGGCCATGCGACGCGTAACCACGATCCGCTCGATGCGACGACGCGGCTCTCCGAAATGATGCTGATGGGGCTCCGGCTGCGCGAGGGCATCGCGCGCGAGCGTTTCGTCGCGGAAACGAAAAAGGCGCTCGAGGATCTGATCGATCCGCGGCGCCTTGCGATGCTGGTCGAAGGGGGGCTCGTGGCGGTCGATGCCGCCGGGCTCAGGGCCACCGATGCGGGCCGCCAGCGTCTCGATGCGCTGACGGCCCGTCTGCTCGGTTAAGCCATCGTCGGTGGACGTCAGGCCGCGTGGGCGGCGCTGTTGTCGTTGGCCCGATTGCTCCGGCCAACGCGGACCAGCGCTTCGATCGCCCGGTATGCGGCCACGCTCAGCCACAGGTCCCCGCGATCCCGACGGTTCTCGTTCACCGCCTCCGGGGCCGCGCCGGAACCATAAACGGCCAGCAAGCCATCAAAAAACCGGATCATCTCTGCTCTCCTT
>JBBDWX010000016.1:0-9546 GCA_040902665.1 Dongiaceae bacterium
AGATCGACCAATGTCACCTCGCTGGTGCCGAGCGCGATCGAGGGCGTCGCCAGCAACTTGGTGCCGATGCCGAGCCGCTGCGCGACCTCGACGACGCGTTCGGGTCCGACGCGGCCGGCCAGTTGCGCCGCAACCGAGTTCAGCGATCGTGCCATCGCCTCGCGCAGCGTCACCTCGCCATAATACCGGTCTTCGTAATTCGCCGGCGACCAGCCGCCGATCGAAACCGGTCCGTCGAACATCTTGCTGTCCGGCTGCAGACCGGCTTCGAACGCGGCGAGATAGACAAACGGTTTGAACGCGGAACCGGGCTGGCGCAGCGCCTGGGTCGCGCGATTGAACTGGCTCGCACGATAGTCAACCCCGCCGACCAGGGCGCGCACCGCACCATCGGGCGTCATGGTGATCAGCGCACCCTGCGAGGCACCACCCGGTTCGGCCTGTTCGGCAACGATTGCCGCCATTTTCTCTTCGGCGAGCGATTGCAGGCGCGGATCGAGTGTCGTCTCGATGATCAGGTCGCGATCGGTCAGCCCGACAAAATCCGGTAACTGATCCATGATCCAGTCGGCGAAATACTGGCCTGACGCGCGCGCGATTTGCGTCGTACCGCCGCCGATCGAACCTTCGGCCGCCGCTTCGGCCTCGCCTTCCGATAGATAACCGGCATCGGCCATGGCGGCGAGCACCACCTTCGCGCGCTCTTCGGCGAGGGCGCGGTTGGAGAGCGGGTTAAAGCGCGAGGGCGCGCGGATCATGCCTGCAAGCATCGCCCCTTCATAGGCGGTCACCTCGCGCGCCGACTTGCCGAAATAACGCTGCGAAGCTGCTTCGACACCGTAGGTGCCGGCACCGAAATAAATGCGGTTGAGATAGAGCGTCAGGATCTCATCCTTGCTGAAATGACGCTCCAGCCAGAGCGCGAGCATCAGTTCCTGGCCCTTGCGGCGCAGCGTCCGTTCGTGCGTCAGAAAGACGTTCTTCGCGAGCTGCTGGGTGATTGTGCTGCCGCCCTGCACGAGATCCCACTCGGCGATGTTGGTATAAATTGCGCGCGCAAGGCCGCGGGGATCGACGCCGGAATGATCGTAGAAACGGCGATCCTCCATCGAAAGCACCGCCTGGGGCAGGTAAACCGGCAATTCGGCCAGCTGCACGGTTTCGCCGTAGAGGTCGCCGTAGGTGGCGAAGATATCGCCATTGCGGTCGAGCAGCGTGACGCTCGGCCGTTTGTCGATCTCGTTAAGTGTGTCGACATCGGGCAGATCGAAGGCGAGCCACGCGGCAAAACAGATACCCAGAAACAGCGCCCAGATTGTCGCGACGGCACCCCATTTGAGAATGCCGCGCCAGAGCGGCCGCGAAGCGAACCATCGCCGCGGGGCGGCAGCGGCCTTGCGTCGTTTCGCGCCGCGTTTGGGCTTTCGAGTCGCCATCGCTATCGATTATCGCATGGGGGCCCGATGCACCAACCGGCGCACGCACGCGGACCCGCTTGCCTTGTCTCCCCCGAACCTGCCCGGCATGATCGCCCGGTCGGCAGCACGCCGGCCGGACGTTCGCATAGAGGACGAATTTGACCGAAACAGGGCGGCGCCGCGGCGATAAGGGCGACGGGGCTAAAATGGCAACCGACACGTTGCCTGCCGGCGCGATGGCGCACGAGCCCGACCCGCTGGCATCCGCCCTCGCTGCGCTTCGTGCCGGCAGGGCGGAGCAATGTCTCGATATCTGTCGCGCAAGGCTCGATAGCGCCGCCGACGATATCGCAGCCCTTCATCTGTCGTCGCTGGCGTTGGCCCGGCTCGGAAAATTGCGCGAGGCAATCGAACGCCTCGGCCGCGCCGTCGCGCTGGCACCGCAGAGCGCGGATCTGAATGCCGATCTCGGGCGCCTCCATGCGGCAGCCGGCAATTTCAGCGCTGCCGCCGGTTCCTTCGCCACAGCGCTGGCATCGGCACCGGACCGCATCGACCTGCGCGACGATCTCGGCACGGCCTTCGCCTGCCTCGAGCGTTTCGAGGACGCGAAGCGCGAATGGCAATCGGTATTGACGGGATCGCCGGCGCGAATCGCAACACGGCTCAAGCTTGCACGGCTGCACGCCATCACCGGGGAGGCCGATGCGGCCCTCGCCGAGGCCGATCTGGCGTTGCGCCATGCACCGACCGGCAATCGCCAGGTCGCCGCGCGCGCCGCGATGGTGCGCGGCCTCGCCTTCCTTGCAACAGCCCGCTATGGCGCGGCCGTCGATGCGTTCGATCTGGCAATTGACAGCGGGGCAATCGGCGCCGGCGAAAGCAGGGGTGGCGAAAGCAGCGGCGGCGAAACCAGCGGCGGCGAGGCGCTGATTGGGCGCGCTCGCGCGAAACTGCGGCTCGGCGATCACGCGGGCGCACGCGCCGACGCGGAGAAGGCGCTGGCGCTGCGACCGGGCGACGAGGAGGCCACGCTTGCCCTGGCCCGCGCGGCGCGCGAAACCGCCGACATGACGAGCGGCAGGGCGGCGCTCGATTCGTTGCTGCGGATCAGGCCGCAGAGCCTGCGGGCGCGCTGGGCGCGGCTCAACCTGATCGACCCGGTGCCGGCGGACGACGCGGCCGTCGAACAATCCCGCACGCAATGGATGGACGGGATCGGGTCGTTCGAGGCCGACCTGAAACTCGACAGTTCACAGCGCATCGCAGAGGCGTTTCTCGCGATCCAGGGCGCCAATAATTTCCACCTTCATTACCAGGCCGACGACAATCTCGAAGCGCAACGGATTTACGGACGCGTCCTGCATCGGATCGCGGCCGCTCGGCTGCCGGCTTTTGCCGCACCGCCGGCGCCGCGGCCGGCGCGCGCACGACCGCGCATCGGTTTTATTTCGGCCTATCTCCGCCAGCATTCGATCTGGAAGACGCATGGGGCCTGGATTACCGGCACGGCGGGCATCGAAAAGTATGTGTACTACGCCGGTGCCGCGATCGAGGAAGGCTATACGACCGCGATCCGCGATGCGGCGGATGCGTTCTTCCATCTGAGCGACGTGCGCAAACTGGCCGAACTGATCGCCGCGCACGAACTCGATGCGCTGATCTGGCTCGATCACGGCATGGCGTTCGAACTGCAGGCACTGGCCGCTTTGTGGCTGGCACCCGTTCAGGCAAACGGGCTTGGTCATCCGATTACCGCCGGTCTGCCCACGATGACCCATGCGCTGACCAGCGCGCTGATGGAACCTGAAGACGGTCCTGTGCAGTGGACCGAATCGCCGGCAATGCTCGCCAACACTGCGTCCTGTTATCTCCATGCACGGATCGCCGAAACTCTTGCGCGCCTGCCCGATCCCGTCCGCGACGATCGCCATGTCGATTTTCTCTGCGCACAAAATCTTTCGAAGTACCGGCCGTGCGACGACCATCTTCTGGCCGCCATCGCGGCGCACCTGCCGACGGCCCGGTTCAATTTCCTGGGCGACAAGCCGAATGAGAGCGCCGCGCTCCGCCACAGGTTCGACCGCGCGTTCGCGGCCGACGGGCTCGATGCCGGCGCGTTCTGCCGCTTTCACGGCCCGCAGATGCCGGATGCCTATCTCGCGCTCAACCGGCGCTGTCATGTGTTTCTCGATACGCCCGGCTGGTCCGGCAATAACACCGCGCATGAGGCGATTGCCTGCGGCCTGCCGATCGTCACGCTGCCGGGTTCGACGATGCGCGCGCGCCATGCGGCGGCGCTGCTGACCATGATGGGTCTCGCCGACACCGTCGCGCACGACCGCGACGATTATGTCGCGATCGCGGTTCGGCTCGGCGAGGACGCGGCTTGGCGCCGGCATCTCGAGAACGAGACCGCCGCCCGGGCCGATCGTCTGTTCGACGATCCGGCGCCGCTGCGCTCGCTCGAGACGTTCCTGCTCGAGTCCACCGGCCGATAGGGGATTCGGGTCAGGCGAGCGTCCGCCGCGTCCGAGCGGCAAGCTGCAGGCGGCCGTGCCGGCAACGGATGCCGCAACAGAAACCGGCGCGCTGCCCTAAGGTCGCACGGCCCAAGATCGCTCTGCCCTGGATTCGAAGATCTGGCCGGTGCGCCACCCCGGCGCCCGGATTATACGTCGAGGTTCGAGACCTCGAGCGCGTGATGCTGAATGAACTCGCGGCGCGGTTCGACGATATCGCCCATCAGGGTCGAGAACAGATCGTCCGCCTCGTCGCCATGCGCGACCTTCACCTGCAGCAGCGAACGCGCTTCGGGATCGAGCGTCGTCTCCCAGAGCTGTTCGGCATTCATCTCGCCCAGCCCCTTGTAGCGCTGGATCGCCACGCCCTTGCGGCCGGTCTCGATCACGCGCTCGATCAGGCCGAGCGGTCCGTCGATGCGGACTTCCTTCTCCTTGGTCGTCAGCATGGAGGAGGCGAGATAATCGTTCTGCAATTCCGCCGCCATCGCATCGAGCCGGTGTGCCTCGGCCGAACGCAGCAGCGGCCCGTCGACCACATGGCGCTGCGTCACGCCACGCAGCCGGCGCTGGAAGACGAGGCCGCCATCGGCGCCCGCCTCGCCCTGCCAGCCGCGCTCATTCTCCAGCGCCAGCTCGTCGAGCCGACGCGCGATATATTTCGCCGCTTCGCCGGCCCTCGCCGCATCGGGAATGAGATCCGGATTGAGCGCGCCGGCGATCGCCGCCTGCTCGACCACCGCGGCCGAGCCCACTTTGCGGATCATCGGCTGCATCAGATTTCGCGCCATCGCCGCACGGTTGACCCGCTGCACGAGATCGGGCCCGGCGATCTGGGTGCCGCTCGCCATCGTCAGCACCGCGCCCTCGGCACCGGTGTCGATCAGGTAGGCATCGAGTTCGCGATCGTCCTTCAGATAGCGTTCGGAGCTGCCGCGCTTGGCACGATAGAGCGGCGGCTGCGCGATATAGAGATAGCCGTTTTCGATCATCGGCCGCAGATGCCGATAGAAGAACGTCAGGAGCAGCGTGCGGATATGCGCGCCGTCGACGTCGGCGTCAGTCATGATGATGATCTTGTGATAGCGGATCTTGCCGATGTCGAACTCCTCGGCGCCGATCGAGGTGCCGAGGGCTGCGATCAGCGTGCCGATTTCCGCCGACGAGATCATCTTGTCGAAGCGCGCGCGCTCGACGTTCAGGATCTTGCCGCGCAAGGGCAGGATCGCCTGGAAACGGCGATGGCGGCCCTGCTTGGCCGAGCCGCCGGCCGAATCGCCCTCGACGATGAAAAGCTCGGAGAGCGCCGGATCGCGTTCCTGGCAGTCGGAAAGCTTGCCGGGCAGCGAGGCGATATCGAGCGCGCCCTTGCGCCGCGTCAGCTCGCGCGCCTTGCGCGCGGCCTCGCGGGCGGCAGCGGCCTCGACCACCTTGCCGATGATGCGGCGCGCTTCCTGGGGGTGCTCCTCGAACCACTGGCCAAGCTTCTCGTTGACCATGTTCTCGACCGGCTGGCGGACTTCGGAGGACACCAGCTTGTCCTTGGTCTGCGAGGAGAATTTCGGATCGGCCACCTTGACGGAAAGGACGCAGGTAAGCCCCTCGCGCGCATCCTCGCCGGAGAGCGCGATCTTTTCCTTTTTCGCGATACCGCTGTCGGTCGCGTACTGGTTCACCTGACGCGTCAGCGCGGCGCGGAAGCCGGCGAGATGCGTGCCGCCGTCGCGTTGCGGAATGTTGTTGGTGAAACAAAGCATCGTCTCGTGATAGCTGTCGTTCCATTCGAGCGCGACTTCGATGGTTACGCCCTCGCGCTCGCCCGTGATTGCGATGACCGAGGGATGCAGGGCATTGCGCGTGCGATCGAGATAGCGCACGAAGGCCTCGAGCCCGCCCTCGTAATGCAGCTCGACGGTCTTTTCCTCGACATGGCGCGCATCGGTCAGGAGGAGCCGCACGCCGGAATTCAGGAAGGCCAGCTCGCGCAGCCTGTGTTCGAGCGTCGCATAATCGAACTCGACATTGGTGAACACGTTGGTCGAGGGCAGGAAGGTGATTTCCGTGCCGCGCTTGCCCTCGGCCGAACCGCGCACCGCCAATGGCGCTTCCGGCTCGCCGTCGCGAAAGCGTATGAAATTCTCCTTGTCGTCGCGCCAGATCGTGAGATCGAGCCGCGAGGAAAGCGCGTTCACGACCGATACGCCAACGCCGTGCAGGCCGCCCGAGACCTTGTACGAGTTCTGGTCGAATTTTCCACCGGCATGGAGCTGGGTCATGATGACCTGGGCGGCGGAGACACCCTCTTCCTTGTGGATGTCGACCGGAATGCCGCGTCCGTTGTCGCGCACGGTAACCGAACCGTCGCCGTTCAACACGACCTGGATCAGATCGCAGTAGCCCGCCAGCGCCTCGTCGATCGAATTGTCGACGACCTCGTAAACCATATGGTGCAGGCCCGAGCCGTCGTCGGTGTCGCCGATATACATGCCCGGCCGCTTGCGCACGGCGTCGAGCCCGCGCAGCACCTTGATCTGCTCGGCACCGTAATCGGCACCGCCGCCGTCGGGATTATGTTCCGCGTGTTGCATGGCCATGGTCGTCTGTCCTCAGGAGGCCGCAGAGCCGGTCATCGGCCCGTGGCCGAGCACCCGGCCCGGCGCCACAGCGAAAAGCTGGGCGCGGTTGCCGAGGCTGGTGAAAATTTCGGCATCGGTGCCGGTCATCCAGGCCTGTGCGCCGAGGCCGAGCAGCAATTCGAACAAAGCCTGACGGCGTTCGCGATCGAGATGGGCCGCGATCTCGTCGAGCAGGACGAGCGGCGTGAGGGCGCGGGTCGCAGCGACCAGCCGCGCATGCGCCAGCACCAGTGCGATCAGCAGCGCCTTCTGTTCGCCGGTCGAACAATCTGCCGCCGGCATCGAGCGCGCACCGTCGCCGCTGCCGAGATGCAGCACCGACATGTCGCTGCGATGCGGTCCCGATTGCGTCATGCCGGCATCGGCATCGCCGCGCCGGTTCTCCGCAAGCTGCGCGCGAAAGCGATCTTCGACGGCGAGCGCCGGCATTGCATCGAGCCCGGATTCCAGGATGCCCTCGACCATGACCGCGGCCGCCGGAAACGGCGCCAGCGTCTCGCGCACCAGTGCGTCGAGCCGCTGGGCGAGCAACCGTCGGGTTGCGGCGATCGCCACGCCCTCTTCCGCCATGCGCGCTTCCAGCGCATCGAGCCAGTCGCGTTCGGGTGGCACGCTCTCGCCGCGCAGCAGCCTGAGCCGCTCGCGCATCGCATGCTCGTAGGCGTTGACGTGACTGCCATGTTCCGGATCGAGCGCCTCGGCGAGCCGATCCATGAAACGCCGGCGTTCAGACGCGCCGTCGAGAAACAGCCGGTCCATCTGCGGCGTGAGCCAGACCAGTGCGACGATATCGCCGAGTGCCGCCTGGCTGCGCGCCGGGGCGCCGTCGATGCGCACGATGCGCCGCTCGCGCGATGCCTCGCCCTGTTCCGGATCCGGGCCGGTGCCGATCGCAACCGAACCGGCAGCGGTCGCAATCTCGGCCGCCACCGCCCAGGGATTTCCGGCAACGCCGTCGCTGTCGCGCCGGGCGACGCTGCCCAGTTTGGCGCGGCGCAATCCACGCCCCGGCACCAGGAATGAAACCGCTTCAAGCAAATTCGTCTTGCCCGCACCGTTCGGGCCGGTCAGCACCACCGGTCGCGCATCGAGATCGAGCCGGACCCGCCCGTAGGAGCGGAAATCCGTCAGCATCAGGCGCGTGATCGCGAGCGCCGGAACCTCTGCGAGAGCGGCGTTGTCGATGTGCGGCAAAAAGGCGGACCCCGAAATGATCGGCTCCTAGACCCGCATCGGCATCAGCACATAGAGCGCCGATGCGTCGCCCGGATCGCGCACCAGGGTTGGCGATGCGGCATCGGCCAGCGCGAAGGCCGCGACGTCGCCACGGATCTGCTGGGCGATATCGACCAAATAGCGTGCATTGAAACCGATCTCCAGCGGCTGGCCGTCATATTCGATTTCGACCTCTTCCTGGGCGGTGCCGCTTTCGGGGCTGGTCGCCGTCAGGGTCAGCGTGCCGGCCGAGAGCGCGAGTTTGACCGCGCGCGATTTTTCACTGGAAATCGTCGCGACGCGATCGACCGCCTCGGCAAAGCTCTTGCAGTCGACCTTCATGGTCTTGTCGTTGCCCGAGGGAATGACGCGTTCGTAGTCGGGGAACGAACCGTCGATCAGCTTCGAGGTCAGCAGCACCGGACCGATGGAAACGCTGATGCGGGTATCCGACAGTTCGATATGCACGGCACCGTCGGCGCCCTCGATCAGCTTGACGATTTCGCCGACCGCCTTGCGCGGCACGATGACGCCGGGCATGCCGTCAGCACCGTCCGGCAGCGCATATTCGACGCGGGCGAGCCGGTGCCCGTCGGTCGCAACGCCGCGCAGCGTTTTCTTCTTGCCGCCGGCCGCATGGAGATAGATGCCATTGAGGTAATAGCGCGTCTCCTCGGTCGAGATCGCAAAGCGCGTGCGCTCGATCAGATCGCGCAATTCGCCGGTCGGCACGTCAAACTTGTGCGGCAGGTTGTCGCTGCCGACGGCCGGAAAATCTTCCTTCGGCAGCGTCGCGAGCGTGAAGCGCGAGCGCCCGGCGCGCAGCGCCATCTGGCCACCGTCGGCGCTGGTTTCGAGCGCGATCTGCGCGCCTTCCGGCAGCTTGCGCACGATGTCGTAGAGCGTGTGCGCGGGCACGGTGGTGGCGCCTTTGGTCGCAACCTCGGCCGGCACGGTCTCGACGATCGCGAGGTCCATGTCCGTTGCCGTGAGGGTCAGCCCGTCGCCGACGGCATCGACCAGGACGTTGGAGAGGATCGGAATGGTATTGCGGCGCTCCACGACGCTCTGGACATGCCCGAGCGATCGGAGGAGCGCGGCGCGTTCGATGGTCAGTTTCATGGATGTGCCAGCGCTCGGACGTTTGTTGCTGTTCTTGTCAGGGCCGTTCCCGAACTCGCGGAAAATCGTCCGACGGACGCTTCCGACCGTCTGGCGCAAACCCGCATTTTGAGAGCCCGCTGCGCCCCCGGCATCACCGATGGACGCCGTTTCGGGCCGACGCGGGCAGTGCGTCGTAACGGTTTTGCATTATAGCAAGCGCCACCGGGGCGAGCAAACGCGCGACGGCCCGATTTTGGGTCAATTCGACCTTTAGTTTCAATGGCTTGCAAGGCAGTTTCGGGCCACTTCCGGCGGCCGCGACGACGGCTCCAAAACCGCACCCGAATCGGCTCCCGAATCGGCCCCCGACTCGGGGCCCGGCGGGTCCCGGAAACTAACCTTCGAGCATGCGCCGGAGCAGATCCACGTCGTCGGAGAAGCTCGAATCGGTCGCGCGCAATTCCTCGACCTTGCGCACCGCATGCATCACCGTCGTGTGGTCGCGGCCGCCAAACTTGCGGCCGATTTCCGGCAGCGAACGCGAGGTGAGCTGCTTGGCGAGATACATCGCAACCTGCCGCGGTCGGGCGACGGCACGCGCGCGCCGCGCCGACGTCATCTCCGAGAGCTTGATGTTGAAATGTTCGGCGA
>JBBDWX010000017.1:0-9482 GCA_040902665.1 Dongiaceae bacterium
GCCGCATTCCGGGCAGACCCGATGGTTCGCCTCGAGATCGCGGTGGAACACCATCTGGCCGCAGGCCGGACATTTTTCCCAGAGATTCTCCGGCACATCGGCCTTGCGGACCAGCGCCTGGAGTTTTGGCCGGACGAAATTGTTGATCCAGCTCATGCGTCGATCCGGCTCATGCTGCGGCGTCCCGGCCGGCGCCCTGCACGCCGGCGGCGAGCGAGCTCACGAAGGCGAGCGCGTCCTCGACGAGGCCGGGCTTCGCGCGGCCCTTTGCATCGAGATGGGCGGCGATCCGCTCGACCAGTGCCGAGCCGACCACGGCCGCATCGGCGACGCGCGCGACGGCACCGGCCTGTTCGGGTGTGCGGATGCCGAACCCGACCGCGATCGGCAGGTCGGTATGGCGCTTGAGGCGCAGCACGGCGGCGCGCACATGCTCGTCGCTGGCCGACCGTGTGCCGGTGATGCCCATGATCGACACATAATAGACGAAACCCGAGGTATTGTTCAGCACGACCGGCAATCGTTTGTCGTCGGTCGTCGGCGTGGCGAGACGGATGAAATTCACGCCGGCCGCCAGCGCGGGCAGACAGAGCTCGCTGTCTTCCTCGGGCGGCAGGTCGACGATGATCAGCCCGTCGACACCGACCGCCAGCGCATCGTCGAGAAACCGTTCGACACCGTAGCTGTAGATCGGATTGTAGTAGCCCATCAGCACGATCGGCGTATCGGCGTCGCGCTTGCGGAATGCTTCGACCATCGCGAGTGTCCTGGTCATGCGCTGGCCGCCCTTGAGCGCGCGTAAGCCTGCCGCCTGGATCGCCGGCCCGTCGGCCATCGGATCGGTGAACGGCATGCCGATCTCGATCAGATCGGCGCCGGCACCGGGCAGGCCCTGCAGCAAGGCGAGCGAGGTGTCGTAATCGGGATCGCCGCCGGTTACGAAGGTGATCAGGCCGCCGCGGCCCCCGGCGCGCAATTTGGCGAAGCGCTTTGCGATGCGGCCGGAATCGGGCGCGCGCGCCGTGTCGTTGCCGCTATCGTTCGAACTCGCGCTCACAGATCGCTCCCGAGCGCATCGGCGACGGTGAAGATGTCCTTATCACCACGGCCGCACATGTTCATGACCAGGAGATGGTTCTTCGCGAGTTTTGGCGCGAGCCTGGTCACATGGGCCAGCGCATGTGCCGGTTCGAGCGCCGGCAGAATGCCTTCGGTGCGGGCACAGAGCTGGAAGGCGGCGAGCGCCTCCTTGTCGGTCGCGGCGACGTAATCGACGCGGCCGCTATCGTGCAGCCAGCTATGTTCGGGGCCGATGCCGGGATAATCGAGCCCGGCCGAGATCGAATGCGCCTCGGTGATCTGCCCGTCATCGTCCTGCAGCAGATAGGTGCGGTTGCCGTGCAGCACGCCTGGCCGTCCGCCATTGAGCGAGGCAGCATGCTTGTCGGTATCGAGCCCGTGCCCGGCCGCTTCGACCCCGACCATCTTTATCGTCGGTTCGTCGAGAAACGGATGAAACAAGCCGATCGCGTTCGAGCCGCCGCCGATGCAGGCAACCAGCGTGTCGGGCAATCGCCCCTCGGCCTTCTGCATCTGCTCGCGCACCTCGCGGCCGATGACCGACTGGAAATCGCGCACCATCGCCGGATAGGGATGCGGGCCCGCCGCGGTGCCGATGATATAGAATGTGTCCTCGACATTGGCGACCCAGTCGCGCAGCGCCTCGTTCATCGCGTCCTTGAGCGTGCGGCTGCCGCTCTTGACCGGTCGCACTTCGGCGCCGAGCAGGCGCATGCGGAACACGTTCGGTTTCTGCCGCTCGATATCGGTCTCGCCCATATAGACGACGCAGGGCAGACCGAAGCGCGCGCAGACCGTCGCGGTCGCGACGCCATGCTGGCCGGCACCGGTTTCGGCGATGATGCGTTTCTTGCCCATCCGACGCGCGAGCAGGATCTGGCCGAGGCAGTTGTTGATCTTGTGCGCGCCGGTATGGTTGAGCTCGTCGCGCTTGAAATAAATCTTCGCGCCGCGCAGCTCTTCGGTGAGACGCTCGGCGAAATAAAGCGGGCTCGGCCGCCCGACATAATGTTCGAGATAGCCTTCCATCTCGCCGTGGAAATCCGGATCGATCTTCGCCGCCGCATAGGCGCGCTCGACATCGAGGATCAGCGGCATCAGCGTTTCGGCGACGAAACGGCCGCCGAACATGCCGAAATGTCCCTGTTCGTCCGGCCCGGCGCGGAAGGTGTTGAGACTGTTCATGCACGCACTCGAATGATCGTCGGAAAGCCGCCGGGCACCATCGCGGCAACCCGGTCGGGCGCTGAATGAACCACAGAGCCCGGCCGAGGTCAAAAGCCGGGAAAGGAAAATAGCATCAAATGCTTAGGGTCGAAACGCCCAGTACGGTCCGGCATCGGTCTCGACCCGGCCAAGACCGAAGCGCCGGTCCGGTCCGATCGCGGTGTTCAGCACCTGATGGATGTCGGACAGGAGCAGCCGGTTGGTGCCGTAATAGCTGTGCCCGATGCTGTCGGCGCTGATCACGGTCGCGTCAATCGTTTCGATACCGGGATAGACGAACGGTTCTTCGCCCGCACCGCCCGCCACATCGTCGCCGGTGAAGCTGCCCGCCAGCAGCAACGCGCGATCGGCGCGCGACACATAGAGCGTGATGCGGCCGGCGCTTTCGACGAGATCCGGCGCACGTTTGTTGAGCATGCCCTTGTCCATTTCGGGTGCCGCCAGAATCAGCTCGTCGATGATCGGCCCGCGATCGCCGCTGCGCTGAGCGGCGACACGCGAGAGCGCGAGAACCGTGACGCGATTGCCCATCGAATGGGCAATCAGATGCTCGCGGTTGGCAACGCCGGTGCGATCGAGCAGTTCGAGCAGTTCGGCCAGTGCCGGTGCCGCCTTTTCGGCCGCTTCGCGGTCGCTGCTGAACCCCATCAGGCTGGTGCCGGCCGGCCAGCTGAACGCGACGATCGCGCCCTGCCAGTCGAGATCGGCGGAAAGCTGTGCGGTCCGCTGCACCGCCTCGGCGAAGCTGGTGTTGAACCCGTGCACGAAGATGAGCGCTTCGCGGCGCGGGGATGCTTTCAGCTCGGCCGCGACCGCGGCCAGGAACCCGTTCGCATCCATGCTCTCGAGCGAGAGGAGGGTGACATGCGAGTCGGGATCGGCATCGCCGCCCCAGAGGCCGGGCTTTTCCAGCGACCCGATCTCGTGCCCTTCGGGAATGCTGACCTCCGCCACGCCGAAGGAAACATCGCCTTCCTTCGAGCCGTAGCGTTCGGCCGGATTGTTCTTGCCGGTGTCGATCCGGTTGGTGCCGTACAGCACGAGCCGGGTCTGCGCTTCGGTCACCGGCGCCGGGGCCGCGGCCGTGACACAGCCGCCGAGTGCCAGGAGGCTGATCAGCGCCAGGGCCGAGAGCCGGAAGCTGCGCGATGCTGTCATCGAATAAATTCCCCTCGATTCCGGTAGGCCCGCCGGATGCCCGTTCGGCAGGCTCTTGGCCCGGCCCCGCCACCGGCCGGATAATAGGGCCGATTGTGGCGCGAGTTTGGCCCGGCGCGACCTCGTGCCCAGCCTATGTTGGGGGAACCTCCGGAATGGCAAGCCTCTACGATCTCAAGCCGCGCTTTCAGGCGCATCTGCGGCCGGTGGCCGGGCAACTCGCCGCGCGCGGTGTGACCGCCAACCAGGTAACGCTGGCAGCCGCCGGCCTCTCGATCCTGGTCGGCGGTCTGGTCGCATGGGCGCAAGGCGGGTATGGCACGCTGCTGTTGCTGCCGCTCGCCTTGTTGGCACGCATGGCGCTCAACGCGATCGACGGCATGCTGGCGCGAGAGCACGGCATGGCAAGCGATCTCGGCGCCGCCCTGAACGAACTCGGCGATATCGTCTCCGATGCGGCGCTCTTTCTGCCATTGGCACTGGTGCCGGGTGCGCCATCCGCGTGGATCGTTCTGTTTGTCGTCGCGGCCGCGCTCACCGAAGCGGCCGGGCTGATCGGCCCGATGCTCGGGCGCGAACGGCGTTATGACGGGCCGATGGGCAAGAGCGACCGTGCGCTGGTCGTCGGGGCCATCGCACTGCTGCTGGGTGTCGGCGTGCCGACGGGCAGCTGGCTCGCGCTGGTCTTCGCCATCGCCTTGGCGCTGGCGCTGGTCACGGCCATGCGCCGCGTGCGCGCGGTCGTTGACGTCGCCAAACCGTCCGACGAGTTCTGATGTTCGTCCGCCTCGATCCGACGATCTGGTGGACCATCGCCGGCATCTACGGCGTGCTGCTGCTTGCGAGCGTTCTTGTGTTCGGCGTCGGCCGGGGCGTACCGGCGCTCGGCAGCGCCGAACTGCGCCAGCGCGTGACGAGCTGGTGGATCATGGCGACGTTGTTTGCCGTCGCAATTCTGCTCGATCGCATTGCCTCGCTGGTTTTTCTCGGCATCGTCAGCTTCCTCGCGCTCAAGGAATATCTTTCTCTGATCCCGACGCGGCGTGCCGACCGGCGCGTGCTGTTCCTCGCCTATCTCGCGATCCCGGTGCAGTACTGGTGGGTCGGTACCGAATGGTACGGCATGTTCATCATCTTCATCCCGGTCTACATGTTCCTGTTGCTGCCGGTGCGCATGGTGCTGGCGGGCGAGACGCAGGGATTTCTGCGCGCGGCCGGCACATTGCATTGGGGACTGACGATCTGCGTCTTCTCCCTGAGCCACGCCGCCTATCTTCTGATGTTGCCGGGCAACGATGCGGCGGCGGGCGCGGGATTGCTGCTGTTTCTCGTCATCGTGACAGAAGCGAACGATGTCGCGCAGTATTTCTGGGGAAAACTGTTCGGCCGCGCGCGCGTCACGCCCAGCATCAGTCCGAACAAGACCTGGGCCGGCCTGATCGGCGGTATTCTCACGAGCGCCCTGCTCGCGGGCCTGCTCACGTTCCTGACGCCGATGGCATGGTGGATCGCCGCACCGATCGGTGCTGCCGGCGCGGTCGCCGGGTTCTGCGGCGATCTCGTCATGTCCGCGGTCAAGCGCGATCTCGGCATCAAGGATACCGGCGGCATGCTGCCGGGCCATGGCGGCATTCTCGACCGGGTCGACAGCCTGGTGTTCACAGCACCGCTCTTCCTGCATTTCATCCGTTACTACTATTACTGAGCAACGGACGCTCGAGCGATGATGCGCCCGACCGACGATCGTCCCGCCGCCATTCTGCGCTGGCTCTTCTTTCTGCTGATCGTGCGGCCGGCGGTGTTGATCCTTCTCGGGCTCAATTTGCGCCATCGCGAAAGATTGCCAAAGCGGGGACCGGCCATCGTCGTCGCCAACCATAACTCGCATCTCGACACGCCGGTTCTGATGAGCGTGTTTCCGCAGCGCCTGCTGCCGCGGCTGCGCCCGGTCGCGGCGGTCGATTATTTCCTGAAGGACGAACGGCTCGCCTGGTTCGCACGCAACATCATGGGCATCATCCCGCTCGATCGTCGCCCGGAAGGGGGCGCCGATCCGCTGCTCGCCCTCGAGCGCGCGCTCGATCGCGGCGATATCCTCATACTGTTTCCCGAAGGTACGCGCGGCGAGCCCGAACGGATGACTGCGCTCAAGACCGGCATCGCGCATCTCGCGAAGCGGCGGCCCGATGTGCCGGTCGTGCCGGTTTTCATGCACGGTCTCGGCAAGGCTTTGCCGAAAGGCGAGGCGCTGCTGGTGCCGTTCTTCGTCGACATCTTCGTCGGCGAGCGGGTTGCGTGGACGGGCGAACGCGCGCAGTTCATGGCCGATCTCACCGCGCGTTTCGATGAGCTCGCGCGCGAAGCGCCGCCGCCGGACTGGCAGTGATGCTGTTGTTGCTCGTTGCCTTTCTGTGGGGCGCGTCCGAGGCGACGTTCTTCGTCATCGTGCCGGATCTGTGGATCAGTTATGTCGCATTGCGGCGCGGCCTGCGACCGGCGATGGGCGTGGCCTGCTTCGCCGCGGCCGGTGCGATCGTGGGCGGTGCGATCCTGTGGTATTTCGCGGTGGCCGACCCGGATGCGCTGGATTCGTTCCTGCTGTCGCTGCCGGGAATCGATGCGGCAATGCGCGCGCATGTCGCCGATGCGATGGCGTCGGGCTGGATATCGGCGCTGCTTGCCGGCGGCTTCGGCGGCATTCCCTACAAGCTGTTCGTCGCCGAGGCCGCGACGCAGGGTATCGCTCCCGCGCTGTTCTTCACGGTTTCGGTGTTCGCGCGGCTCGTGCGGTTTCTGGCGGTCGCGTGGCTCGCCGCTTTTATCGGCGCGCGATTGCCGCAAAGCTGGCGGCTGCCGCTCTGGGCCGGGTTCTGGCTCGCGCTCTATGTCGCTTATTTCGCGCTGGTGGGCTTCTAGATCGCGGCGACGGTTTCGAGAAATTCGCGGATCTTGGCCGGGCTCTTGCGGCCCGGCTTGTCCTCGACACCGGAAGAGACATCGACCGTGTCGGCGCCGGCGATGCGCACCGCCTCGCGGACATTGCCCGCATGCAAACCACCCGAGAGCATCCAGGGCAGCGACCAGCGATGGCCCGAGAGCAGCGTCCAGTCGAACGGGCGCGCATTGCCGCCGGGCAGCGGTGTCGGTTCGCCGGCTTTTCGCTTCGGCGGCTTGGCATCGAACAGCAGCCAGTCGGCCACGCTTTCATAGGGCCGCGCGAGCCCGGCGTCGCCTTCGGCGGCGATCGAAATCGCCTTCATCACAGGCAGTCCGAATTCGGCGCGAATATAGGCTGTGCGATCCGGCGGCTCGGTGCCGTGCAGCTGCAGCATGTCGAGCTTGCAGGCAGCGAGGATGGCACCGATCCGTTCGTCGCCCTCGTCGACGATCAACCCGACGCGGCGCACCGTGGCGGGCACGCGCGCGGCCAGTTTGGCTGCTTCCTCGGGCTCGAGGCTGCGCGGGCTGGGCGGATAGAAGACGAAGCCGACGAAGGCCGCGTTGTTGCCGATCGCCGCATCGAGCGCCGCCACCGAATTGATGCCGCAGATCTTGGCCTGAACCGTTATCGACATGGGACCTTCATGGCTTCGATATGGGGAGGCCGGCACCCTTGCGCCAATCGGCCAGCCGGTCGAGGGCCAGCGCCATCATCGCGACCGAACCGAGCGAGGAGGCAACCGCGATCACGTTGAACATGAACAGCACCATATAGGGCGCGTTCTCGCGCAGCGATATGGTGAGCAGGCTTGCCACGATGCTGGCGGCGACGATCGGCAGATTGACCGCGAGATAGGCGCCGACCAGGCGAAACCCGTTGCCTTTCGAGAGTCGCCAGGCATCGGCGAAGCCGAGCCTGGTATCGAGGGCGGCGGCATAGACCGACAGCATCAGCCGCAGCGCCACGCCCATCATCACCGCAAGGAAGATCATCATCAGGATGAAGGCCACGCCCTGGCTTCCGATCGCGCCCATCAGCATCGAGATGACGAAGGCGGCCGGCAACGCCAGCACGAACAGAAAAAGGAAGGTCAGCACGAAGCGGCCGAGCACGCGCGCCTCGCGTGCACTCCAGCGCAGACCGAAAAGCGACACCGCGGCCGGCCCGATCAGCAGCAGCCGCGTCAGATTCGAGATCAGGAATGCGATCAGTACGAGGGCGGCACCCCAGAGAAAGAGCAGCGGGCCCCAGGGCACAGGCGGCGTTTCGGCGCCTTCGACCGGCGGTGCCGGCGGCCAGGCGGGCATCGCACTGCCGACCAGCGCATCGAAGCCGAAGCCCAACATGAACAGGGGTATGGCCAGCAGCGCTGCGCGATCACGCTGCTTCCACAGCGCGGTCCAGGTGGCAACGGCGAGTTCGACCGGATCGATCTTCGGCGACGATGCGGCGCTCACGGCTGCGCCGGCTCCGCGAGCGATTCCACGATCGCGCGTGCCGCAGTCGCAGGATCGGCGGCGGCGCTGATGGGTCGGCCGATCACCAGATAATCGGCGCCTGCGGCAATGGCCTCGGCCGGCGACATCGTCCGCTTCTGATCGTTGGCGGCAGCGCCCTGCGGGCGAATCCCGGGCACGACCAGCTTGAAATCGCTGCCGCAATCGCGCCGCAGCATCGCGATCTCGCGCGGCGAACAGACGACACCGTCGAGCCCGTTGTCGCGTGCCAGCGCCGCCAGACGGCGAACCTGTGCGGCGGCCGGTCCCGTCTGCCCGATCGAAGCGAGATCGGCATCGTCCAGCGAGGTCATCACCGTCACGGCGAGCAGCAGGGGCTTGTGACCGGTCTTCTCTGCGGCTTCGTCGCGCGCGGCGCGAGCGGCGGCAAGCATCGCCGGCCCGCCGCCGGCATGCACATTGAACATCGCAGGACGCATCGCGGTCGCGGCACGAACCGCGCCGGCCACTGTGTTCGGGATATCGTGAAACTTCAGATCGAGAAACAGCCGCTGCGGGTCGAGCCCGGCTTTCTCGATGCCGGCCGGCCCATGCTGGACGAAAAATTCGAGACCGATCTTGCAGCCCCAGACATGCGGCGCAACAGCGCGCGCGAGGTCCCTGACGCGTCCGATGTCGATGGCATCGAGCGCGGCGATGATCCGCCGTGATTCCATGGCGTTAAACCTGCCCCGGACCCTGTGCGGGCGGCAAGCCCGGCGGCATCGGCACCGGCACGCCAGTGCCCGATTGCGTGCCCGATTGCGTGCCCGATTGCGTGCCCGGTTGCGCGGCGGAATGCGCGGCTGGCGGCAGCGCGGCAGGCGGGATCGCGCGGCTGCGTTCTGCCGCCTGGCGGCGCAGTTCCTGCAGCTCGCTCGTCAGATGCTTATTGTCGTGGGTGAGTGCGCGCATCCGCCGGCGCTTCGTCCCGCCGGCGAGCCATGCGAGCAGCAGCCCGATCAGCAGGCCGAACGCCAGGGATCCGAGCAGGATGAGAAAGGTCGGCGCCTCGATCTGCCAGGGCAACGGCCAGAGGTCGATGGTGACCGGCGTCCGGTTCATGACCGCAAACAGCACGGCCGCCACCGCGAAGGGCAGCGTCACGATCCAGGACAGGCGTTTCATGAAGGGGTCCGCCCAGGCGGGGCGGTACGGTCACGGGGGGTGAGGTAGGCCGGCCCTCGGTCCGGTTCAGACACCGAGACCGTCCGGCCGGTGGGCCGTCTCGGGCGCATCGTCGTCATCGAACTCGTCTTCGCCATTCGATTCGCTGGTTTCCTCGCCATTGAGCCGCTCGCGCAGCTGCTTGCCGGTCTTGAAGAACGGTACCGCCTTGCGGGCAACCGCGACGGCCTCGCCGGTGCGCGGGTTGCGGCCGATCCGGGCATCGCGCGTCTTGACCGAAAACGCCCCGAATCCGCGCAATTCGACCCGGTCGCCGCGGGCCAAAGCCGCTGTGACCTCCTCGAAAATGGCGCTCACGATGCGCTCCACATCGCGATGATAGAGATGCGGGTTATTTTGCCCGATCTTGGCGATCAGCTCCGACTTGGTCATGCGCCTTCTCCCCCGAGCGG
>JBBDWX010000018.1:0-4052 GCA_040902665.1 Dongiaceae bacterium
GCGGGCCCCGGGGGCCGGCGGGTCGCGCTCGAAGCGACGGCCCCGCCGAGGGTCGAAAGCGCGAAGACCGGCCCAAGCCGGCGGCGCTAAGGTGGGGATCGAGGGGCAAACGGGGGACAAAAAGGAATCATGGCCGAGAACCGGATCGACTACGAAGCCCTCGTCGAAACGTCGCTCCGCGATGTCGTGCGCCGCTCGCTGCGCCACGCAGAAACCCGGGGCCTTCCCGGCGACCATCATTTCTACATCACCTTCCGCACCGATTTTCCGGGCGCCATCGTTCCGCCCCGCCTGCGCGCCAGCTACCCGGTCGAGATGACCGTCGTGCTGCAGCATCAGTTCTGGGGTCTGGAAATCGACGACGCCGCGTTCTCGGTGACGCTGAGCTTTGCAAACCAGCTCGAGCGCCTGACCGTACCGTTCGCCTCAATCACCGGTTTCGCCGATCCTGCCGTCAAGTTCGGCCTGCAGTTCGAGGGCCGCGACGGGGGTGCAACCCGCGCGCCCGTGGTGCCGCCGGCCAGCAAGGCCGCCACCGGCACGAACAGCGATACCGCCGAGACCGGCGAGAACCCCGCCTTGCCGCCGGCGCCGCAGGAAGGCAGCGCGGAAATCGTTCCGCTCGACGCGTTCCGCAAGAAGTCCTGACCGGCTCCCGTCTGCACGGCGCCGGACCTTGCGGCGCGGGTGCTTTCGCCTGCACGTTCTAACCGTTAGAACAGCGCCGATCCCGTTTCGCCGACCAGCCGGAGCCGCCCGATGAACGCCGAACCGAAGACCCGCATCGAAAGCGATTCGATGGGCGAGATCGCCGTTCCGGCCGACCGGTTGTGGGGCGCGCAGACCCAGCGCTCGCTCGAAAATTTCCGTATCGGCGGTGAACGCATGCCGGTCGCGCTGACGCGCGCCTTCGGCCTGTTGAAACAGGCGGCGGCGCTGACCAACGTCAAACTCGGCAAACTCGATGTGCAGCGCGGCGAGGCGATCGCCAAAGCCGCCGCCGAAGTCGCCGCCGGCACGCTCGACGAACATTTTCCGCTGGTGGTCTGGCAGACCGGATCCGGCACCCAGACCAACATGAACGCGAACGAGGTGATCGCCAACCGCGCCAATGAGATCCTCGGCGGCAAGCGCGGCGACAAGAAGCCGGTTCATCCCAACGATCACGTCAATATGGGCCAGTCGTCGAACGACAGCTTCCCGAGCGCGATGCATATCGCGGCCGTGCGGCAGATCCACGACAAGCTGCTGCCGGCGCTGCGTCATCTGAAGACCGCGCTCGATGCCAAATGCCGCGAGTATGCCGACATCATCAAGATCGGCCGCACCCATCTCCAGGATGCGACGCCGCTCACCCTCGGCCAGGAGTTTTCCGGCTACGCCGCACAGATCGGCTACGGCATCGAACGCGTCGAAGCCTGCCTGCCGCGTCTTTACCCGCTGGCCCAGGGCGGCACGGCGGTCGGCACCGGCCTCAATGCGACGATCGGCTTTGCCGAAGAATTCGCGGCGACGCTCGACAAGCTGACCGGTCTGCCCTTCTCGAGCGCGCCGAACAAGTTCGAGGCCCTGGCCGCACACGATGCGATGGTCGAACTGTCGGGCGCCTACAACACGCTCGCGGTTTCGCTGATGAAGATTGCCAACGACATACGCCTTGCCGGATCGGGGCCGCGTTCGGGCCTCGGCGAATTGATTTTGCCGGCGAACGAGCCCGGCTCGTCGATCATGCCCGGCAAGGTGAACCCGACGCAGTGCGAAGCGCTCACCCAGGTCGCAACCCAGGTGATGGGCAATCATGTCGCTGTCACGATCGGCGGCAGCAACGGCCATTTCGAACTGAACGTGTTCAAGCCGGTAATTATTTACAACGTGCTGCAGTCCGGTCAGCTTCTGGCCGAGGCCTGCGTCAGTTTTACCGACAATTGCGTGGCTGGCATCGAGGCCAATCGCGACCGCATCGCCGAATTGATGCGCCAGTCACTGATGCTGGTGACCGCGCTCAATCCGCATATCGGTTACGACAATGCGGCGAAGGTCGCGAAAAAAGCCTATGAAGACGGCACCACATTGAAAGAGGCTGCGGTCGCACTCAAATTACTGACGGCGGAGGAATTCGACCGGCTGGTACGCCCCGACGCAATGCTCGGCCCCGGCGAGTAAATCGCGACCCGCGCATCGGCCCCGTTGCGCTGTCGAAGTTTCCAGGGAAACGGAGGCGCCGTATGCCCGACGAATTCCAGTCGATCCGCAAACGGTCGGTGACCATTGCCGGCCACAGGACCAGCCTGTCGCTCGAGCCCGCTTTCTGGGATGCGCTCCGAACGCTGGCAAGCGAACGCGGCCTGTCGATCAACGCGATCATCGAGGAGATCGACCGCGCCGCGAGCGCGGGCGGTACACGCGACATCAACCTGTCGAGTGCCGTTCGGGTCCATCTCTTCCGTCATGCGCAACAGGCTGTCCCGTTGCCGTCGCGCGACCGCGCGCCCGGCTGAACGCATCTCCGGCTGAACGCATTGCATCCCGAACGATAGACCCCGGCATCGGTCTCCCACGGCGGCGCCCCGCAGGGGAAACCGTTGAGCGGCAATTCCGGCGGCGGCTTTATTGCTGCTGGGTGCCGAGAATGCCCTGCAGCAGATTGTTGATCGTCGGCTCCTCGCCGCTGCCCGTTGCGACCGGCTCTGCGCCGGGTTCGACGCCGGCAGCACCGGGCGCCATGCTGGTATCCTCTTCTTCGGGCAGAGGCTCCTCGACCGGCGCGGTTTCGGGTTCCGCTTCCGGTTCCGCCGTCACGCCCGCCGCGCCGGGGGCCTGGTCGGACGTATCGTCGGCGATCGGTTCTTCCGCAGCCGGATCTGCGGCCGCCGGTTCCTCCATCGTTTCTTCGGACTTGTCGGATTCCGGTTCATCTTCGGCCGGTGCGGTGGTGCCCGGTTCCTCTTCGGTCATTTCCTCGGCAGCGGGCTCCTCGGCAGCGGGCTCCTCGGCAGCGGGCTCTTCCGTCGGCTCTTCCGCGGCGGGTTCGACGATCTCCTCGCTCGCTTCGGCGGCGGGTTCGTCTTCTGGCGCGACGACACCCGGTTCGGTCGCTTCCGTTTCCGTTCCCTCGGTCTCGGGCGCGGTCAATCCGGCGGCACCGGGTGCGGAGGGATCGAGCGGCTCGGCCCCGGCATCGGCATCGTCATCCGTTCCCATGCCCGGAATGACACCCTGCAGCAGGTTCTCGACCGCATCCTCGGTCGAAAGATCCTCGCCCGCCGCATTCTCGCCGCCCGGGAAGAGCTGTTCGATCAGACCGGTCGGTTCGCCGGTGCCGCCATCGCTGCGATTGAGCGCGACATTCGGCCCGCTCATCGGTCCGGTGAGATCGAGCACCATGAAGGGCGAATCGCCGGATTGCTGGCGATAGATTTCCGCCAGCATATCCATGTTCCAGGCGCCGATATCGGCGGTGCCCTGCGCGAGAAGCGACGCCGCGTCGTTGGCGAAGCGCGTGTTGTCGGTCTGCATGACACCGTCGGTGACCACGAAATCGCCGGTCAGGCTGTTGGTCCGGCCGGTGAAAGCGGAAAAGACCGCGTTCATGACGTCGGTAATACCGCGCACCTGCTCGACCTGCTGACCGAGAATCCCGAGCAGCGCCGAGCCGATCGCCTGTTGCGTGCTGGTCAGCACCTGAATCGAACCGTCGACATTGCCGGTGCCGTCGAGCTGGTTCATCAGTTCGGCCATGCTGGCTCCCTGCGTGTCGAAATTGCCGGTAAACGAGACCGGCCCGTCGAACGTGGCACCGAGCATGCCGCCCTGCATCAGCTCGCTGGAATCGAGCCCGTTGGCGATCGCGCGGATGCGGGCCGTCGGCGTGCCGCGCGCGGTGATGCGGGTGCCGGTAAGGTCGATCGCACCGCCATAGACATTGCCGGTCATGCGCTCGAACGTCAGCACGCCGTCCTGAAGCACGGCGCGCGCATCGAGATTGTCGATCCGGGTTTCGCCGGCGATGAACGCGGCCGCCTTGAGATCGATCGTGCCGTCGGCGCTGTCCA
>JBBDWX010000018.1:4062-9449 GCA_040902665.1 Dongiaceae bacterium
CGCCGAAAGATCGATCGGTTCGGACGACCATTGCTCGCCATCGCCGCCGCCGCCGCTATCGCCGCCGGGGCCCATGAAGGGCGTCACGTCGACCGTGTCGCCGTTCAGGGTCGCGGTGAATTGCGGACGTGCCGCGGTCATGTCGACCGCTGCGTTGCCGGTGACGTGCGTGACGCCCGCGGTGAGATCGAGATTGCTGATGGTGAAATTGTCGGTGGTGCCATCGATGGCGCCGGAAAATTTTAGCGGCCCGACGCCGGTCGCGCTGGCGCCGAGATCCGGCGACAAAGCCGCGAGCAGCTGTTTCAGCTCCGGATGATCGGCCGACAAAGTGAGATCGAGCGCCGTCGAGGTTTCGCCGGCCGCGACCGTACCGGCGATCGATGCGCTGCCGCCCATCGCCGTCAGATCGACATCGAGCGTCATATCGTCGGTATTGCCGGCGAGCGAGCCGTTGAGGCCGAGCGCGCCGAGCGTTTCGACGCCTGCCGCCTCGACGCCGGCCAGGGCCAGCAGCAGGCTGGGATCGCCGGCCTGCAGATCGAGCGTGGTGTCGACCCGCGGCGTGCCTGAAAGATCGGTCACGGTGCCGACGAACGTGCCGGTGGTGCCCGCCCCGCTCAGCGCCAGCTTGACGTCGTAGGTCAGATCGTCGTCGCCGCTTTCGGCCGTGCCCGAGAGCGAGAGCGCACCGAGATTGGCGCCTTCGGGCACCGGCACACCGGCGATCGCGAAGAGCGGGCCCGCATCGGCGGCATCGAGCGAGAAATCGGTATCGATCCGCGGAATCCCGCCGCCGAGTCCGGCGGCCGTCCCCTTGGCACTGCCTTCGGCACCGATCCCGGCAATGGTGAAGGCGAGATCGTAGGCGACATCCTCGGCACCGCCGGCCAGCGTGCCGGCCAGCGTCATGCGGCCGAGCCCGGCCGGCGCATCTGCCATGCCGGCAGTCTGCATCGCGCGCGTCGCATCGGCAACGTCGAGATCGATCCTGGTGTCGAAGCGCGGCGCGCCGGCAAGCTCGGTGATCGTACCCGTGACCGTGCCGCTGCCACCGGCGAACTGGCTGACGCTCAGATCGCGCAGCGTGAGCGTGCCGCCATCGAGCGTACCGTCGAGATGCAGCCCTTCGATCTGCTGGCCGTTGAGCGTCAGCGCGCCGACGCGCAATTCCACATTCGCGTTGATATCGGCGAGCGGTGCGAGTCCGCCGAGCGGATTGCCCGCATTTTCATCGGCCCCGCCTTCACTCGCTTCGCCGGTGCCCGGCGGCGGCATATACGCGTCGAGATTGATCTGGTCGACCGCGAGCCCGACCCCGAAGGCGGGCTTGCTGCGGTTCGCATTCGGCAGTGCGATCACCACGCCGCCCTGGATCTTCGAATTGTCGAGCCGCATGTCGATCTCGCCGAGCTGGATCTGGTCCGGCGAGGCGGTGACGCGCGAAGCGAGCGTGAGGTTGCGCAGCCGGTCGTTCGGCACACCGGCCGCCTCGACGCCGAGCCAGCTCATCAGCCCGCGCAGATTGTCGGAGCTCGCTTCCAGCACACCGGCAAAGCTCGGCACGCCTTCGGCCGGGGCCACATCGCCGGCAAGCGACAGATTGGATCCGCCCGGCATCTGCGCGTTGAAGCGCTCGATCGTGAGCATACCCTCGGGCAGCAAACGGGCGACGAGCCGTACCTGATTGACGACGCCGCCCTTGAGCGTGACCGCGTCGATCGAGAGATCGACCGCCGCATCGATACCGCTCGGCAGCGCGAAGGCCGCCGTTTTGGTCGATCCGTCTGCGCCATCGTCGGCGTCATCGGCCACGCCGGCAAACGCCTCGATCAGCGAATCGGCATCGATTTTACCCATCTTGAGCGTGGTGACGATCGCCATGGTTTCGCCGAGCGTCGCCTCGAAGGCGCCGGTCGCCGTCATGTCGCCGAGCTGGACTTCGAGATCGTCCATGCGGATCGCCGATTCTGCGTCGCTCTGGGTCGAGACGACCGTGCCGGAGAGCTCGAACGCCTTGCCTTCGAGTGCCGGCGTGCTGGCGCCACCGAGCGCCGCCATGACCGCACCGAGATCGCTTGCCTCGCCGGCCAGCGTGCCGTCGACGGCGATCTGCTCGCCGGTCGCGACGGTGCCGCCGAAGCGCAGGCTCGCCGCATCGTCGTCGAGCGTGAGGGCGAGCGACAGGTCGATCGGTTCCGCCTCGACGATCCGCCCGGTCGAGATATCGAAGCCGAGCGGGAAGCCCGCCGCGATCGCCTCGCCCTCGAGACTGAAGGGGCCCTGCAGCGTTGGCGCTGCGATCTCCGCGTTGAGGCTTTCGACGCGCTGTTCGGACCCGGCCGCATGATCGATATAGATCAGCGTGCCGTTCTCGATCGTCACCTTGTCGATGCCGATCTGCATGCCACCGGAACCGGCCGCGCCCGTATCGCTTGCCGCGTCGGTCTCGCCTGCGTCGCTTGCCGCATCCGGGTCGCCGGCCGGCTGGATTTCCCAGTTCGCGCTGCCATCGGCCAGCTTCTCGAGCAGGATCGTCGGCGAGACCAGCGTCACGCTGGTCACCTGCACATCGCCGGAGAGCAGCGGCATGAACGCGACGCGCACATCGAGCGCCTCGAGCGTCATCATGTCGGCGGCGGTGCCGCCCTCGATATTGGCGAAGCGCACGCCCTCGGCCGTCAGCGTCGGCGCGGGCAGGATCGAGAGCGAGAGATCGCCGTCGATCGACAGGGTCCGTCCGGTCGCCTTCTCCACTTCGGCGGCGATCTGCGGCTTGTACTGGTTCCAGTCGACGAAGCTCGGGCCGACGAGCACGGCCACGACCAGGAGCACGACGATGCCGCCGACGATGAACAGAATTTTACGAAGCATGAGCGAGAAGTCCTTTCATGGACCAACATCCGTTGACCGGACGATGTTCCCGCCCGATCCGCGATGCCCCCTCTGCGAAGGAACGCGCGGATCCCGACGGGCCTGTTTTGCGCCGGACGCGATCGTCCGCCGCTGGCGGCACCGGTCAGGGAAAAGGCGGCCGACGCAGCGCAAACATCGCCTTCCGTCTGCCCTCGTCCCTGCGCTAGCCTTCGAATCGGGCAAAAGGAAGGCTACGGCAGCGAATATGGGCGATATCGTCAACCTCAACAAATTTCGCAAGGGCCGGCAGCGCGCCGACCGCAAGCAGCTCGTGGCCGTAAACCGCCAGAAATTCACCCGACCCAAGGCCGATCTGCTGAAACTCGAGGCCGATCGCCGGAGCGCCGCCAAGGCACTGGACGGTCATGCGCTGGACGGCGCGGCACTGGACAGCCCGCTATCGGAAGACGACGGCGCGCTCAACGAGCGGCCGGGCGCGCCCAGAGAAACCGACTGACAGAAACCGACTGAACGAACTGAACGGAACCTTCAGCCGATCAGCACATCCTCGAGCGAGCGGCGCGGGCTCGCGGTGGCGCGCCGCGCCGCATAGCCGGCTCGGAACACGAAGGTCGGCTGCCAGGCGATCGAACCCGAAAACGCATTCGAATCGGGTGCATCCGAATCGGGTCCATCCGGATCGGGCGCGATCAGTTCCGCCAGCGCCGATGCCATCGCCGGTTCGCGTCCGAGTATACGTTCGCGATCGACAATCTCGACCGGCTGGTTGAGCGGCTGGGCTGCGATACCGTTCGCGGTCAGCAGAAGATGCAGCCGCTGCCAGAGCCGGCCGGCGGCGAGCGTGTTCGGCAGATCGTAGAGATCGCCGACCGCGATCATGCCAAGCAGCGGCGCGCTCGCGACCTGACCGTCGCGCGTCGCGCGCAGCCATTGCCGATCGGCGTCTTCGGGCAGAGGCGTGCCGGGCATCAGCTTGGCGAGCGCCGCCATTATGGCCGGCAGCCCGACCGCATCGAGCGTCACGCCGTCGCGATGGGCGAGTACCTGCGATCTGTCGAAGCGGAACCAGCGCGCACTGTCGGCACTCATTGCCGGATCGGCGACGATCTGTACGGTCGCCGCGACGATCAGCGCGCCCAGCCGTTCGAACCGCGCGCCACTCTCTCCATCGCCCGGCTCGAACAGAAAAAGCTTCAGCGGCGGCAATCCGGTCCCGGCTTCGTTTTGCATCGCCGTCTTGACTGCCGGCGGCACGGCGAGCGTGCCATCGTAGGGACCGCGATGGGTGTGGCGCACGTCGATTACATCGAGCAAAGGCGAGCGTTCGGCCGCAGCACCGGTCAGATAGAGCCGCGCGACCGCGGGCGGCTTGCCCAATGCCGGCATGGTTTCCATCGACCCGGCCTGCTGCTCGACCTCTGCACTCTTCAGCGCAGCGCCGGCCCCCTGCAGGGCCGCATCGATGGCGAGCCGCGGATCGGTGAGACGGCCGTTCATCATCGCGATCGTCGGGCCGAGCCCGGCCGCGCGCGCGGCGAGTTCCATGTTCGCGAGCGCGCAGCCGATGGAAAGATGCAGCTCGCGGTGGAACGGATCGATCGCGCCGAGATGACGCGACGTATCGGCATGGATCGAAATGCGATCGTGCTCGATATCGAACAGCCAGGGCTGGGTGTTGTGTGCGCTGGCCGCGAGGATGCCGGCGCGCACCGCCGCGAGCGGTCCCTCAAGCGGTGTGTTTGCCCACTCGCGCCACGGCTCGTAGGCGGCATCGTCGCCGATGCGGAGCACACCCGTGCTCGACGCGCGCCAGACGAGACCGCCGGCAATGAGGACGGAAAGGCCGGCCGTGCCGGCGATCAGTGCGGAGCGACGCGATAGCGACATGGCATCCCCCCTTTGTGAAACGCGGCCCCGATCCGGGGGCGGCTCCCCGCTGCAATGCGATGCTCTGCCAGTTCCGTGTCGGCCGGATCCACCCGCATCGATTTTCTCGAGAATCCGAGATTAAACCGCCGCAGCCTGCGTTCAAGCCCGCGCAGTGTGCGTGAGCGCCGCACTATACCGATGCCTCATTGTTATCGTTGATCTAAAACAACGCCCGGTCGCGCACGTACGTGCCGGAAAAAATGTTGCCTGCGGCCAACTTGACGGTGAACGCGTCTGCCGCGCCTAAAGAGGGTTCGATAAGCGCCCGATGCGCCACCGAAATGTCACGGGCGGTTACGGAACTGGGATAAAGCCGGCGCAGGCGATTGGAACGCAACGCAGGCAATGGAAACCACAGAGAGACGGAGAAAGGGAATCGAAAGGGTTAAAATAATTTTCGACCTCATCCTGAGCCTCCTGAGCTTGTCGAAGGGCGAAGGATGAGGCGGCACGAGCGTGCGTCCCTCATGGTTCCACAAGCTCACCATGAGGTGCAACTTAGGCAGCGCGTCTACTGCGGCGCGTTTACTGCGGCGCGTCTACTGCGGCACGAGCGTGCGTCCCTCATGGTTCGACAAGCT
>JBBDWX010000019.1:0-9383 GCA_040902665.1 Dongiaceae bacterium
GCAGCGCGGGCCAGGCATGGTTGACGAAACTCGACAGCCGCGTCTCCTCATAGTCCCGGCGCATCAGCGTCGGAACGAACGTGCGCACCCCGAATTTCAGTTCGATGTCGTGATGGAAGGGGGCAAGCCGCCGCACCCCGGCCTCCAGCTCGGCCGCCGCCGGGACCGCGCGCGGGGCCGTGCCGCTCGCGTTGTTTTGATCGTCCGCGCCCATTGCAACTCCGTCGGGATAATCCGCGAGGCAGGTAGGATTGCCGGTTTCGAGGGCCGCCAGTTTCGTCGATCGAACGGGCACGATTCAACCCCCGGTTCGATGCCATTGGGGTGAGGCGCCGGGCCGGCGCCTTCCGCCGGCGCCCGGCATTGCGCATCCACAACTTGTTACTGTCACGGCCGGCCGATAGAATCGGCGGATCCGGCGCAAAGGGCGGGGGCGCCTGCGGGTCCGGATTTCCAGGGGCAGTATGAAGAAGGTCGAAACGGCGGTCCTCAGTCGCATTCACAGTATCGAGTTTCCGTTCTTCAGCGGGTATCTCGCGCATTATCTGGATCGGCTCGGATTCGATCGCGTGTTCCTCATTCACGGCGAAAAGACCGATCCGGCACCCTTGCAGGCGCGCATCGAGCGGCAGGGCTTCGCCGATCGCGTCGAGATCGTGCAGCCGGCCAGCCACCAGCATGCCGAGGCGCTGTTCGCGGGACTGATGCCGATGCTGCGCAGCCGTTGCGAATGGCTGCTGCTCAACGATCTCGACGAATATGTCTATCTCGGCGGGAAAACGGTGCAGGACTATATCGCGCGCCATCCGGCCTATCGCGTGCTGCATTTCCGCCAGATCATGATCGCCTCCGCGCGCGAGGCGCCGTCCTCCTATGCCGACACGTTCGACAAGGCGAGCATGTTTCCGAAATGGATGACCAAGACCCTGTTCCGCACCGCCGATGTCGTGGACATGACAGCCCACATCCCGATCGGGCGAAGGCCGATCCCGTCCTCGAAAGAGCTCATTCCCGAAATCGAACCGCCGGTCGCCGACAGCGTGTTCCAGTTCCATTTCGTATCGCGCGGCATGCGCGACATCCTGCTGCGGTCGATCCGGCAGAATTTCCCGTCGGCCAACGTCAAGGCGACCGACATGGCGACGCTCAAACGCTACCTCGAACGGCGCGGCGACGTGAAGACGCTGGCCGAGGTGCCCGGCCGCTTCGCGGTGATGATGGTGCAGATGATGGAGAACCAGGCGGCGCGCCCGCGCATGATAAGCGTGGCGCGGATCGGCGCCGAAACGATGGGCAGGACGCGCTTCAACAATGCGCTGCTGAACCGGATGCTCGACAAGGCGCTCGGTTCGATCGGTATCGAGGGCAAGACCAGACGCCGCATCCTCGAGGGCAAGCTGTTGTCGACGAGCCTCGAACGGACGATCGACAGATTCTGGACCGACGCCGCGCGCGCCGACCTGAACCGCCTGAACTATGTGAAGGTGATCAAGGGCATGCGCGGCGAGGCGTATTGATGGGGCGTGCGCCGAAGAAGAACGGAAATCTTACCGCAGCGGAACTGCGGCAGGACAGGGTTTCGGCGCAGCTTGACCAGCCCGGCAACCCGGTCCGGCTTTCCTACCTGATCCTTGCCGAAATGCGGAGCGGGAGCACGTTGCTGGCCGACATGCTCTACCGGCGCGGTGCGGGTATGCCATTTGAGTATTTCAATGACAATTATCGCCACGACCTCACCGCCCGCCTGTTCTCTTCCGGTGCCGTGCCTTCGACCGAGGAATATCTCGAACGGGTTCGTGACCTCAGAACCACCGCAAACGGCTATTTCGGTGTCAAATGCCTGTTGCCACAGCTCCGGCAATTCGGCGAGGATTTTCCGCCGCAGCGTTTCATCGAACGATTCGATCGCATCGTATTCCTGACGCAACGGAACAAGCTGGCGCAGGCGATTTCCGCAATGCGCGCGCAGCAGAGCGGACAATGGACCTCGACTTTGGCACCCGACAACGACCGCAAGGTGATGTTCGATCCGGTGTTCATCAGCGCCCGGCTGCGCGACTTTCTCGCGCGCGAGCGTTCGGTCCGGGTATTGATTGAAAGAATCGACAGGCCAAAAATTTTGCTCGAATACGAGGATATCGAAACCTCGCTCAAAGCCGTGTGGCGCGAACTACAGGCCTTTCTCGATCTTGCGCCGGTCGAACTGGACGGCGGCACGATCGGATTAAATCGGCAGGCTGATGCTCAGTCGGCGCAATCTGCCCGGCGCTATTTGCGCCTGATTCAGGGTCGCGTTTTGAAATCGGGCGCGTCTCAACGTCGCCCCGAACACAAGCCTAAGTTTAAGGCTTCTTGAAATAGAGATCGCTGTTGCGGATCGCGCATAGAAACTCCTCTGTAAGCTCCTCGGATTTTCTATCGCGCTGTTGGCGGAGTTTAAATTCGATATCAGAAGCAGAAACACTCCGAACGCCAAGATGGTGGCAAATTGTTGGCCATACGCTATCAAAACCCTCAGTGAGTTCTTCATATGATAAAGTCAAAATTGGAACATTAAGTTCACTAAGTAGCTTTCGGAATCGCTGCTCTTGAGCGATGAATGCATGGAGACTCCGACTTATTAATGGAAGGTCAAATTGATACTCGACATCTAGCGTTTTTGGATCCTCCGAAGTTTGAATCTGCCAAACGTCACTTTGCATGCCTTTCATATTCGAAACAGATTGGGCGAGTTTATCTTTGCGATACAGAAAGATGATGCGATCATACCGCTTAAAAAATTTTGAAAGCGCTTTATCGGTGGGAAAGCGATTCGCTAGTTGAAATTGAAGGCACTTGATTCCAAATGCGCCATTCTGTGTGGTCCGAATGCTTTCGAGGTGGAGTAGATAATTTGCGACTGTAAAGGGATTCTGAAGTTTGAATCGATCTTGGTACGCGGCGATATAGATGGGATTCAGGTACTCGGTTGGAACACCCGCCTGCTTTGTCGCGGCGAGGGCCGTCGCAAGTAAAGTGCTGCCGGTACGCTGTTGTGCAACAATTGCATAACGCAATTTTACAGGAACGGTAGGAAGATCCCGCTCCGACGAAATATGGTCGGCAATCGCTTTTTCAACTCGGTTAGTCTGAGGACTCATATGCATTTCGATGCCACGGTGACGGCAAGATTGGATTGTTAGGCGTTAGTGTGGTGTCGATGACTAGTATCGGTTAGTGACCCACTTCACAATATCCTCCAACAATGCCGTGCCAGTTTCAGTTTTAAGCCAGATTTCTGCATGTTCGCCAGCCCGCTGCGTCAGCGCAGGCAACTGGCCGAGTGCCAGTTCGATCGCTCCCGCAACCGGCTCGGCTCCATCGCCGCGATAGACGACGCCCGCGGCCTTGCCGGCCTCGATCTGTGCCGCCATCCAGGTGCCGTCGGGCACTACGCAGGGCCTTCCGGCCGCCGCCGCGAAGGCGAACGGCCCCGACACGCGCGCCTCGTATCGCGTGCGTTCATAGGGCAGCACGATCAGCGCAAGATCGCGAACCAATCGGAGGAACTCGCCGTCGCTCAGCTCGCGTTCGATCAATTCAATGCGGCCGTCGCGTTCGAGCGACCGGAGCGGTTCCAGCAGACCCGGATCGGGCGCGTGCGCCTGTGCGATCCAGCGCAGCGGGAGGCCGGCGCCGGCGCGCACGATCGCGGGTATCTGCACGCCGCCTTTCTCTTTGCGCAGGCTGCCGACGAAACCGACGACGGACAATGCGGGCTCGCGCGGCACGACGACCGGCTGCGCCGCAACCGGATCGAGATCGTACCAGTGCGGCAGCGGCAGGACGCGCATCTCGCGTTCGAGCGCGCGCGCCAGTTTCTCGGCCAGCACCGCATTCGTGCTGGCGAGCAGGATCGGCCCATGCTTTTCGCCTTCTCTCAGCAGCGTTGCGGTTTCGCGCGCGATCGCATGGCCCGCCGAGCCGGGTTCGAAGCCGAGGTGAAACGGCACTGCATGATGAAAGAGCGCGGCAACCGGCGCCGGCGATTTCGAATCCAGTCGCCATTTCGCAAACCCGCCGAGCGTGCGCAGGCTGGCCGACGGCAGCAGCACGAGGTCGCGTGCCGTCGGCGCGAAATCCGGCTGCATTGCGAGGTCCTGCCGAAAGGCCTCGCTGCCTTTGGCGAAATCCTCCGCGGGTCCGTTGCGCGGATCGGTCGATAGCTGTTTGTAGAGATAGTGCCGGAACACATCGCGGAAGGGCGGTCCGGGCGGAAGGCCGCCATCCCGTTTCCGGGCGACAAGGAATTGGATCTCGCCGCACCATCGGCCGGCATCGCGTATCGCACCCGCGTTGAAATGCTGGTGATGGCCGCCTTTGTCGACCGGCAGCGGGTCGAGCACGAACAGCCTTTCGACGGGTTTCATGTGAGACGCGGGGCTCCGGTCCCCCGCAACTGCCCCCGTTGGCTCGAAGCTGCTAGCATCGAGGCAGAATCGCCCAGTGCGCGCCGCGAGGCAACTGGCCATCCCGAACGGGTCGTCGCATGAAGATCGCCGTTGTCACACCCTATTATAAGGAAGACGCCGCCATCCTGCGCCGCTGTATCGACAGCGTGGCGGCGCAGACCGTTCGTGCCGATCATGTGCTGGTTGCTGACGGGCATCCCTCTGACGAAATCGCGGCAAACGAATCCGTTCGCCATGTCGTCCTGCCCGCGCCGCATGGCGATAACGGCAATGTGGCGCGTGGGATCGGCAGTCTTCTGGCGGCGGCCGAGGGGTGCGATGCCATCGCGTGGCTCGATGTCGACAACTGGTTCAAGCCGCGCCATCTCGAGGGCCTGTTGCAGGTGAACGAAACCACCGGCGCGCCGCTATGTTATGCGTGGCGCACATTGCATCGGCCGGACGGCACACGCCTCCCGATCGATGCGGCAGAGGAGGTGGCGGGGCGCCATGTCGATACGAGCTGCTGGCTGGTGTTCAGACCCGCGTTCGATCTGCTGCGCGTCTGGTTCATGCCGAAGCAACTGGGGCCGGTCTGCGATCGCGTGTTCTTTCAGGCGGCGAAGCGTTCCGGCCTGAAGATTGCCGGGTTTCAGCGAAAATCGGTCTGCTTCACGACGACCTATCGCCGCCACTACGAACGCGCCGGCGAAAAACCACCGCCCGGCGTCAAGTCCGGCGTCATGCCGGCGGCGCGGACCTGGCTAGCCAGGCCGGCGAACCGCAAGGCGACCGTCGCATTACTCGGGTTCTGTCCGAAGGTCTGACCGGCCTATGACCGCCGATGCAGCTCGCCATAATGCGACAGGTTGGTTTTGCTTAATGCGTCGAGCACTTCGTCGAGATTCGTCACGAGGTCGCGAAGTTGCGGCGCCATCTTCTCGGGTTCGGGCACCGTGTCGCCGGAGATCGCCATCCCGGCGAGACGTTCGATGCCCTGCCGCGCCGCGTCGGACAGGCGCCCGCCGTCGATCAGCTCCTCATAGGTGAGCCGCAGCAGGTGCGGATAACCGGCAAGCCAGTTTTCGACCGCTGCATCGTCCGCTACAACGTCTTTCATGTGGCGGATCGCCTTCTCCGGATCGATCCGCAGCGCGGATATGTCGCGCTGATGCCGACCCGGTTCCTGATTCGAGGCCCATCGCCCGGATTGCGTGGCGAGTTCATAGGATGCGTATTGGGCCAGCAGGTCCCGTCGCGTTACGCGAACGACCGGGAGCCCGCTATCCATAATGAATGAAAGCAGCCGCGGCGGTCCGGCGACCGGGCTGGGCGGCCAGTCGGCGATTCGAAGCTGCTCGTCCTTGATGTCGACCAGCAGGCGTCTGTCGGGGGCATGTTCCGCCATCGTCCCGAAAAAATCGTCGAGTGCCTTCCCGGCGGTCGCGGCATCGAGGCGCCAGCCCGTCCCCTTGCGCATCCGGTCGCGCAGGAAACGGACGAAGCTGAATTTAAGCTTTCTGGATAGATCCGGATTGAACGGCTCGTCGAGATTGACGATGTCGGCACCCTTCGACAATGCCGAGCGCAGAAAATGCGTGCCGCTGCGCGGCATCGCGAGGATGATCAGGAATCGGTCTGCCGCGTTCACGATTAGGGTTCTGCGCTATCGCGATGAAATTGCCGACCGTTCATGCATAGCATTTTTGAAAGTTCCCTGTCATTGGCGGCTTTGGAATGCTGGACGGCATTACTGCTGTTGCAGTAGCCTGATCCATTGCACGTTCAGCGGGCATCGCAACCGTCACTCTCGGCAGCGCACATGAAAAATCCGGATCGATCCGATTCGAACGAGCCGAAACTGCCGGGCTGCATTGTCTATTGGAAACGCGGTCAACCCGTTGCCAATTTCGGCGACTATCTGACCGTGATCCTGTACCGGGGCCTGTTCGACGGCCCGTCGCACAATCCAAAATCCCGCGTCCATCTGATCGGCAGCGTGATCGCGCCCCGCCACATTCGCGATGCCATTCGGTCCGGTTATCGCCGCGCGATGTTCTGGGGCTGTGGCATGCGCCAGCCGGTGCGGCTCGATGACGAATATGGCCGGCACGCAAAGTTCGGCGGCATCCGGGGCCCGCTCAGCCGCGACCTGCTCGGGCTGCCGCCCGGGACCACGCCCGTCGGCGACAGCGCCCTGCTCTTGCCGATGTTCTACAAGCCGCGGCCCGTACCGGATGTGGCCGGCCGTGCAATCTGCATACCGCATTTCAACGCCGCGGCAGCCGACAGCGAACTGCTGCAACGCTCGGGTGCCGACCTTGTCGTTCGACCCAACATGTCGCCGACTGCTGCCGCCTGTGAGCAACTGATCGACACGATCGCATCGGCGGGGTTCGTGCTGGCCGGTTCGCTGCACGGCGCTATCCTCGCTTATGCGTATGGTGTGCCGTTCGCCTATTTCCGCGGGGCGCCGATCGACGTCCCGTTCAAATGGATCGATTTTTCGAGTTCGATCGGATTCGATTGCGAGTTCGTCGAGACTGTCGGCGAGGGCAGGCGCTTCTACCAGGGTAATGCCGGACGCAAATCCCTGTTGTCGGTAGAGGGATTGCTCGATGTCGCGCCGTTTCCGCTGCGGCCGGAAATTTCGGCGAGCGGGAATCGAAAGCCGACCAAACCCCTCACGCCGCCCATTCGATAAGCCCGTCGAGCAGCGCCGATCCGGATTCGCGCGAGGTCCAGTGCTGCGTGCGGGTCGCCGCGTCCGCGCGCAGCCGCGTCGCATCGCCGACCGCGCCGCCGATCGCCGTCACGATATCCGCGACGCTCTCGCCGCCATAGGCGGTGCCGGCCGCCCGGCCGGCCTCGATCTGTTCGGCCATCCATGTGCCGTCGGGCAGGATGCAGGGCGTGCCGCAGGCCGAGGCCAGACAGAAAAGCCCCGAGATCCGCTCGGTATAGCGTTCGCGGTCGTAGGGCAGCAGCAGCAGCGTCGCATCCGTCACCAGCCGCGCGAACTCTCCGTCCGTCAGGTCCCGTTCGATCAGCGCGATGCGGCCGGCCTCGTGCAGCGCGCGCAACGGCGGCAGCAGGGCCGGATCCGGATCGCTGCATTGCACGACCAGCCGCATCGCGATGCCGGCATGCTCTGCGGCGTCGAGAATCTCCGCCATCCGGCGGGCGCCTTTCTCGCGGCGCTGCGCGCCGGTGAGGGCGATCGTCGGAACGCCGGCGGCGTCGTGCGGGAACACGCGCTCGGGCGCGGCGTCGCCGGGTTCGTACCAGTGCGGCAGCGGCAGGACCGGCACCGCGAGGTCCATCGCGCCGGCGAGCTTGTCGGCAAGCACCGCATTCGTGCCGCCGATCCGGTGGCGGCCGCGCTTTGCCAGCGATGTCACCATCCGGCCGGTCATGCGCGCGATCGCGCCGCCGAGCGTGCCGGGCGTCGTGCCGATGTCCTTGGGCGTCACGTGATGGAACAGGAAGGCGGCGGGCGAGGGGCAGCCGCTCGCCATGCGAAACTTTGCGAAGCCGGCGACCGTGCGGAAACTGGCCGTCGGCTGCACGATCAGGTCCGCGGGCCCCGGCCGGAAATGCAGCAGCGGGGCGAGGTCGTCGCGATAGGCATTGGAGCCCTGATGAAAATCCTGCAGCGCACCGTCATAGGGATCGCCGGACAGGCCGTCATAGAAATAATGGCGGAACAGCTTGTGGAACGGACGATCCGCCACGCCGGCGATTTCCGCGCTGCGTGCGACGAAGAAATGCGTTTCGATGCCGCGTGCGCCCGCGTCGCGCGCGATGCCTTCCGCGAAATGCATGTGATGGCCGCGCTGGTGCGCGAGGCCGGGATCGAGGACGAACAGGCGTTCGATGGCGGGCATGAAAATTCGTGCGGTCCGGTCGGGGGCTGTCCGGTCCCTTGCAGACCGATGGTGGATGGTGCGGCGGGCAGAGCCGGCCGGGGTAGGGCCCGTCGGGCCATAGTCCCGTCGGATCGGGATCGGGACCCCGACCGCGGCAGCTTCGCACCGAAAATCCGGGCGCTCAAGCCGCCCTGCCCGGAGAAAGGCACGGTGATCGGTTGCCATCCCGGAGCCGCTTGGCTATCCATACCGCCCTTTTTGCCGGCCCGTCGCCAGGGGGTGCAGCCGGCCGTTTTCGAAGGATTTCTCGCCATGGTCGAGCGGGCCGGCCGCATGCGACTCGTCATGAAGTTCGGCGGGACGTCGGTTGCCGATATCGGGCGCATCCGCGATGTCGCGCAGCGCGTCAAACGCGAGGTCGATGCCGGAAACGAGGTCGCCGTCGTGCCGTCCGCCATGGCCGGGACAACGAACCAGCTCGTCGACTGGTGCCGCGAAGTCTCGCCGCTGCACGACGCCCGCGAATACGACGTGGTCGTCTCGGCCGGCGAGCAGGTGACGGCGGGGCTGCTCGCGATGGCGCTGCAGGAATGCGGCGTCGAGGCGCGCTCCTGGCTCGGCTGGCAGATCCCGATCCGCACCGACGACGTGCACGGCAAGGCTCGCATTCTCGAGATCGATACCGCCGAGATCGAACGCCGCTTCGCCCAGGGCCAGGTGGCCGTCGTGCCGGGCTTTCAGGGGCTCGGTTCCGACAGCCGGATCACCACCCTCGGCCGCGGCGGTTCGGATACCTCGGCGGTTGCGCTGGCGGCGGCCCTCCATGCCGACCGATGCGACATATTCACCGACGTCGATGGGGTCTATACCAGCGATCCGCGGATCGTGGCCAAGGCCCGCAAGCTCGAGAAGGTATCCTACGAGGAGATGCTGGAGATGGCGTCGCTGGGCGCCAAGGTCCTGCAGATCCGCGCGGTCGAGATGGCCATGAAACACGGCGTCCGGCTGCAGGTGCTTTCCAGCTTCGTCGACCTGCCCGGAACACTCGTAGTCGATGAGGACGAAATCGTGGAACAGGAAATCG
>JBBDWX010000020.1:0-9368 GCA_040902665.1 Dongiaceae bacterium
TCGACCGCCGTTGCGAAGTGCATCCATCTCAGTCGAGCCCGCGATGTTCGGCGCAACCGGTCAGAAACCCGCGCAGGGTTCCGAACAGCTCCGGCTCGTCGAGCAGGAACGCATCGTGACCCTTGTCGCTTTCGATCTCGACGAAACTGACATTTGCTGCGACCGCATTGAGCGCATGCACGATGGCCCGGTTTTCGGACGTGGGAAACAGCCAGTCGCTGGTAAATGAAACGATGCAGAAGCGGACCGGCGTGCTGCGAAAGGCATTGGCCAGGACGCCGCCATGCTCGACTGCCAGATCGAAATAATCCATCGCCCGCGTGATGTAGAGATAGGCGTTGGCATCGAATCGTTCGACGAAGGTCGAGCCCTGGTGTCTGAGATAGCTCTCGACCTGGAAATCCGCATCGAAGCCGAATGTAATGGCCTTTCGGTCCTGCAAATTGCGGCCGAACTTTCGGTGCAGCGCCGACTCCGAAAGGTATGTGATATGCGCCGCCATGCGCGCGACCGACAAACCGCGCGCCGGAATGCGGCCTTCCTTGAGGTAGTTGCCGCCGCACCAGTCCGGATCGGCCATGATTGCCTGGCGACCGACTTCGTGAAAGGCGATGTTCTGCGCCGAGTGGCGTGCCGCACACGCGATCGGTATCGCCGAGAATACGCGTTCGGGATAGGCGGCGGCCCATTGCAATACCTGCATCCCGCCCATCGAGCCGCCGATGACGCAGAACAGCTTGTCGATGCCGAGATGATCGAGCAGCCGGGCCTGCGCGCGTACCATGTCGGCGATGGTGATGACTGGAAATGCCAACCCCCAGGGTTCGCCGGTCGCCGAATTGATATCGCGCGGCCCGGTCGAACCCATGCAACCGCCCAGCACGTTCGGGCAGATGATGAAGAACCGATCGGTATCGAGCGGTTTACCGGGCCCGACCATCAGGTCCCACCAGCCGTTCTTGCCGGTGACGGGATGGCTGCCAATGAGATACTGATCGCCGGTCAGGGCATGACAGACGAGGATCGCGTTGCTGCGCTCCGCGTTCAGGCTGCCGTAGGTCTGATAGGCGGTGGCGAAGGGCGCGAGCGTCAGGCCGCAGTCGAGCGGCAGCGGATCGTCCTCGCCGAGGACAATTCGCGGCTGCAAATCTTCCGGGCGCATCCGCGCGACCGGCTTCAAGACCGGGCTGTCTGCCACGTTTTTCCTAGGTCCCGTCTGGCCTTATTGGGTGCGCGATAGCTAGGGGCGGGGCCCGCAGAGTGTCAATGTTTTCTTTGCCTTTGCGGGGCCGACCGACTATCACAGGGGCCCCGATCCAAGCCCCATTTTCGAGCCCATTCGCATGGCCAAGAAGTCGGAAAGTCTGGACGATCTGCGCCGCCGGATCGACGCGATCGACGATGCGCTGCACGATCTGCTGATCGAGCGGGCCGAAATCGGCTGCAAGATCGGTACCGTAAAGGGCGCTGTGCGCAATGGCGCCGCCGCCTGGCGGCCGGGCCGCGAGGCCCAGGTGTTGCGGCGGCTTGCCCGACGCCATCGGGGGCCGCTGCCGAAGGCAGCCCTGGTCCGCATCTGGCGCGAGCTGATGACGGCCTTCCTTCGCCTGCAGGGCGAGTTCCCGGTAGCGGTGCGGGCAGGCGCTGACGACGGCACCTGTCGCGAGGTCGCGCGCGATCATTTCGGCGGTCTGACCGCGATCCGATCGCACGAAACGTCGATGCAGGTTCTGCGCGAGGTCAGCGAGGGGCGGGCGGCGATCGGCGTGCTGCCTTTGCCGCAACAGGACGACGTACAGCCCTGGTGGCCGATGTTGCTCGCAAGTGACGCCGATCTGCCGCGTATCATCGCAAGGCTGCCGTTCGTACCCGGTTCATTGACCGGATCCGAACAGGAAGCACTCGTCGTCGGCCGCGTCCCACTCGAAGCAAGCGGTACCGACCGAAGCCTGATTGCGATCGAACTCGGTGAGGAGGTCAGCCGCGCCGCGCTTCGTCGCCAATGCGAGGCTGCCGGGCTCGATGCGATGCTGCTTCATCACGGTTATACGCCCGACGAGGGCCGCTGGCTGCATCTGATCGATGTCGATGGATTTGTCGAAGCGGACGATGCCCGCATCGCAATGCTGCGCAAGGCTCTCGGCAAACGTGCGCTGCATGTCGTGGTGCCAATCGGCGGTTATGCGACCCCGCTGACGCTGGAAGAGCTCGGCGTCGCTTCCGCCGAGGCGGAGGCCGCGCAATGAAACCGATTCCACGCCCCGGCATTCTCGATGTGGCGGCCTATGTTGGCGGCGAGCATTCGCTGCCGGGTGTCAACCGTGTGATCCGCCTTGCCTCGAACGAGAATCCGCTGGGCCCGAGTGAAAAGGCGATGGCGGCGTATCGCGATCTTGCACCGGAACTGCATCGCTATCCCGATGGCGCCGCCGCGGCGTTGCGGCGGGCCTTGGGTGCTACATACAAGCTCGATCCGGCCAAGATTGTCTGTGGCGCCGGTTCGGACGAACTGATCGGATTGCTGGTGCGCGCCTTCGCCGGCGTCGGCGACGAAGTGCTGTACAGTCGTCACGGCTTCCTCATGTATGCAATCTCGGCGCGGACGGTCGGCGCCGTACCGGTTTCGGCGCCGGAGCGCGACCTGCGTGCGGATATCGATGCGTTGCTTGCGCATGTGACGCCGCGCACGAAGCTCGTCTTCCTTGCCAATCCGAACAATCCGACTGGCACCTGGCTCCCGGCCAACGACGTTGCACGTTTGCGTCGCGCGTTGCCTGAGAACGTGCTGCTGGTGATCGATGCGGCCTATGCCGAATACATGGACGAGGCGGGCTACGACCCCGGTACAAAGCTGGTCGAGAGCCACGACAATGTAGTGATGACGCGGACCTTTTCGAAGATCCATGGGCTCGCGGCGCTGCGCATCGGCTGGGCGTACTGCCCGCCGGCCATCGCCGACATTCTTCATCGGGTCCGCGGACCTTTCAACGTGTCGGCGCCGGCGTTGGCCGCGGCCGAAGCGGCGCTCGCCGATTCCGCCCATGTCGAGCATTCGCGCATTCATAATGCGAAATGGCGGCAGTGGTTTCTCGGCAAGCTGAAGGAGCTTGGGTTCCAGGCCTGGCCGAGCGGCGGCAACTTCGTGCTGGCGCGGTTTCCCGATGTCGACGCCGCCGTGCGTCACCTCAATGGGCGCGGCGTCATCCCGCGACGCATGGCACCTTATGGCCTCCCGGATTGCCTGCGAATCACGATCGGTACCGGCGAAGACATGGAGGCGGTCGTCGAGGCGCTGGCCGGTCTCGCGGGTGACAACCGATGAGCAGCAAACCGCTCTTTCCGAGGGTCGCGCTGATCGGCCTCGGCCTGATCGGCGCGTCGCTCAGCCTTGCAATGCGGCGGGCCGGGCTTGCCGGCCATATCGCCGGCCATGCACGCACGGAAGCGACCCGCGCGAAGGCGCTCGACCTCGGGCTGGTCGACAACGTGCACGAGACGGCGGGCGATTGCGTCGACGGCGCCGATCTGGTCATCGTCTGTACGCCGGTCGGCAGCTATGCCGCGATCGGCGCCGAAATTGGCGGCCGCCTGAAGCTGGGCGCCATCGTTACCGATGTGGGGTCGGTCAAGCAGGCGGTCATCCGCGATCTCGGACCGCATATTCCGACCGGGGCGCATCTGGTCCCGGCGCATCCCGTCGCCGGCACCGAGCATTCGGGGCCGGAATCGGGTTTCGCCGAACTTTTCGACGGGCGCTGGACCATCGTGACACCCGCACCGGGCACGAACGAAGCGGCGATCGAGAAGATCGTTGCCTTGTGGCGCGGCTGCGGCAGCGAGACCGAGATCATGGAGCCCGGCCATCACGACCTCGTTCTCGCGATCACCTCGCATCTGCCGCATCTTATTGCCTACTGCATCGTCGGTACGGCAACGGGGCTCGAAGAAACGACACAGCGCGAGGTTATCAAGTTTTCGGCTGGCGGTTTTCGGGATTTCACCCGGATCGCTGCGTCCGATCCGGTGATGTGGCGCGATGTATTCCTCAACAATCGCGAGGCCGTTCTCGAGATGCTGGGCCGCTTCTCGGAAGATATGACCGAACTGCAACGGGCGATCCGCTGGGGCGACGGCGAAAAATTGCAGGACGTGTTCACTCGCACACGGGCCATCCGCCGCGGCATCATCGACGCGAAGCAGGCGTAGACGAAACGCGGGGTCGGCAGCGGTATCCTGCTGCCGAGTTCTGTGGACCGGCGTTGCGCCGGCTTGGCGATTTTCCCAGACTGAAAGGACAGGCACCGAGATTGATTGAAAGGCAGACATTCAGCGAGCGCATCCTGATGATAGGATACGGCTCGGTCGGCCGCTGCGTGCTGCCGCTTCTTGAGCGCCATATCGACCTGCCGCCTGCGCGCATCGCCGTTATCGAAGCACATGAGAGCTACGACCACGATCAACTCAACGATTATGTTGAGCGCGGTCTGATCTATGAGGTTGCCGAAATACTGCCTGGCAACATGGCAGAAATCGTCGGCCGCCATGTCGGTCCGGGCGATCTGCTGATCAATGTTTCCATGAATGTGTCCTCGCTGGCGCTGATGGATTGGTGTCATCGCAATGGGGTTCTCTATATCGATACGTCGATCGAACCCTGGCCACGATACTATGACAATCCCGACATCCCGGTTGCGCACCGGACCACCTATCATTTGCGCCACCTCGCTTTCGAGATGGCGAAGAGCTGGCCGCCCGGATCGCCGACGGTACTCGTCTCGCATGGCGCCAATCCCGGGCTGATCACCTATCTCGCAAAGCAGGCGCTGGTGAATGTGGCAGATTTCGCGGGCATCGATCCGGGGAAGCCGCGCAGCCGCGCAGACTGGGCAAATCTGGCGCTCCGTATTGGGCTCAAAGCGATTCACGTTTCGGAGCACGACACGCAGATCGCCAATATTGCGAAGCGGGCGGGCGAATTCGTGAACACCTGGTCTGTGCCGGGCTTCTGGGAGGAGGCGCTGCAGCCTGTCGAACTCGGCTGGGGTACACACGAAAAACAGTTGCCGCCTGAGGCGAGCCGGTTTGACGTTGGATCGCGCTGTGCGATCTATCTCGAGCGGCCCGGTTGTCTCACCCGGGTCAGGTCATGGACGCCGTCCGGCGGACCGTTCATCGGCATGGCGATCGCCCACGCTGAATCGGTGACGCTGGCCGAACTGTTGACGGTCAAGGCGACCGACGGTCCGGTTTATCGGCCCACGGTCAATTTTGCGTATCACCCGTGCAACGATGCATTGCTCTCCATCATGGAGATGGAGATGAGAAATTTTTCTCCCCCGGCATCGTCGCGACTGCTTACCAGCGAGATTGTCACCGGGATGGACGAGCTCGGTGCACTGCTTATGGGTGATTTCGGTACGTACTGGTATGGCTCGCAGCTGTCGATCGACGAAGCCCGACGGCTGGTGGGTCCGCAGTTCAATGCCACGTCGGTCCAGATCGCAATACCAGTTGTTGCAGGCGCCCTATGGCTGATTGCCCATCCCGATCGCGGGCTTGTCGAGCCGGAGGACGTGGACCATGAGTTTGTTCTCGATATCTGCCGGCCGTGGCTGGGGCCGGTGGTGGGCGTACGCAGCGACTGGACGCCGCTTCAGGCGCGCGGCCGGCTGTTTCCCGAACCGCAGCTCGATTTTGCCGATCCCTGGCAGTTCGTCAATTTCCGGACGGCCTGAACGATTCCGGCCATGCAACCGGCCGGAGCCGAGCGAATTTTATAGGTCCGATCGACAAAGTTCGATCCTGCAGCGTGACGGGCAATGTTACTTCGGCGGGACCGCCCGTTTCGGGCGTGCGCTCCAGCGCCGACAGGACCGTTCTGGCAATGGCGGCCTGTTGCGCTTCGAGCAGCCCGTGCGCCACCAATGCTTCGATGGTCGCTTCGTGGCCGCTCAACGTCATCGACATGGCCCCTTCCGGCTGCAATGCCGCATCGAGCGCAAATGTGCCGTTACCTGCGAAACCGAGCGGCCCCCATTGGCCGGAAGCCGCATCGATTTCGAGCGTACCGCCGGCGCTGCGCCAGGATTCGAGGGCCCCGGCAGCATGGCCCGGGGGCAGCGGGCCCTGGATGCGCGCTGTCAGTACCAGCCGATCGATGTGCGGGCCGAGCGGGAGGTCCGGGATGGGCAATGCCAGCCCGTCGAGTTCGATCGCAATGGTTACGAGCAGATCGCGATAGGTTGCAGGTGGTTCGTCGGCAGGATCGGCGCTGATCGCAAAGGATCCGAATGCGGTGGCAAGGCCGTTCGCGTCGATCGCATGGACGCGCGTACCGTCGAGCGCGATCGCATCGAGCCCGCGCAGGTTGAAATCGAGCGTGCCGATCAGGGCATCGGCCCCAACCGTCCAGGCAAGACCCTCTGGCCCGTCGACGACGTGCGCGCCGGGTGCGGCGAGCGCGATCGTCAGCGGATCGAATGGCGATGCGGAAGCCAGAATGGTCGGGCCATGCCAGCGCCAACCGGCTGCAGGCAGCGCATAGATCGGTTCGGCGATCTCGGCGCGGATTGCAAAGGGAAAGCCGGAGAAGACAGGTGCTCGATATTCGACGAGCCGTCCGAGCGCGCGTTCGCGAGCGGCCCAGTCGTCGAGCGAAATCTGGAAACGGTCGGTCGCGATCTGCCAGTAAAAGAACCAGCCGACGCAGAGAGCTGCCAACGCGGTAATCGCGATGATGAGGCGAAAAATCTTTCGGGTCGGCGGCATCGGTACAACCTATACTATGGACTTGCGGATGCTCCGTCGAGCCGCCGGCAACCTCGGCTTGCCGTTGTGCCGTGTCGGCCTATGATGCGGCCGGGAACAGGCAATTCCGTTTTCATGACCGCGATCCGGATTCCGCAATGATCGACCCAGGCGGCGACAAGACAAATGTGTCCGCCCGGCGGACCTGGGGCGGCAGCGTCGATCTCGCAATCGCATCGGTGCCGTTTGTCTTCGTTATCCTGTGGTCGAGCGGCTATATCGTTGCCAAGTTCACGCTCGACTACGCGCAACCGTTTACCATTCTGCTGCTCCGATTCGTTCTGGTGTCGGCGATTTTCGCAGTGATCGCCATCGCGACGCGCGCACCCTGGCCCCGACGGCGTGCCGAATACTTCAATATCGCTTTGGTCGGCATCCTGCTCCAGACGGTCTACATGGGCGGAATTTATGGTGCCCTCAATCTCGGCATTTCGGCTGGCGTCGGCTCGCTGGTCATGGCGCTGCAACCGATCATTACCGCCGCCGTCGTGGGACCCTTGTTCGGCGAGAAGGTCCGGCCGCTGCAATGGCTCGGCCTCATACTTGGATTTGCCGGCGTGGCGTTCGTTCTTGCCGACAAGGTCGAGTTCGATTTCGACGGCTGGGCCGGGATCGGTTTCTGCTTCGCGGCGCTGGGCGGAATCACAACTGCGACGCTATACCAGAAGCGCTACGGGACCGGCAGCGATCTGCGTACCGGTCAGGCCGTGCAGTATCTGGCGGCGGCGATCGCAACGGCACCGATTGCATTCGGTATCGGAATTGGCGAGATCGACTGGAGTCTGCCGTTTTTGCTCGGATTGGCATGGATTCTGTTTCCCTTGTCGGTCGGCACCTACACGCTCTATCTCTGGCTGATCCGCCGGAATGCGGCGACGCGCGTCACGTCCTATCTCTATCTGGTGCCACCGGTCACAGCGCTCATAGCCTGGCCGATGTTCGGCGAAACGATGGGACCGATAGCGTTGGCGGGCATGGTCCTGGCGGTAGCGGGTGTGGCTTTGGTCGTCAGGAAATGAGCGAATTGGATCTGATCGAAAGCCGGCGCTTGCACCCGCCCGACGGCGAGGATTTCTGGGTCTTTGCTTATGGATCGCTGATGTGGCGTCCGGATTTTCCGCATAAGGCGATCGAACCGGCCCGGCTGCACGGTTATCACCGCGCCTTCTGCATTCGATCGCTGCATTATCGCGGCACGCCGGCGCAGCCCGGCGTCGTTCTCGGGCTTGCCCGTGGCGGCTCGTGCATCGGTCGTGCCTTGCTGGTCGCTGCCGGACACGGTCGCCAGGTCGCCGATTATCTGCACGACCGGGAAATGATAACCGGCGTCTATATGCCGCGCTGGCTCAATGTCCGTCTCGGCGAGCGGGGGCAGGGCATGGCGGTGCGCGCGGCGGCCTATGTCGCCGACCCGCGGCACGAACAGTTTTGCGGCGGACTCAGCGAAGAAGCTCTCGCACAGATCATCGCAGGCGGCACGGGGAGCAGCGGCAGCAATCTCGACTATCTGGAATCGACGGTTCGGCATCTCGACGAGCTCGGCATCGGCGAAAGCGGATTGCACCGGCTCCTGCGCCATATCAGGCGCGAGGTGGAAGGGGATCGTTAGTCACCCTGCCTTATGCCCGGTGGCTCACGGGCCGAACGGGGCACCCTCGATCCAGCGTTCGAGCACGCGATAGACCGCACCGAAATCCACCGCCCAGAGAAAAAGCAGCATGCCGAGGCAGGCGCCGATCAGATAAACGTACCAGGGTTTGTCGGGTACGAGCTTGCCGTGACATTCGCCGCAATGTTCGGCGATGCGGCTGACCCTGGCGTTGCAATGCGGGCAGGTCCGGGACATGCGTCAGCGCGTCCGGTCTGCAGACCGGACGATCACCCGCACCACGAATAGCCGCAGCTCGTGCAGAGATCGCAGCCTTCCTGGCGGATCATTGCCGGCTGCGTGCATTTCGGGCAGAGCGGCAGGCCGCGGCCCGGAGAGCCGCTGCCCATGATCGGATTGCCATCGCCGCCCTGACCGCGGCCGGGCAGTTCCTTGCCGGCCGCAACCGCAGCCTGCAGCAGCTCTTCGCGTTCGCGCTTGGCATCCGGCATGAAGCCGATATCGATCATGTGCCGCTCGATCACCTCGCCGATCGCCGCCAGCAGCGAGGGCACGTAGCGCCCGTCCATCCAGCTGCCGCCTCGCGGGTCGAACACCGCCTTCAGCTCCTCGACCACGAAGGAGACGTCGCCGCCGCGCCGGAACACCGCCGAGATCATTCGCGTGAGCCCGAGCGTCCAGGCGTAATGGTCCATGTTCTTCGAGTTGATGAACACTTCGAACGGCCGCCGCCTGCCATCCTTCACGATATCGTTGATCGTGATGTAGAGGGCATGATCGCTTTCCGGCCACCGCACCTTGTAGGTGCGGCCCGGCAGTGCCTCGGGCCGGTCGAGCGGCCGGGTCATGTAGACGACGCCGCCCGCCTCGTAGATGTCGGCAGGGCGCGGCTGCGGTTTCTCGAGCGGCAATTCTGGTTCGGCGTCGATCGTCGCCGGCTTGGATAGTTCGA
>JBBDWX010000021.1:0-9258 GCA_040902665.1 Dongiaceae bacterium
CCGCGAGGCGCGGGCCGAACTTGTCGCCGGCGGTGCAAGCGAGGCGGGCCATCTCTACGAGCGCATGATCCGGCGCGCGCTGCCGGGTGCGGAATGCGACATCCTCTATCCGGCCGATTCGGGCGCATCGCTGCCAAAGGGCACCGCGCTCCAGCAATATGACGGCGTCGCCTGGACGGGGTGCAGCCTGACCATCTACGAGGACGATCCGCGTGTCGGCCCGCAGATCGAACTCGCCAAGGCCTGTTTCGAATCGCGCGTGCCGGCTTTCGGCTCCTGCTGGGCAGCGCAGATCGCGGTCGTGGCGGCGGGCGGGATCTGTCGTGCCAATCCGCGCGGCCGCGAAATGGGTATTGCGCGCAAGATCGGTCTGACGCCCGACGGTCGCGGCCATCCGCTTTATGCCGGCAAGGCAAGCGTGTTCGATGCGTTCATTTCGCATGTCGACGAAATCACGCATCTGCCGGCCGGTGCCGTCCTGTTGGCCTCGAACGCGTTTACCCATGTGCAGGCCGTGGCCGTCACCAGCAATGGCGGCGAGTTCTGGGGATTGCAGTATCACCCCGAATACAATCTGCACGAGATGGCAAGGCTCACCTGGTGCCGCATCGACAAGCTGATGAAGCTCGGCTTCTTCCGCGATCGCGAAGCGGCAGAGGGCTATGTCAACCAGCTCGAGACCTTGCACCAGGACCCCTCGCGCCGGGATATAGCCTGGCTGCTCGGCATCGACGATGACGTTACCAACGAAGATGTGCGCACGATGGAAGTGCGCAACTGGATCGACCGGCTGGTATTGCCCTCGCGCGCCCGGCGGCATTAGGCGCAATCGAACGCGACGGCGCGAAAGTTCCCACGGAACGCCCGGCCGGCATCGGGTGTTGTACCTTCGCAGCTGACCGGTCGAGGCGGCGCCGTGTCGGCATTTCCAGGGAGTTTTCCTGAGCGATCGTCGCCGGTATCCGATTGCGGAGCCTGATCGATGAGGCTGTCTGGAACCATCTCTCTGATGTCCCTGCTATGCGCCCTGTCGGGCGGCATTGGCTCGGCCCTTGCGGCAGGCGATGAGCCTGACCGCATCATCTGCTCGGGTAATGAACCGTTCTGGCGGCTCGAAGCAGCGCAAGCGTCGGCTCTCCTGAGCCGGCCTGGCGACGGCGACAGCGACATCGACGAACGTGCCTATGCCGGTGCGCTGGTCCCGCTCGAATGGCTGGAGCCCGGCTGGATCGTGTGGCGCGGTGCCGCGGTCGACGATCCTGCCGATGTGCTGGTCGCGGTCCTGCGCGCCGAACAATGCATCGACAGCATGGCGGGGGAGGAGGGCGAACCCTTCGATCACCGCATCCTGTTGTCGCTGCCGCGGGAACCGGCATTGGCCGGTTGCTGTCGGGTCGGCTTGATGTCGCCCAACGCGTCGGCAGAGGATGTGCCGACAGAGAAACCGATAAAGCCTGACAGCGATTGGAGCCGTTACCTGCCCGATCTGTTGCCGGCCCTGCAACGCTGCCTGCTCGATGCGCCGGTCGTCCTCGATCGCGTCGTTCTTGCCTGGCCAATGAATCACGGCATGGCCGGCGTGCGTGCCATCGACGAAGACGGTGTGGCGCAGGATTGCATCGCGCCTGCGGGCGGTGAGGCGATCGACATATTCAAACCGGCCGGCGATGCGATGCCCGACGAGGGCGAGCCGACTTTTTTTCCGGTGCGCGACCAGCCGCCCGTCATCGAATCCGGCCATCTTGAACAGGTGACGGACGACGACGGCGCACTGCTTGGCTGGCTTCACTACGCGGCAGCCCGGCCGGTCGAAGGCGGCCGTGCGACGACCGATCCGGTCGCGGTCTATGAGCAGATCTGGCGGTTGAGGGATATCGAAGGAATCGGGTCGATCGAAGGCGTCCACGCAACGATTCAGTTCAATCCGCTCGGCACCCTGAGCGGCCATGGCGGCTGCAATCGCTTCAGCGGCAATGCCGATTTGGGCGAAAGTACGATCAAGGTCGGGCCGGTGGCATCGACCAGGATGGCCTGCGCCGATCCGATCGACGATCAGGAAATGCGCTTCCTCGATGCGCTGTCGCGGGCGCAGGCCTGGCAACTCGAGAATGGCATTCTGTCCATCCTCGCGGCAGACAACGCACCGCTGCTGCGCCTTGTGCCGGCGGAGTAGAGCCGCCCCTATTCCGCGGCGATCGAGAGCGGGGTTCCCGCGACGCCCATCACGGTAATCAATACACGCACCGGCTCATCGCCGATCACTCGACCCTGGTGATAGAGGTTCAGCGCCTCGACCAGCGCATCGCCGGCCTCGTAGCGATTGACGGTGCCGTCTTCCGCGGTGACTTCGAGCGTGCCTTCGAGGATGTATCCGACCAGCGGATGGGGATGCCGATGCACCGGCGTCGCGGCACCCGGTGCGATCTCGACGATCGCAACCGTGATCGACGGGCTGTCGGTTACCGGATAGACGATCGGCGCGCCGGTATTTGTCACCGAGGTTTCGAAAAGCTTTGTCGTCACGACATCGTCTGCCGCGCTGGCCCTCGGCACGACAATCGCGAGCGTCAGGGCAACGCCAAGGGCGAACCGGATCGGTGCGCGGTCGATGGAACGGGTCATATCGCTCTCTCCTGGTAGCTGTTCGCGCTTCCGGTCAACCTGCATCCAGCAACCGGCGGGCCGCATCGTGCAGGGTCGCATCGCCGGCGGCGAGGACCGTATCGCCGGAAGCGATCGTCAGTTTGCGACCGTCCCAGTCTGTTGCGATCCCGCCGGCGCCCTCGATGACCGGAACGGCGGCCAGGTAGTCGTAGATACCCATGCTGGCCTCGATCACGATGTCGCCGTTGCCGCTGGCGACAATACCGTAGTGATAGCAGTCGGAGCCGTATTGCACGAACCGGCAGGCGTGACGCACGCGATCGAAGGCCGCCTGCTGGGGTCCCTTGAACATGTGCGGCGAGCTTGCGAGCAGCACGGCATTGCCGATGCGGCGGCCGATGCGCGTGTGGACCGGCTGCCCGCAGAAGGTTGTCGGCCGGCCCGTCGCGCCGACCCAGCGTTCGCCGAGCGCGGGATGATCGACAATGCCGACGATCGGCACGCCATCGCGGCAGAGCGCAATCAGCGTGCCGAACAGCGGCCGCCCGCAGGTGAATCCCTTGGTGCCGTCGATCGGATCGACGACCCAGACGAACTCGGCTTCGGGCCGGTCCGCACCATGCTCTTCGCCGATGATCCCGTGCGCGGGAAGACGCGTCGCGACCAGATCGCGGATCGCCGCTTCCGCTTCGCGGTCGGCGATCGTGACCGGACTCAGATCGGGCTTGTCGATGATATCGAAGCCGCTGCGGAAATAGCGACGGATGATGGCTCCCGCCGCGTCGGCCAGCTCTTCGGCGAAGGCGACGAGGGCGTCCGGAACGCTCGCGGTCAAGCTATTCGACGGGTGCGGGGCTGGCCGACAGCGTGCGCAGAAAGGCAAGAAGCGCCGCCAGATCGTCTTCCTTGCGGATGCCGGGGAAGACCATCTTGTTGCCGGGAATGTAGCCCTTGGGGTCGGCGAGATAGCCGGCAAGCCGATCGAACGTCCATTCGCCGCCGAACTCGGTCATCGCATTGGAGTAGCGGAAGCCTTCGTGGCTGGCGACCGGACGGTTGACGATCTCCCACAGATTGGGACCGATCTTGTTGGCGTCGCCTTCGCCGAAACTGTGGCAGGTCTGGCATTTGCGCGCGACCGCCTGGCCGTCGGCAGGATCGGCCGTATCGATCATCGCGATCACGCTGCCGGATCCGTCAGCCGGTGTCCCGGCGCTGGCTGCGTCGTCGGCCGCCGGTTCTTCGACTGCCGCATCGGTTTCCGCCGCAGCATCGGCGGTGTCGGTCGTCTCGGTCGCCGCGCTCTCGGTCACTTCGGGCAACGGCTGCGGGCTGTCGGACAACGTACGCAGATAGGCGATCAGGTTGGCGCGATCCTCGATCTTGGGAATACCCACGAATGCCATCTTGGTGCCGGGCACATGGGTGCGCGGACTGGCGCTGAAGGCATTGAGGTCCTCATAGCCCCAGGTTCCGCCATGCTCGGCCATTGCCGGCGAATAACTGAAGTCCGCGGCATGTGCGACCGGGCCGCCGAGCACGTTCCACAGGTTTGGACCGACCTTGTGCGCGCCGCCCTGATCGAAAGTGTGGCAGGTCAGACATTTCTTCGCGACGGCTTCGCCCGCGGCTGGGTCGGCGGCGGCCATCAGCGGTGCAATCGGTCCAACCGGTTCCGCATCGGCGGGTGCCGCCGGTTCGCCGGCCGGAATCTCCATCGCGTGCTCGGCACCGTGATGGGGTTGCACCAGAAAATCGGCGACAATGCCGCTGGTCAATGCGACGAGACCCGCGACCAGAAGGGCGCCTGCAATCTTGTTGGCTTCGAGCGATGACGACATGCGTGTTCCGAATCCCCAACGGCAAGGAGCGACCGCGGTCGGCGCTCCGATCCGTTACCCCGAAAAAGGCGGCCTGAAGCGGCGGCAATCTAACTGCATCCCCCCGGCCTGTCCAACCGCGAACCCGCCGCAAACCGGCGATTCCGTCCGCTCCCGACCTTGGGGTAAGCTTCCTTCCCTTATGATCTGCGACGAAGCCCTTTCGCATCTCCCGCCGCCACCTCGCGGCAATATGTCGCACAAACGGGATGTATTGCGATGACACCGCTGATCGCTATTCCCGCGCGCATGGCATCGACCCGTTTACCCGGCAAACCGCTTGCCGAGATCGCGGGCGAACCGATGATCGTCCATGTCTGGCGTCGGGCGCGTGAAGCCGATGTCGGGCCGGTCGTGGTTGCAGCGGGCGATGCCGTAATCGTCGAGGCCATCCATGCAGTCGGCGGCGAGGCGGTGCTGACCGATGCCAACCTGCCGTCCGGCTCCGACCGCATTCATCAGGCGCTGGAACTTATCGATCCCGATCATCGGCACGATGTGATCGTCAACCTGCAGGGCGATCTGCCGACGCTCGACCCGGCAGCGATCCGCCGCGTGCTCGATCCGCTGCGCGATGACGATGTCGATATCGCCACGCTCGCCGTGAAGATTTTCGATCCCGCGGAACGCGACCGGCCTAACGTGATCAAGGCGGTGCTCGCGATCGCGGGGGATGCACCTGCCGGATCGATTGCGCGCGCGATCTACTTTTCCCGGACTGCCGTGCCGTGGGGCGAGGGAAGTTTCTATCATCACATCGGCATCTACGCCTATCGGCGCCGCGCGCTCGCGGATTTCGTTTCGCTGCCGCCGTCGCCGCTCGAGCGAAGAGAGAAACTCGAACAACTTCGCGCGCTCGAAGCCGGCATGCGAATCGACGCGGCGATCGTTGACACGTTTCCGCTCGGGGTCGATACTCCGGCCGATCTTGAACGTGCGCGCCGGCTTCTTGCGCCGCAATGAATTTCACGGAAAATTGCAGCCGGATCTTAACCGGCCCGGATCGCAGCCACAGAAGGCCGCATCGTCCGGAGCGACCAGGACGACGGCCAAGACGAGTAATCCTGTTATGACCGATGCTTCGCGCACCATCGCTTTCCAGGGCCTGCCCGGCGCCTATTCGGATCTCGCCTGTCGTGGCGCCTATCCCGACTGGACGACACTGCCCTGCACCGCGTTCGAGGATGCATTCGCGGCGGTGCGCGAAGGGCGAGCGGCGCTTGCCATGTTGCCGATCGAGAACTCGGTCGCCGGCCGCGTCGCCGACATTCATCACCTGATGCCGGATTCCGGTTTGCATATCGTTGCCGAGCATTTCCAGCGCGTGAACCACATGCTGCTCGCACTAAAAGGTGCAAAGATCTCCGGTCTCAAGCGTGTGCACAGCCATGTGCAGGCACTTTCGCAATGTCGAAAACTGATACGCGAACTCGGTGTCGCGCCGATCACCCATGCCGATACGGCGGGGGCAGCCGCAGATGTTGCGAAATCCGGCAGTCTCGAGGATGCGGCGATTGCCTCGTCGCTTGCCGGCAAAATCTACGGTCTCGAGGTGCTGCGCGCCGATATCGAGGACGCCGAGCACAACACCACGCGTTTCGTTGTGATGGCGGAAGATCCGCTCGATCCCGATCCTGCAGACGGACCGGTTATGACGAGCTTTCTGTTTCGCGTTCGGTCCGTGCCGGCGGCGCTCTACAAGGCACTCGGCGGCTTCGCGACCAACGGCGTCAACATCGTGAAACTGGAAAGCTATATCATCGACGGGCGCTTCACGGTTGCGCAGTTCTATGCCGATGTCGAAGGCCATCCCGATCAGCAACCGGTCCGGCTTGCGCTCGAAGAGTTAAGCTTCTTCTCGCGAGAGGTTCGTATCCTCGGCGTCTATCCCGCCTCACCGTTCCGGCGTGGCGGCGCATCCGTCTGAGCATTCAGACGCCCTTCGCGATCCAGTCGTCGACCAGTCGCCGCGCGATCGAAAACCGCGTCGGCATGCGGAAGGTGTCGTCCTCGGGCGAGGCGAGCAGGAACTCGCGGTTGTACCAGCCGATATGCTCTATTTCGGGTTCCTGGAGGCGGATCGCATCGTCGACGGCCCGCCCGGTAAAGCCGAGCATGATCGAGGCAGGGAAGGGCCACGGCTGTGACGAGTGGTAACGGATGTCGGTGACGGTAAGCCCGGCTTCCTCGAGAACCTCGCGTGCGACCGTTTCTTCGAGGCTCTCGCCCGGTTCGACGAAACCGGCCAGCACCGAATGCATGCCCGGCGGCCAGGTGTATTCGCGACCCAGCAGCAAGCGGCCTTCATGCTCGATCGCCATGATGACCGCCGGATCGGTGCGCGGAAAATGCGGGGTGGCACAAGCTGCATCGCTGCAGCGTCGCAAATGTCCGCCATCCTCGCTCACGGTCGGATAGCCGCATGTGCCGCAGAAGCGATGCCGGAAATGCCAGGTGGTGATCGCGCGGCCGTAGGCGAGCAGGGCGGCATCCGGCGCGTCGAGCAGCGCCCCGATCGCGCGCAGCTCTGCCAGCTCGCCATGCGCTTCGATACATTGTCGTGCGGCGTCCTCTTCGAGATGCGAGAGGGACAGCGCAAAATGTGCGCATTCGCCATCGATGCCGAGAAACACAATGGCCGCCTGCTCGACGATCAGGCCGTTGGCGCAATCCGCCGTCAGCCAGGCGGGTGCGGGTTTCTCGCCCGGCCGGATCAGGCTTCGTTCGCGCCAGACCGGCAGAAATCGCGTCGCCGGGTCGGTCAGCCGCGCCGCGAGCCAGTCGCGATCGCGCCGGCGATGTGCGGCGCGGTCGAGGCCGAGCCCTTCGAAGACGTTGCGGCGCAGCGGCGTGTCACTCACCGCGCAACGCGTCCTCACCGGCCTGGCCGTATTTCTGGCGCAGTTGGACCGGTTCCAGGTCTTTCTTTCTCATCCGCCGGCGCCGCGCCGCGAGATTGAGCAGCTCGACAAAGATCGAGAACCCCATCGCCGCGTAGATGTAGCCCTTCGGGATATGGAATCCGGCGCCGTCGGCAATCAGCGCCATGCCGATCAGCAGCAGGAACGAGAGCGCGAGCATCTTGACCGTCGGGTGGCGCTCGACGAAATGCGCGACCGGCGCTGCCGCAACCAGCATGATGATCATCGCGATGACGATGGCGACGACCATCACCCAGACATGATCGGCCATGCCGACCGCCGTGATCACCGAATCGAGCGAGAAAACGATATCGAGCACCGCGATCTGCGCGACCACGCCGGAGAACGTCGCTGCCACGCGCGTCTGTGCTTCGCCTTCCTCGCCTTCGAGCGAGCCGTGAATTTCGTGCGTCGCCTTGTAGATGAGGAAGCCGCCGCCGCTGATCAGAATGATGTCGCGCCAGGAAACGGCATGGCCGAACAGCTCGAACAACGGTGCCGTCAGGCCGATAACCCAGGCGATCGCAAACAACAGCATCAGCCGCGTGATTAGCGCCATCGCGATCCCGAGGCGACGGGCCGATGCCTGCCGCTCCGGCGGCAGCTTCTGGGTCAGCACGGCGATGAACACGATATTGTCGATGCCCAGCACGATCTCGAGCACCGTGAGCGTCAGCAGGCTGAGCCAGATCTGCGGATCGGCCAATTCGGGCATGGGGTCGGGACTCCGGTCTGATGCGAGGCCGGCACATTGCCGCAACGGACTGGCGCACTCAATCCGGCTTGCGCAGCCCACACGGGCGGGCCCCGGCATGGGCGGTTGCGGCTGAGGCGGAACGCCGGCCGTGGTTGGGCGCCCGCGGCTGTGCCACGCTATTGCCATAAAGCCGGGGCCGACTTCGCGCGTGCCTTGGGTTCGGTCCGCCGGGATCGGCGTCGTGAAACCGGTTGCCGATCCGGGCGGCGGTTCCCATTTCGATAGGCGGTGCGCTGGCCGGATCCGGCGCGCCCGGAACCGACGGAAAGGGCAGACATGATCGATCGCAAGCGTTCGAGCCCGGTTTCTCGCCGCACCGTCGTCGCGCTGTCGGCCGGGACGATATTGGCGGTCGGGCTGCTCGGCGGTATGGCACCTGCTGCGCGGGCCAATCCCGGATTGACGGAGGGGTTTCCGGGCGAAACCACCGTCATCTACGACGTGGTGCGCGACGGCGCGGTGGTCGGCAGCTATCGCTTCGAGTTCACCGAGGAGAACGGCGATCTCCTGGTCCGCTCCAAGGTCGGAATCGACGTGTCGCTGCTGATCATCCCGGTCTACTCGCTGCGTCACGAGGCGCTCGAGCGCTGGCGCGACGGCGAGATGATCGAATTCCACTCCGAAACCGACGATAACGGGACCGAACGTGTCGTCGACATCGTGCCGGAGGGCGGCGAGTTCCGCGTCGTGCATAATGGCGATATCGATATGCGACCGGGCGAAGCGCTGCTCGGTACGCTCTGGCATCCCGATACGCCATTCGCCTCGATGCTGCTCGATCCGATCAAGGGCAAACTGCGCGATGTCACCATCACCGATCGGGGCGTCGAAACCATCACCGTGCCGCTCGGCAAGGTCGAGGCTCGGCACTACGAGATTCGCGGCGAGATCGCGCAGGATGTCTGGTATGGCCCCGACGGCCATCTCTGGCAGGCCGAGTTCCCGGTCAAGATGGGCGGCGTGCTGATCCTGCGCCGCCGCCAGTAACGGCGCTTCGCCGCGGCCTTGCCGGGCCGCGCTCGTTTCTTGCTATAGTGCGGACGGGAGGCCGGCGGCGGACGGGCGCCTCGCCAACCCGGTCAGGTCCGGAAGGAAG
>JBBDWX010000022.1:0-9222 GCA_040902665.1 Dongiaceae bacterium
CCTTTCGGCCACCCGGGGGAGGCAGACCGGCAAACGGGACAAGCCGGCCATCAGGGAAGGCGGGGCGGAACCGGGACGAGGGGGCATTCCGGTTCCGGCCAGTGTTCCGGTTTCCAGTGTTCCGGGTTGAGTTCAGCGCACCCAGAAGGGTTTGCTGGCCTCGGCCTCGACATCGGCCCGGGAGAGCCCGATATCGCGGAGCGCGTGGTCGTCGAACTGGCGCAGGCGGTAGCGCTGGTTGGCGCGGTCCTGCCAGGCGAAGAGTGCGTCGACACCCCGCACCAGGGCGCCGGCGAATTTGCTGCCAGCCGGGCGGTGGGCCGGGCGGCGTTCCGCCCGGGCGGCGGGGCAATCGGCGTGCAGGAAGGCCAATTCGGTATGGCTGGTCATAGTCCTAATCCTCACAATTGGCCCGGTCTTTCCGGGGCTGCCTGACCCGCGATTCCGGGCCCTGTTGACCAGAAGATGTGCGTTGACAGCGCCATCCACAAACGACATTTTCTACGTTCATCTGTTAGCACACCTAACAGTTAGAGGGGCCATGCGCGATCCCATTCCGCCCTTGAAATCGTTGCGTTATTTCGCCTCCGCCGCGCGCCATCTCTCGCTTTCGAAGGCGGCCGACGAATTGCACGTCACGCATTCGGCGATCAGCCACCAGATCAAGGCGCTGGAAGAGCATCTCGGCGTGAAATTGTTCCGCCGCCAGGGCCGCGGTTTGCGCCTGACCGAGTCGGGCCAGGCTTACTGGCCGCAGGTGCAGGACTGCTTCGACCGCCTCGCCGATGCCTCGCTCAAGCTGGCGCGACGCAAGACCGCCGGCCCGCTCACCGTATCCTGCATGCCGTCCTTCGCGGCGCGCTGGCTGGTGCCGCATCTCGGGCCGTTTCGTGCGCGCCATCCCGATATCGATGTGCGCATCGCCGCCGACGAACGCGTCGTCGATTTCGCGCGCGACGAGGTCGATGTCGCGATCCGGCACGGGCTCGGCAAATGGCCGGGCGTTGCCGTCGATCGCCTGTTGAGCGAAACCCATTTTCCCGTCTGCAGTCCGAAACTGCTCGAAGGACCGGATGCGATTCGCGAGCCGGCCGATCTCTTCAAGCATTCGCTGCTGCGCGATTACGACTGGCGCGGCAATTTCTGGCAGGACTGGTTCCGCGCCGCGGGTCTCGGCGAGATCGATTTCGGCCACGCGCTCAGCTTCAACAATTCGGCGCTGATGGTGCAGGCGGCGATCGACGGGCTCGGCGTCGCGCTCACACAGCAGATCCTCGTGGGCGACGATCTCAAGGCCGGGCGCCTCGTGAAGCCGTTCGAGCTGCAGATCGAGACCGACTATGCTTACTGGGTGGTCATGCCGTTGCCCTATCGCGAACGGCCGAAGGTCGCCGCGTTCCGCAACTGGATCATCGAAGAACTGACCGGGCAGGTCTCGACCGACGCGCTCACGGTGCAGCCGGCGGTGGAGGCGAAGGGCATGTCTGCTGCGCCCGCGACGAAGGCGCCGGCCACCGACAAGGGCCGCACGGGGTAGCGAGGGATCGCCCGTTAGTCCTCATGGTGAGCCTCACCCTGAGCTTGTCGAAGGGTGAACCATGAGGAGCCGCACGATCGCGCCGACTCGTCCTGCGACAGGCTCAGGACGAGGGCTTCGGGTCTGAGGGCCTCGGATGACGAACGCGCAGATCCGTTCCTGCAACGAACCTTACACCTTGAGCCTCGTCCTGAGCCTGTCGAAGGACGAGATTGCACTACCCCGCCAGAAACGCCTCCAGCCGATCCATCGCTTTCGAAATGCGCTCGGTCGAGCAGGCGTAGCAGAGGCGGAAATGTTTCTCGCCGCCTTGGCCGAAGGCGCTGCCGGGGGCGAGGCCCACGCGCGCCTCGCGCACCATGCGCTTCGCGAACGCCAGCGTGTCGCCGGATCCTTCAATCGAAAACATCTGATAGAAGGCGGCCGGTGCCGGCACGAGCTGCACGCGGGGCATCGCGGAGAGGCGCTGGATCGTAAGATCGCGCGCGCGCCGGCAGCGCTCGACCATCTCGGCGACGAAACCTTCGCCCTGCTCGATCGCGACGATGCAGCCGCGCTGCAGGAAGGGTTGCGCGCCCGACGTGTTGTATTCGATCAGCTTGTCGATGGTCGGGCCGATGCGTGCCGGCGCGACCATCCAGCCCATGCGCCAGCCGGTCATCGCCCAGGCTTTCGAGAAGGAATGCACCACGATCAGCGGGTCGTCCGGTGCGGCCGCCGCGATGAAGGAAGGCGCCGATGTGACGCCCGCCGGTTCGTAGACGAAACGGTTATAGACCTCGTCGGCGATCACCCAGATGCCGCGCCGTCGCGCGAGATCCATGATCGCGGCGATTTCCGCATCGTTCGCGTACCATCCGGTCGGATTGCCCGGCGTTGCGATATAGATCGCGCGCGTATTGGCATCGCAGGCGGCCTCGAGCCGTGCCATGTCGAGCTGCCAGCCCTGCGGTGTCGGGTCGAGCGCCACTTCGCGCACCGCGGCACCGACAATCTGCATCGCGGCTGCCGCGTTCGGCCAGATCGGCGAGACGACTATGCCGTTGTCGCCGGGCCCGAGGATCGCCTGCGTCGCCAGCATCAGCGCGCTCATGCCGGCGCTGGTGACGATCACGCGCTCGACATCGACGGGGACACCATGCAGTCGCTCATGATAGCGCGCCAGCGCCTGGCGCAGTTCCGGCAGGCCGCGCTTGTATGTGTAGAAGGTTTCGCCGGCAAGCAGCGCCTGCGATGCCGCATCGCAGATGAATTTCGGTGTCGCAAGGTCGCCCTCGCCGACCCAGAGCCCGACGACATCCTCGACCTCGAAACCGAGCTGCCAGACCTGGACGATATGCGATTCGGGCAGTTGCTCGATTGCGGGCCGGATCGGTGCGGTTCTTGCGCCGGTTTTGCTATGAGGGCGGGCGCTGTCGTTCATGACGGATGTGCTTTCGGACCGGAGAGACGGGAACGAGCTTTTACTGCGCGGGCTGAATGGCGGGCAATGGCTTCGGTCGCCTGAGCACGATCACGTTGCCGAGGATGACCAGCGCAACCCCGACGATCGCCGGCCAGGTCCAGCGATAATCCTCGTAGAGCGTCGAGAGCGCCAGCGCGATCACCGGAAACAGAACGGTCGCATAGGCGGCACGGTCGGCGCCGATCCGTTGCACCAGCGTCAGGTACGAAGTGAAGGCGACGACCGATCCGAGCAGCGAAAGAAACAGCAGCGAGGCGACATAGGGAAGCCGCGGATCGAAGGTGAAATCGGGCGCCACGACGAGCGCGAACAGGAGCGTGAAGAAGCCGCCATAGCTCATACCCCAGGCGGTCGAGGAAATGACCGGCACCGCGCTCGCCTTGTGCCGGACGCTCACCATGTTGCCGAGCGAGGCGCAGAACGTCGCGGCGAGCGACAGGCCGAGCCCGAGCAGCGCGCCGCGCCCCGCCTCGAAGCGGGCGATTTCCGGCCAGAACAACAGCGCGATGCCGGCAAGCCCGAACGCGGCGCCGATGCCGACCGCGCGGTCGGAGCGATGGCCGAATAAAATCATGCCGTTCACGATGTTCATCACGAGGATCGTCGAGAAACAGACGGCGAGGAGCCCGCTCGCGAGAAAAGGCAGTGCGTAATAGAAGAGCAGATAGTTGACGGTGAAGAGCGCGAGCCCCTGTGCAGCAAACGCCAGATGGTCGCGGAGCGGGAATTTGAGACGCCGACCGCTCGCAAGACAGAAGACCAGCATCAGCCCGCCCGCAAACAGGAACCGGTAGGCGATCGATTGTTCGACCGGCACGACGCCGACCTGGAACAGCATCGCATACCAGGACGAGCCCCAGATCAGGACGGTCAGGATGTAGAGCAGCGAGGTGGGCACGGGTTTACCTATTTGGGCGGCGTTCGCCCGGGATCGTCTGCAGGGCCCGCATTCTAGGGATCCGCTCCCGAACCGGCCAAGCCGGGCGGGAAGCATGGCAGGGTTGCGGCAAACGGGGACGTTGCGTAATGAGCGAGAGGTGTTTCGGCGAAATGCTCATGCTTCGACAAGCTCAGCATGAGGGAATCCATCAGCCAGTCGCGATGCGTCTCATATCGCAATATACAAGATTGACCCAGCCTCATCCTGAGCCTGTCGAAGGATGAGGCCGGCCATCCCCCGCGCCCTTATCCCCGCGCCGTATCCGAAGCGAGGCGTTCGGCGATCGCTGGCATGGTTTCGGCCGCAACATTGGCAAACGCAAATCGCAGATAGCGATCCTGTCCGGCGCCGAACATCGAACCCGGCAGAGCGAGCAGGTTTTCCTCGTCGGCCAGCCGGCGCGCCACGTCGGCCGCCGGCCGCTCGCCGAAGGGATGCGCGACATAGGCGAAATACGCGCCGGCCGAGACGATGCGATAGCCGTTGTCGTTGCGCCGCATCGCGCTCTCGAACGCTTCGAGCCGCGCGCGCATCATCAGGCGATTGCCCGCGCGCCATTCGGAAAGATGCTGCAGGCCCCAGAGCGCTGCCTCCTGGCCGATCCGCGGTGCGCAGATCGCAACCGTATCCATCGCCTTCGCAATCTGCGCAATCAGCGCACGGTCGGCGACGACGGCGCCGACGCGATAGCCGGTCAGGCAGAACACTTTCGAGAAACTGTAGAGATGCACCAGCGCCGCGGGCCAGTCCGCGTCGCGGAAGAGATCGTGCGATCGGCCTTCACGGCCGAGGAAATCGCGATAGGTCTCGTCGATCACCAGCGCGATGTTGCGTTCGCGCGCCAGATCGAAGAAGGCGCGGATAGTATCGGCCGGATAGAGCGCGCCGGTCGGGTTGTTCGGCGAGATCAGCACGATCGCGCGCGTCCGCTCGGTGATCGCGGCGGCAGCGTCGGCGACAGACGGCACACCGCCTTCGTCCGGGCGGAACGGCAGCGGTACCGCCGTCACGCCTTGCATGTCGAGCCACATCTTGTTGTTGAAATACCAGGGCAGCGGCAGGATGACCTCGTCGCCTGCCTTTGCCAGCGCCAGCAGCGAGAGACAGAAGGCCTGGTTGCAGCCCGCCGCGATCAGCACCTGCTCGGTTGCAACATTTCCGCCATAGGCGGCGGTCATGTCGTGCGCCAGGGCTGTACGCAACGGTTCGATGCCCTCGATGTCGGTATAACGCGCGGTCAGCGGCCGCTTCACCGTCTGCGCGAGATGATCGGTCAGCGCCTCCGGCGGCGGATAGCCGGGCACCGCCTGGCACACGTCGATCAGCGGCTTCGCATCGGGAAATTCTCGTCCGTCGACCCAGCCATAGGCCTCGGCGATCGGCGGTTCGACCACGCGGGCGAGATCGGGATTGATGGTCAGCGTCATGGTGCCGCGAGATTGCCCGAGCCCGCGCCGTCGCGCCAGTCCGGATCTTTGCAACGAACCGTGTATCGGCGCGCCGCGCTTTGCCGTTAAGGTTCGTGTATCGGACCCGGGCGCTTCCGCTTTCTGTGGCACCGCCTTGTCTGCGCTTCGAGGGGGAGCGATCCATGCAGGACGGCGTCGTTGCGATTACCGGAGCCGGCGGCATGATCGGCCGCGAGACCGTTCGGGCGCTGGCGCCGGGGCGCGGGCTGCGGCTGCTCGATATTGCGCCGATCGAAGCCGCGCCGGAGGCAGGGATCGAGTATCGGCGGGCCGACGTGATGGCGATCGACACGCTGCGCGAAGCCTTCAAAGGCTGCACCGCCGTCGTGCATCTCGCAGCGCTGCAGATCCATCCCAAGGAGGACGAAGTCTTTGCGCTGAACACCGCCGGCACCTGGAATGTGCTGCAGGCGGCCCGCGAAGCCGGCATTCGCAAGGTCGTTCTGCTCTCGAGCGAAAGTGCGGTCGGCGTGATGAACCTGTCCGATGCGCCGTCCGCCTGCCCGCTCTATCTGCCGATCGACGAATTGCACCCGTTGCTGCCGGTCGACGGCTATGGCGTGAGCAAGCTGGTTGTCGAGGAACTCGCCCGCGCCTTCGTGCGCCGCGGCGACATGCAGATCGTGGCGCTGCGGCCGACCAGCGTCTACGTGCCGGGCATGGAAGGGGAAATGCGCGCGCGGCGGGAAGCGGGGTACGATCCCTGGTTCTGGCTCTATGTCGAAGGCGCCGATGTCGCGCAGGCGATCCGGCTCGCACTCGATTACCAGGGGCCGGCCTACGATCGCTTCTTCATCGGCGCGCGCGACATGTATTCGCCAATCCCGACGCTCGAACTGATCGCGCAGAAATTCGGGCGCCTGCCGGAGATTCGCAACCGGCTGCTCTATGCGCGCGATCCGCACGCCTCGATCTACGACATCGGGCATGCGGAACGGGTGTTGGGATTCGAGCCGCAGAGCGACTGGCGCCGGTTCAGTGGCGCGTAACGCGCTGCGGCGCGGCTGCGCTCAGCGGTCATGCGTTCAGATGGCGGCCTGGTAGAGATAGCCGCCGGCGAGCGCGCCAAACATGGCGAGTGCCAGATACCAGAGAAAGACCGGCGGCTTGACCAGCGCCCAGACCGCGACCGACGCATAGAGGCTGGTGATACCGCCGGAGACCAGCAGCGCCATCGCGGCACCCGGTGTCATGCCGAGATCGACCAGACCGCGCACCAGCGGCAGCGCCGCATAGCCGTCGAGATAGATCGGCGTGCCGATCAGCACCGCGAGCGGGATCGCCCAGCGATTGTCGGCGCCGGCGATCGCAACCACGGTTTCGGTCGGCAGGAACTGGCGCAGCAGCCCTTCCGCGACGAAGGCGATGGCGAGCCATTTGCCGATCAGCAGCGCCGAATCGCGCGCACTCCGCCAGAAGATCGCGGCGCGGGCGTCGTCCGACCAGACGTTCCAGCGGAACCCCCCGGACGAGCTGCTATCGCAAGCGCCCGCATCGCAATGGCCCGCATGTTGCGCAAGCGTGGCGCGGCAGGGATCGGCGAACGCGCCGGCCCGAACCATCGCCATCGTGAGGAGCCCGCCGGCGAGGCCGATGCCGAAGGCGATGGCGGTCTTGCCGATCGCAAAATCGAGCCCGAGGGTGCCGGCGGTGATCGTCAGCATGGCCGGATCGGTCACCGGCGAAGAGAGCCAGAACGCCATCACCGGCGCGAGCGGCACGCCGACCTGCAGCAGCCCCGCGATGATCGGCAGCACGCCGACGCCGCAGATCGGCGTCAATGCCCCGACGAAGGCGGCGGCGACGATCATACGAACGGGCGAGCCGGCAAAGATGTCGGTCACGATGCCCGAGGCATTGCTCGCCTGGATCCAGGCCGTGACGGCGACGGCACCGAGCATCACCGGCAGCGTCGCGACGAAACTGCCGGCGGCGAAGCCAAGCGCGATGGCGAGCGTGTCGGGTGCCGCGATCCCGATCGCCAGCAGTACGATCCCGGCAAGGCCGATCCAGAGTGCGCGGCGCCGGATCGGCCGGGGCCAGAGGCCGCGACCCAGCCCGGTTTCGTTGGACATCTGCTGGGCTCCGGCCCGGTTCTTCCTCGTTCCAATCTGGCTTCGACGATGGCATTATGAAAATTAATAGATCGTCTATGAGCCATAAGGTTACGTAATGGATACGTATCGCGCCGAACATGCCCTGCTCGATGGCGATCTGCTGCGCAGCTTCGCCGCCGTTGCCGAGACCGGCAGCGTGACAGCCGGTGCCTCGGCGCTCGGCCGCACCCAGTCGGCGGTCAGCCAGCAGATCAAGCGGCTCGAGGCGCTGCTCGGGCAGAACCTGTTCCTGCGTCAGGCGCGCGGCGTGCGTCTGACCGCGCCGGGCGAACGTCTTTACGGCCGCGCGCGGCAATTGCTCGGGCTGATCGAAACCACGACATCCGAATTGCGCGGCGATGCGCTCGAAGGTTATGTGCGCGTCGGCGTGCCGGAGGAGTATGGCGCGACCTTGCTGCCGGCGGTGCTGGCGCGCTTCGCCGCCGCGCATCCCGGCGTGCAGGTCAGCCTGCGCTGCGAACCGAGCCCGGCGCTCGAAATGGCCACCTTCGCCGACGAGCTCGATCTTGCGGTGCTGCTGATCGACAGCGGGCGCGGCGAGGGCGAACTGCTCGCGGAAGATCCGACCGTCTGGGTCGCGCCGGCGACGCCCGGCATCGAGCTCGAGGATCCGTTGCCCGTTGCGATGTTCGACGAGGATTGCTGGTGGCGGAGCTGGGCATTGCGCAGCCTCGATGCGCGCGGCCGACGCTACCGGGTCGCCTGTTCGAGCCGCAGCGTCGCCGGTTTGCAGGCGGCGGTCAGCGCCGGGCTTGCGGTCGCCGTGCTGTCGCTCAGCACCGCACCGGCGGGCTGTCGCATTCTCGGACCCAAAGACGGGTTCGAATCGCTGCCGGGTTCGCGCATCGTGCTGCGTCGCGCACGCGAGCGCCTGTCGCCGCCGGCCGCCGGCATGGAGCGTGCGATCCGCGACGCCTTCGCGCGCCTGGGCGGTATCAGGCCTCGATCCGCAAGGCGGGTTCGCAGCGCACCGGAAAATTGACCGAGTTGGCGATGAAGCATTTCGCATGCGCGTCATGGTGCAGCCGTTCGGTCGTCGCCGCATCGACAACGCCGCGCACCGTCACTGAGGGGTGCAACACAATCCCGACGAATCGTCCGGCGCCGTCGGCCTCTTCTGCCATCGTTCCGACCGGCGCATCGCGATAGCCGGTCACGACGATGCCGGCATCGGATGCGAGATGCAGAAACCAGAGCATGTGGCAGGACGAGACCGCGGCCAGCAGCAACTCCTCGGGGTTCCAGCGTGTGCGATCGCCGCGAAAGGCCGGATCGGCCGAACCGGCGAGCGTTGGTTTGCCGGGTGCCGCAATCTCGTGGTCGCGGCGAAAGCTGCGATAGCCCCGCGTACCCGCGCCATCGTTGCCGGTCCAGTCGAGCGCGATTTCGTAGCGATGGGTGCGTCCGCTCATGCGATCCCTAGCGCAGACCGAGCTGCTCCATCAGCCAGTGGATCGGGCTGAGTGCTGCGCCCAGATCCTGATGCACGAACAGATTCCAGCCGATCCAGAGTCCCAGTGCCAGGACGAGGACGACGACCCAATGTCGAAAGCTCATGCCCATCCCCCGAAGCCGGCCGATAAAGTCCGACGCCGACGATGATACGCCGGTGGCGGGCAAGGCGGGAGGCCCGGCAATCGGCGGCCTGGTTACCGTCGGGACGGCGCTCAGTCCCCCAGATCCGGCAGGTCGCG
>JBBDWX010000023.1:0-9221 GCA_040902665.1 Dongiaceae bacterium
CTTGTCGGGAAAACCATCGAGCTGGGAGACAAGGAAGCGTGAGCGACCGTCTCTTCGCACAGCAATCCGCCGAAGACTGGCTGCGCACCACCGAGGGGCGCAAGATCAGCAGCACGCGATCATTGCGCGGCGCAATGGTTCTTGCGCTTGTGACGATTGTTATCGGCCTGATCGTGTTGTCATTCGGTGAACCATACCAGCAGCGCCTTGCTTTTGCCGCGTACGTCAACATTGTCGTTGTCGTTGGCCTGCAGATCTTCATGGGAAACTCGAACGTCGCCAATCTCAGCCATGCCGGATTCATGGGCATTGGCGCCTATATGACGGCGGTTCTTTCGACACCGCTGGCGATGAAGGCGATGCAAATTCCCGACGCGCCGTTCGGCCTTGCGACGACCGAGTACAGCGTGGTGCCCACGGTCTTCATTTCACTCGTCGTCGTCGCAGTCGTCGCCCTTATCACCGGCATGATCGTTGCGCGCCTGAACGGGATCGCTGCAACGATTGTGACGCTGGCCCTGCTGATTATCATCCATTCGGTTTTTGAACATTGGTCCGAGCTGTTTCGCGGGAACCAGGCCTTTTTCGGAATCCCGAAGGAAGCCAATCTGGAATGGGGCATCGTGGCTGGCGCGCTGGTGATCATAATTGCACGCCTGTTCAAGGATTCCCGTGCCGGCGTCCAACTTCGCGCCTGTGCCGACAACGAGCTTGCGGCGCGTGCGATGGGCGTCAATGTCTGGCGGATGCGGCTTGTTGCCTGGGTGCTTGGCGGTACGATCTGCGGCGTCGGCGGAATCCTGTTTTCGTACTATATGGGCACGATCAATGCGCGGTCCTTTCATTTTCATCAGGTTTTCCTGACACTTGCCATGCTTATTCTTGGCGGGATGCGCACGGTGACGGGGGCTGTAGTCGGCGTGATCGTGCTCTCGGTCGGCATGGAAATGATCCGCTTTGTCGAAGGCGGGCCGCTCCTGCTCGGTATCCAGTTTCCCGAGATGCTCGGCCTCTCCGGCCTGGCGCTCGGCGTCATCATTGTCGGCTTCATGATCTGGCGGCCGAATGGACTGATGGCAAACCTCGAATTGGACGAAATCCTGAAGCAACATCAAAAGCTTGGCCGCTGGTTGCAGCCGCGCAAACTGGTGCTCGATGGGGATGTATCGCCGCGCCCTGTGCAGCGCGACGGCGAGACCCGGCAGAAGAACTGATCAACGGAGAGCTCGGGTGGCAATGCAGCAAACTTTGGGAAGCAGACGGCCGAACCTGTCGTCGTTGGGCGATCGTTCGTCGCTTGGCGGCTCGGGAGGTCCTTTCGACCCCCGTCGCCGCAGCGAGCGCGAGCGCGTCTACAAGGAGGCCGTCAAACGCCTGCAGGAGCAGGGCGTCAAAAACGTTCAGTTCGAGGTTGTCGACCTCAACTCGATGCTGCGCGGGAAATACTCGCCGGTCACCAAGGTCAAACCGACCGGCCTTTCCTTTGCCGCGGCCATATACGCTCTGACTTACGGCGAGGAATTCTTCGAGGCGCCGTTCGGCAACTACGAGGACGGGTTTCCGAACGCCTATGCCGTTCCGGACCTCGACACCTTGATCCAGTGGCCGTGGCGGAAAGACATGTCGTCGGTCCTGACGGACATGTACTTGTCGAACGGCGATGTCTGCAAGCTCGACCCACGCCAGATCCTGCGCTCGGTCGTGCGGCGCGCCGAGGAAATGGGTTTCGAAGGGCGCTTCTCGCTGGAATACGAGTTCCACCTGTTTTACGCCGACGACACTGCAATCCGCGAGAAGCGCTATCGCGATCTTAAGCCATTCGGCCGGATTCCACATGCCTACGCGCTCCACCGATTTCCGAACTTCGATCACCTGGCCGAAACATTCATGGAGCGGATGGAGCAGATCGGGATTCATGTCGAGGGTGTCCACACCGAGCTCGGCAACGGCGCGCTCGAGTATGCGCTTGCCCCGCTGCCGGCGCTGCAGGCGGCGGATGCCGCGATGCGGACCAAGCTTTACCTGAAACAGCTTGCGGCGGAGCACGGCCTCATCGCGACATTCATGACCAAATGGCATGAGGAAGAAGTCGCCTGCGGCGGCCATCACCATCTCAGCCTATGGCGGGACGGGCGACCGGCGTTGCACGATCCGGCAACCAACGATCTGTCGGAGGTGGGTCGGCATTTCGTAGCCGGCATGTCGCAGACTTTGCCCGAGATGCATCTGTTGATGCGGCCGACGGCGAACACTTATCGCCGCGTCGACGTGAAATCCTGGAACCCGGAGAACAACGCCTGGGGTTACGACAACCGCACGGCGGCGCTCCGCTTCATTCAGGGGTTTGAGCCATCGGCCTACCGTTTCGAAAACCGCTGCCCGGGTTCGGACGTCAATCCCTATCTTTCGATCGCGGCAATGTTGGCCGGCGGCCTGCACGGCATCCAGCAGCGGTTGCAGCCCGGCGAACCGGCCGTCGGCAATCCCGTGGGCGACAGCCGGTGGAAGAAGCTTTCGACCAGCCTCGAAGGGTCGATCAAGGATTTCGATCAATCGCGATTTGCACGAGAGTGGCTGGGAGAAGATTTTGTGCGGCTGATGGTGCTGAAAAGCCGTGCCGAACTGGCGGGATGGAACAAGCAGACCGATCCGCGCGTGTCGACCTGGGAATACGACCGGTATTTCGAGTCGGCATGACATAGGCGGTGCTGGGCATGTGGATGGAACTATCAGGCAAGAAGGCGTTCGTGACCGGAGCGGGCGGCGGCATGGGTTTCCAGATCGCCCACGATCTGGTTGCGGCCGGCTGTTCGGTCACGGCGTTCGACCTCAAGCCCGACCCCGGCGGCTTTCCCGCGGGGCCCGGGCGGATAGCCTATATCCAGGGCGATCTGTGCGAACGCGAGGCAATCGATCGGACGGTCGATCGTGCGGCGTCGGAAGGCCTCGACTACGTGGTCAACGCCGCGGGCGTTGCCATGCTGAATCAGGACGGATCGATCGTCGACATCGAGCTCGATATCTGGGAACGGACCATGCAGATCAATCTGCTGGCGCCGGTCCATATTGTCCGGCGCGCCGTTCCGCACATGCTTCGCGGCAAGGGCGGCGTGTTCGTCCATATCGCAAGCGTTGCCGGCGCCCGTTCCATGGATAATGTCCTCGAACACGGCCCGTTCGATGCGTATCAGATTTCCAAGGCCGCTCTTATCTCGCTGTCCCGCGGACTCGCGCTGACCTACGGGCGCCAGGGCATCCGATCCAACACAATCTGTCCGGGTGCTGTCTGGACCCCGATGACGGCAGCGATCTATCAGGATCCGGAGCGGATCAAGGCAATGGAACAACGGACACCGCTGCCGATGGTGGGTTCGCCGCAGCATATTGCCGATGCCTGTCTGTTTCTGCTCTCGGAACGTGCCGCGTTCATTACCGGCACCGATCTGATGGTGGATGGCGGGCTCATGGCGAAACTGGTCTGATGATGCGCAAGATCGCAAACCGCAATTCGAGGCTTCAGCCGTGACCGGCCCCCGCATCCTTTTCGCCAACTGCGAAGCGCGCATGACCGGGCCCGCGGCGACGGGCTTCGTCGCCGAAGCGATCGAAGCGGGCGGCGGTCGGATCGTTTGGGTCGATGTCCATGCCGGGGGTTCGCTGCCATCGGACCTGTCGGATTTTGATGGGCTCGTGCTGCCCGGCGGCGAAATGAGCGTGTTCGATCCCAAGCATGCCGATCTCGTGAGCCGGTTGTGCGATGTCTATCTCGGTTTTCAGGGGGCAGGAAAGCCGGTGCTCGGCTTGTGCCTCGGCGCGCAGATCATGGTGCGGGCGCTCGGCGGTCGGGTGGAACGGATGGAGTATACCGAGTTCGGTTTCGAGACCGTGCGCACCACGGCGGCGGCGGCGCAGGATCTCATGTTCGCCTCGGTCGTCGGCGAGCACCGCATCTTTGAAGCGCATCGAGACCGGTTCGAGATCCCCGATGGCGCAGTACCGATGATGGTCGGGACGACCGAGCCCAATCAGGTTTTCCGCGTTGACCCGCTGGGTTACGGATTTCAATGTCATTTCGAAGTGACCCGCCAGCTGGCGGAAAAATGGATCCTAATGATGGAACGCGAGTTGCTGCCCTGGCTCGGCGAGAATGGCCTCGAGCGGATCGCCCGCGTCCGGACCGAACTCGACGAAACGATGCCGCGCGCAGAGGCATTGGCACGAAACCTCATGGCGGGCTGGATGAACTATTTTGAAGCGAGGGATCCGGCAATGAGCTTGCGACAGGGGCGGGCGCGATGAACGTGGCGACAAATCGATCCAGGATCGCGTTCGTCACCGGCGGCCAGGGCGGCATCGGCCGCGCTATCAACAAATGCCTGGTCGCGGATGGGTTCATCGTCGTTTCCGCCGATATTGTCGTGGGCGCGGAGCAGGACGGGCAGCTCGACAGTACGCAGCCCGGTCAGGTTTACATGAAACGCCTGGACGTGACGGCGGCCGACAGTGTGGCATCCGCCGTCGCCTTTGCTGCCGGGCTCGGCGAGCTTCGTGCAGTCGTGAATTGCGCAGGAATCCTGCGCGCGTCGCCCATTGAAAATATCCGCGAGTCCGAAACAAAACTGATGGTTGATATCAACCTATTCGGTACAGCGCGCGTGACAAGCGCCGCGGCGCCGCATCTCGGCGAAGGCGCGGCCATCGTCAACATTTCGTCGGTCAGCTGCCGAATTCCCGAGATCGGTTACATGTCGCTCTATGGGGCCAGCAAAGCGGCCATCGAAAGCTACACACGCAATACCGCGAAGGATCTTGGCGTGCGCGGTGTGCGCGTCAATTCGATTGCGCCCGGCTTTATCGATGTGGACATGTCGGACGATATGCGGCGCCTCTACGAGGATCCGCAGTCGCCCACGCGAAGGCTTGCATTGAAGCGGCTGGGTACGGCCGAGGAAGTGGCCGAAGTCGTTGCCTTCCTGCTGTCGGAAAAGGCGTCCTACATCACCGGAACCAATCTTCTGGTCGATGGCGGGATGACAGGGTATTGAGCAGAACGATGCATCCGGCAGCGGGACAGATTGGCGCGAGCGATACAGGGCCGCGCGACGCGAGGGTTGAAAGCAAACCGTTAGAAACGTGGCGTCGAAACCGGGCGCCGGTTAATCGAGAAGGTCTACGGACATGAATGCTGGAACGACTATCCTCTGGATCATAATCGGCATCTTTGCGATTGCCGTCATGTGGTGGCTGCTGTCGCGGCTGTATCAGCGTTCGCGCAGCGACGTGGCCTTCGTCAGAACGGGATTTCTTGGTCGAAGGGTCGTGATATCGGGTGGAGCTTTCGTGTTTCCGGTTCTGCACGAGGTAACCGGTGTCAATATGAACTCGGTTCGGCTGGATGTCGACAGGACCGGCCGTTCGGCTCTGATTACCAAGGACCGGTTGCGGGTCGATGTCATTGCCAGTTTCAACGTCCGGGTCGGCCGCAATGCCGACGATGTTTCTGCGGCTGCCCAGACCTTCGGGAAGCGGACGCTGCAACCCGACGTGCTTCGCCATCTCCTGGAGAACAGCTTTATCGATGCCTTGCGCACGGTGGCATCGGAGATGACCATGGAGGAGCTCCATCTTCGCCGAAGCGATATCGGGGCACGCGCGGCCGAGATCGTGGGTCCCGGCCTCGCGCGCGCGGGCATGGAGCTGCAAAGCCTGTCGATCACCAAGCTCGACCAGACCGAGCGTGAATTCTTCAATCCCGAGAATGCCTTCGACGCAGCCGGCCTGACCTACCTGACCGAGCGGATCGAAGATTTGCGTCGCCGACGCCACGAGGTCGAACAGGATGCGCAGATCGCCATCGAAGGCAAGTCACTGGCGTCGGCCCGGCAGCGGCTCACATTGAAGCGCGACCAGGAGTTCGCGCAGATGGAACAGGAGCGCGAACTTTCGGTGCAGCGCAGCCGTGAAGAATCTTCCGCGGCGCGCCTGCACGCCGAGATCAATCTCGAGACGGAAAAGACTCAACTCGAGGCACAGCGCAATGTCGAAGAGGCGCGAATCGAGATTGAGAACGAGATCGAGTCGCGCCGCGCGCACGCCCAGGAACTCCGGGACAAGGTGCGCATAGAAACCGATCTCGCGGTTCAGGCCGAGCGGGCATCGGCAGAAAAGCGGTTGCGGCAGATCGAGATCGAAAATGCCCAGACGCTTGAGGTCAGTGACGTCGAGCGCCGCAAGCATGTCGAACTGGCGGAGCAGACGTTGCAGGCCGAACTGGCCGAACGCGCCCGGGTGGTTGCAGAGGTCCGGGTTGCGACCGAACGGGTCAAGGAAGAGCTGGCTCGGGCGGAAGAGGCGGTCCTCGGCGCGCGAGAGATCGCGCGGGCCGAGGTCGGCCATTCGGTTCAGACGATCTCGTCGCGCCAGCAGGCCGAAGTTATGAAGGTTATCGCCGAAGCCGAGGCGAACGTCGATAAATTGCGAGCAGCAGGGACGCAATTGCGCTTGCAGGTCGAAGCAGCCGGGATCAAGGCCAGGAACGAGGCGGACAATCTCCTCGAGCCGAATGTGCAGGCGATGCGCGTCAAGCTCGAACTGATCGAAAAGCTCGAGGGCATTATCCGCGAGAGCGTGAAGCCGCTCGAGCAGATCGAGGGCCTGAAAATTCTCGATATTCGCGGCGCGGGTGCAATGCCGGGCGGTCAGGGCGGCGGAAGCACCGGTGGCGGCGACGGCAATCTCGCCGATCAACTCGTCAATGCGGCACTTCGCTACCGTGGTCAGGGGCCTCTGGTCGATTCCCTGCTCAAGGAAATCGGTGTGGCTGGCGGCGATCTGACCGGGCTGCATAAGACATTTCCGGACCTCAATTCGGCAAAACCTGTCGATCCCGCTGCCGAAACACCGAAGGAATCGCCGAAGTCATAGACCCGCGGCCGCGGAATAACGTTTAGAAGTGTGTTAGCACGGAGTGTGCGGGTCATTGCATACAAACCAGCCCCTCGTATTCGTTCGATATTCTTCTGGTATATCGGCGGTCCGCCAATCCGGATCGCGGTGCAAGCCTTGCGCCGGCCGGATGGCTCTCGCTATCTTGAAGGCCACTTTGCGATAGTCGCATTCTACGGGGTGCCGACGGCGTCACATGGCTAGATCGGCAAAAGCGAGAAAGTTCACGGAGCCGTTGATCAGCCCCATTCGGGCGATCGCGACATACGAACTCGTCGCAGAGCAGCTCAGAAATTCGATCATACTCAGCCGATTCCTCCCGGGTCAGAAATTACCGCCGGAGCGACATCTTGCAGCCCAGCTTGGTGTTTCCCGAACGACGGTCCGGGAAGCGGTGCGAGCGGTCGAGGCGGAAGGGCTGGTTGAAACACGCCGCGGCGCGACCGGAGGGATTTTTGTCCGTTCATGGTTCAAGCATGGCGACGAGTTGCATCGGCTTATAACCGCCCATTACGAGCAACTCGCATCGATCTTCGAGTTTCGGCTGCCGACGGAATGCGCGGCAACGCGGCTGGCGGCTCATCGGCGCAGTCCCCAGGAGCTCGATGAACTTCTGGCGATCTTCGAGAGGATGCAGAGTCTGACCGCAACGCAGGAGTCGCGCAGCCATGTACCAAACATTGCGCCCTTCGTGGCGGACGACAATGCCTTTCATCTTCTGATCGCGCGCGCATCCAAGAACATCTATCTGCAATCTGCCGTGGAAACGGCGCGGGCGCAGATGTTTCTGCCGATCGGCGCAGTTTTCGAGCGGCTGGAAGATAACGCCAACGATTATCATGCAGAAATCGTTGCAGCGATCCGTGCAAAAGACGGCGATGCGGCAGACGATGCGATGCGTCGCCATATTCTTTCGACGCGCGACCGCGTCCAGGCCTTTATCGGGCGCTCGCCCGGCGATCCAGCCGCCAACGATTGACTCGGCTGCCCGGCAGGCCCACGGCAGGCTCCGTCAGAGGCTGATTGGGAACCGCGTAAAGCGTTGGCGTATGCCCTGGTCAGTGCTTGATCCGTGCCACGCAGTCGATCTCGACGCGGCAGCCGAAGACCAGTTCAGCGGCGCCGATCGTGGTCCGTGCCGGCATCCGACCCTTCGGAAAGTAACTTCGATAGACGGCATCCATCCGCTCGAATTCCTCGAGCCGGGTCATGTACACATTGCAGCGCACGACGTCTTCGAAGTCGAGGCCGGCGAGTTTCAGGGCCCGACCGAGCAACTCCATGCACGCCCGCGTCTCATCCTCGATACCGCCAAGCGGGATCGCATCCGGCGCATCGGCGGCAACCTTACCGGCAAGAAATGCGAATCCATCGGCGACGACGATATCGCTGTATCCGGCCGTGTCGGGTCGGTCTGTCAGGTCGTGGAAACTCGATTCGGCCATGTCGCTCATTTCCGGGTCAACGCGGTTGATTTCGTGCAACGACGAGGCCGGCCATCAGATAAGCGATGACATAGACAATCAGCCGGTAGACGACGGCCGAGCCGGGCGGGATGCAGATGAAGGAGAGTGCCGCGAGCCCGCGCTTGCCGACTTCATGCGCGATGCGCAGGACCTCGTAATCGGTCATGCCGATCGGTTCGGCGAGGTCGCCCAGGATGTCGCCCGAAGCCGGACCGGCGCCGCCGATAATGTCCATGTCGAAATGAACATAGACCTTGTCGGTGCCTTCATAGGCATGGCGCAGTTCTTCACACAGTTTGTCGATGCCGAGATCGGTACGCACCTTCCACATCGGATAGAAATGCGTGCCCTTGTTGAGGAAGCCACGCACGATATCCTTGTTTTCGAGCATGCCGCGTGGGCCGATTTCGATCAGGTTGCGATGATCGAAATTGTGGAGGAACTCATAGGTCTTGTAGAGCCAGCTGTCGCTGCCGGCGATGCGGGGATCCATCGTCAGTTTGTCGAGCGGTGCGATGTCCCAATGGGTATCGAGGCTGATCGTACCGACTTTGCCTTTGGTCGATTCCGACACGGCCTTGGCGATCGCGAAGGATCCGCAGGGCGAATTCTGGCTGATGACGATCGGAATGGCGCCGACCGCCAGCACATCGTTAACCTTCTTTTCGACGGCCGCCTGCGCGCGCAGCACGTTCGTGGCAGTCGGCCGCACCAGCGCCTCCGGTGGAATCTCGGCATCGCCGTAATCGACCACCTTGAGATGTTCGAAGATGTCGAGATCGAAATCCTGAATGTATCCGGACCCATAGC
>JBBDWX010000024.1:0-9147 GCA_040902665.1 Dongiaceae bacterium
GACGCGTTTTGAAACCGGGCGGCCGGTTTCTGTTCAATGCGTGGGACAGCATCGAAGCGAACGAATTCGCGCGGATCGTGACCGATGCGCTCGCGGGTTTTTTCCCGGACGATCCACCAAGGTTTCTCGCCCGGACCCCGCACGGCTATCACGACCCGAAACTAATTCGGGCCGATCTGGAAGCGGCCGGATTTTCCGGGATCGAGGTCGCGACAGTCCGGAAAACCAGTATCGCGCCGACGCCGCGTTTTCCGGCGATCGGCTACACGCAGGGAACGCCGCTCCGCAACGAAATCGTTGCCCGCAATGCGGGGGCGCTCGACGCGGCGACCGACGCGGCGGCGCGCGCGATCGCCGCAAGCCACGGCGACGGGCCGGTCTCGGGCAGGATCCAGGCGCATGTCGTCACGGCCACCGCCTGAGCGGCGGCTTCGCGGGGGGCTTCTCCGATGGCGAAATCGGGTGTGTAATCGACCGATGAGACCCCGCCGCCTCACGGCTCGCATCTTCGCCGCGCTCGTCCTGCTGTTTGGCGCACACACGGGAGCGCTGGCGGACGAGTTGGCCGATGCGCTCGTCGCCTACGAACAGGGCGATTACGAGACGGCCATCGGCCTGTTACGGCCGCTGGCCGAAGCGGGCGACGGCGAAGCGCAGTCGTGGCTCGGTTTCATGTACGAGAATGGAAGCGGCGTCGCGGCCGACCCGGCTGCGGCGGCGGAGTGGTACCGCCTCGCGGCCGACCAGGGCGACGCCGCGTCGCAATACCGGCTCGGCCAGATGCACCTGCAGGGCCTCGGTGTGCCGAAAGACATGGTGCAGGCCCAGATGTGGATGGAGATCGCGGCCGCGCACGGTCAGGCGGCGAGTTCGCAGGAACGAACGATGATCGATTCGAGTTTGAGCTTCGACCAGCGCGAAAAGGCAAAACGGCTCACCGAGGAGTGGCTGGCTGCGCATTCGCAGTGAGAGCGCGGCGCAGTAGCGGTGCCGCAGGCGGTCCGATCGGGCCCGCGCCGGTTTTGCCCGCTCCGTCATGGTGTGCTAGTGGGTCGCGGCGCGCCCCGTCTTTGTCGGCGTTTTGCCGGGTTAGCTCAGCGGTAGAGCAACCGCCTTGTAAGCGGTAGGTCGTCGGTTCAATTCCGACACCCGGCACCAGCGCCGGTCGGCGCGTGCCGATGATGCGACAGTGCGGCTGCTCGATCGGATCGGATCGGATCAGGCACCTGGAGGATGTTTTCATGCCCAACCTGGATACGATGCGCTCCCTTTTCGACCGTTGGGAACGGGTTTGGCATCGGGGGGAATTCGATCTCGTTCAGGACTGTATTGCTCCGCTCTACATTCGCCATGACGAATTGGGCGATCGAACTGTCACCCGGGAGAACTACGCGGCCGAGCTGGCCGAATTGCGGAAGAACCGTCCCGATGTCCGGATCATCGTTTACGATCACGCCTTTGGCGATGATCGTGCCTGGTATCGTTTCACCATGAAGTGGACCGACCAGGCGACCGGCGAAGTGCGGACGCGCGCAGCAATGCAGGCGTACCGCATCGAAGACGGGAAACTTGCCGAAACATGGTTGACCTTTCAGCCGCTTGGCTCGTCCTGGGACGATTCAGTTGCACAAGAGAATTGGACCAGCCCTGTCCGATAGGCTGCAACTCCCCGACCCAACGAGAAGGACGGTGAGGTTTCTTAAGGCAACCTAGAAGGTGGCGGCAGGGTGCCAGCGGTAGAGCAACCGCCTTGTAAGCGGTAGGTCGTCGGTTCAATTCCGACACCTGGCACCAGTGCCGGTCAGCGCCACGATTTTTGGCGCTGCCCCTATCGCCGGGCCCCTATCGCCGGCCGCAGGCGAGCGGTGCCATCCGCGCGATGCGGGCCTCGTCCACGATCGAGTAATTGCGCGAGCCGGGGCCGCAGGTGATGCGGCCTTCGTAGCCGGTTGCGCCGCCCAAGGGCTGTGCGCGAAGGCCCGGTCCTTCGGTATCCGCAAGCGGGCCGGGAATACCGGCATGCGCCGGTCCCGACAGCGAACCGGCCGGCGCCAGATTGCGGCCCGACCCCATCGAATCGAACTGGAAGCGCGCACCCGGATTGACCGTGTCGTATCCGAACGCATCGTCGGCCAATGCCGGCCCCGCATTGCTCAGGATCAACGCCGCCGCCAAGGCAATAAAGGTTGCTTTCATCATGCCAGATAAATGGGCCCAGTCCGGCGGCGCGGCAAGGCCCAACGAATGCCGGTCTTATATGGGAAATCCGGCCAGGAACGCGGCCAGGCTCGACCCCAGATCGGGCGACACGTAGCCGCCCTCCTGCACCAGCACGGTCGGCAGGCCCAGCGCCGCGATGCGCCGGCCGATCTCGCCGTAACCCCCTGTCGTCACCCTGAACGCCGCGAACGGATCGCTCTCATGCGCATCGAAACCGAGCGCGACGACCAGCGCACCCGGTTGGTGTTCGCGCAACGCGACGAGCGCGTCGTCGAGCGCGGCAAGAAAGACGTCGTCGCCGGTACCGAGCGGCAGCGGATAATTGCGGTTCAAACCCGTACCGTCACCCTCGCCACGTTCGTCCGCGTACCCCCAAAAGAACGGATAGAACGCCGACGGATCGGCATGGATCGAGAGCGTCAGCACATCGCCGCGGCGCCAGAAGATACCCTGCGTGCCGTTGCCGTGATGCAGATCGACATCGAGGATCGCAACGCGCGCATGGGATTGGCGCAGCGCTTCCGCGGCGATCGCGCTGTTGTTGAGATAGCAGAACCCGCCAGCCTGATCGGCGAAGGCATGGTGCCCGGGCGGCCGGCAGAGCGCATAGACCGTGCCCATGCCGTCGAGCACGAGCCGCGCGGCATGGGCGGCACTGTCGGCGCTGGCTGCGATCGCCGGCCAGCTGTCGCCGGCGAGCGGGGCTGCCGTGTCGGCCATGTGAAACCCGGCCTGACCCACGATCGCACCCGGATAGGGCGCGTCGCGTCGATCGGGATGCACGTTCGGGATCATTTCGGGCGAGGCGTCGGGCAATTCCTGCCAGCGCGACCAGCCGGTTTCGAGAAAGGCGAGATAGTCGGCGGTGTGAAGGCGCGCGCGCAGTTTCGTGCTGTCGGTTGCGGGCTTCACGATGCGATGGCCGGCGGCGAGCGCCGCGTCGCGCAGGATTTCGGCGCGCGCCGGCACTTCCGGCACCGGCTTCATGCAACCGCGCACCAGGAAACCCGTCGGCCGGTGACCGAGTTGCGTGTCGTCGAAAACGAACTGCATGACGGTGCGTGGCTCCGTTGTTCTGAAACTCGATTTATTCTGATATTCGATTCCGGCGCTACCAGGGAATGATCTTGCGATCGCGGAAATAACCGCCGGTCGGCCCGTCCTTCGGCAGGCTCGCGAGCCAGACCGCGGTCTCGGCCCCTTTCGCCACACTGCGCGGCGCATCCGGCCCACCCATGTCGGAAGGCAGGCCCGATCCGCTGGGAGTGTCCCGGTTTAAAATCCGAGCGGCCGACTTTTTCCAGGGACCGCACGGTCCCGGCTTGGGCGCAACCGCAATCATCATCTCGCAGAGATCGTCCATCGACCACTGCGTAGCGGGCACAGCGGCGGGGCGCTTCTGTCTTTCAGGCCGGCAGGCGCTCTACGCTCGTTCTCCCGGAGACCGATATTTGATCGACGATGCCTTTTGCAGTGCTACGAGCGTCTCCTCGACGGTCATGAGGACCGTCGTCTGGACGGAACTCAGCGCTCCGCCCGCGCCGATCGCGAGCACCGTGGCCGCCATCGACACATTATCCGGAGCCTCCCACAGGTTATAGCCGTCATGCTCACCAAAGGCGTACCAAAAGCCGTGCAGCTTTCCGCCAACCGACTCAATGTACTGCTTCGCTGCCTCTCGGCGGTCCTCGGGATTCTTGATGAGCTTAGCCCATGTTGCCGGCGTGTAGCTGAACCGGGTCAGGTACAATGGCATGGTCTTGTCCTCCCTGCTTTCCACGACCCATATGATAGGAGTCGGGCCGCGGATGCACCAGCCGCGTCGAATACCGGTGCGATCGCGCCGTCGGGCCGCATGTCTGGATAGATGTCAGCATAGTTGACCGGCGCCGTGACGCCCGGCCGCGCACCAGAAAATTCGTCGGCCGGTGACCGAGTTGCGTGTCGTCGAAAACGAACTGCATGACGGTGCGTGGCTCCGTTGTTCTGAAACTCGATTTATTCTGATATTCGATTCCGGCGCTACCAGGGAATGATCTTGCGATCGCGGAAATAACCGCCGGTCGGCCCGTCCTTCGGCAGGCTCGCGAGCCAGACCGCGGTCTCGGCCCCTTTCGCCACACTGCGCGGCGCATCCGGCCCACCCATGTCGGTTCTCACCCAGCCGGGGCAGATCGCATTGACGAGGATGTCGCTGCCTTTCGTTTCGGCCGCGAAGATGCAGGTCGCGGCATTGAGCGCGGTCTTGGAGATGCGATAGGCCGCCTCGTGCCCGCTCATGTCGGAAAGCTGGCCCGATCCGCTCGACACATTGACGATGCGGCCATAGCCGTTTTCGCGCATCAGCGGAATCAGCGCCTGCATCAGGAAGAACGGGCCTTCGAGATTGACCGCCATCGTTGTGCGCAGCTTGCGCCGGTCGGTGACAAACGCGGATTCGGTCGAACCGTCGCGCCGCACATCGAGATAGATGCCGGCATTGTTCACCAGCACGTCGCAGCGCTTTTCGCTGCGCCGCAGCCAGCGCAGGAAGACGCCGATGCTGGCGCTGTCGGTCACGTCGAGCTTGCGAAACTCCACGTCGAGCCCCTCGCTTTGCAGCGCTTTCGCGGCGGCGCGGCCCTTCCGCGGATCGCGCGCGGTCAGCACCACGCGCATGCCCTGCTCTGCGAGCTGGCGCGCGATCTCGAACCCGATGCCGCGATTGGCGCCGGTCACGACCGCGACCTGTTTGATCCGGGGTCCTTTCGCGGCGGGACGTTTCGCGGGAGTTTGTTTCGCGGGAGTTTGTTTCGCGGCTTGTTTGCGCGTTTCCTTCATGGCGGAAGCTCCTCATCCGGTGCTACGGCTGTTCGCTGCGACGCTACCCGATGCGGCCCCCTGATCCAATCGGCCGATCCAATCGGCCGATCCAATCGGCCGATCCAATCCGCCTGACCGGTCGCCGCCACGGGCGGGCGCCTGTCGCCCGGTCCTTGTCGGCGCCCGGTCCTTGTCGGCGCCTGCCAATCCGCCTATTGAGGACAAAGACGCGACACAAACTTGCGGATGGACCGACATGAAACTTGCCCGCTTTGGAAATCCCGGCGCCGAACGGCCAGCACTGGTCGATTCGGATGGTAATCTGCGCGACCTCGCCGGCCATTGCGACGAACTCGATGGTGCTGCGCTCGCGCCCGACCGCCTGGCGACGCTCGCGAAACTCGATCCCGCATCGCTGCCGAAGGTCGCGGGAAATCCGCGCCTCGGTCCGCCGATCGGCCGTATCGGCAAGATCGTCGCGATCGGGCTCAATTATGCCGACCATGCCGCCGAGACCGGCGCGAAAATCCCCGAAGAACCGATCATCTTCATGAAGGCCTGTGCGGCAACCGGCCCGAACGATCCGGTGCCGCTGCCGCGCGGCTGCGACAAGCTCGACTGGGAGGTCGAGCTCGCGATCGTGATCGGCACGCATGCGCGCTATGTCGACGAGAAGGACGCGCTTGCGCATGTCGCCGGATATACAGTTTGCAACGACGTCTCGGCGCGCGACTGGCAGATCGAGCGCGGCGGGCAATGGGTCAAAGGCAAGAGCAGCGACGGGTTCGCACCGCTCGGGCCCTGGTTCGTCACGCGCGACGAGGTGAAGGATCCGCAGGCGCTCGATCTCTGGCTCGACGTCAATGGCGAGAAGATGCAGCGCGGCTCGACGAAGACGATGATCTTCGGCGTAGTGCATCTGGTGCATTATGTGAGCCAGTTCATGTCGCTCAATCCGGGCGACATCGTCACCACCGGCACGCCGCCCGGCGTCGGGCTCGGCATGAAGCCGCCGCGCTACCTCAAGGTTGGCGACGAGATGCGGCTCGGCATCGCCGGCTTCGGCGAGCAGCAGCAGAAAGTGACGGCGGGGTGAGGGAATCGACTCACGGCTCTTAGCTCGCCCTAGGTCTCCCGAACAAGCTGCGCTGATTCCGGATGGTACACGTAACCGGTAATCGTCCCATCCCTGATACGGCCGATCGCTTCGTCGATCACGAAGAGCGGGACAAGAAACCATTCATGCGGAACAACCGGCTGACCGAAGCGGTCTCTGATTTCAATATCGATCTTCGCGGGACCAAAAATCCGGTGAACCAGGTTCTCCAGCCTGACCCGGTTGATATTATGGAGTTCATAGGTTGCAACCACTTCAACGTCGGCCATAAGAAAGGTCGGCTGAAGCCGGGCGCCCGCGATGCGGCGACTTACGCTCGTATTGGTGACGCCAATCTTGTGCAGGAGATCTCGATTGGCAGCAACGACCGGGTGATCTGATTTACTCCGCAGCACATAGATGGTGCCGCTGGCCTGATCGCCTTCCTCCTGTTGATCGGCAAAAAGCGGTCCTGCAACAGGTTTGGTAATCCGACGGCCCGCCTCGTCTTTGTTGAGCGCACGCTGCAATGAACGCATCAGCATGTTGCTTTCGGTGCCGTTATCAAAAATCACGCGGAGCCGCGCATCCGTACGACCCTGTGGATTTGTAAATACTTCGCCCATTTCGGCGACAAACGCCTTCTGCCCGCCAACAATGAACCAGGCACCCGGCTCAATCTCGGCCTTCAGCTCGAAAGGCCGGCTCTGGCTAACACCACTTTCTATCTCGCGCTGAATCTGTTCGAACAAAGGTTTGAATTGGTCGAAGTCAGTGCATCGCTCTCGGCTGGCAATTTCTTCGGCCGCGCGCTTGTCAACGGCCGGACGGACATGGCGAAGTTGGGTTATATCAGCTTCACCTGCAGCACCTTCCAGTTCAGCCAGAAGCTCGGCATCGTCCATTTTCTCGACCGGCTCGGCGAGTCGGTTTCGGGCAGTTACCAGCAATCCCTGATGATCGATCGGCGCGAGCAACAAGCGACACTCATCAAGCTCACGCAGGCGATCGAGCCGTACGGCATACATACGCTCAAAAATGTCACGTTCCTCACCATGCTGCGGCGCACGCCCGTGCTGATCGACAAACCGCTGAATTTCCTCGAAGCCGGCGATGATGCGTTCCTCACGCGCAGAGCGGCCACCTTTCTTCTCGGGTTGAGCGAAATCATCGAGCTCGGCGCGCAGTTCGTCGAGGTCGAGATCACTCATAGCGGCCCTCATCCTTGAAACGAACAAACGCAGCGGCACCTTCCGCCATGCGCTTTTCCCAAGCGTCAGTCGAGCTAATCGACGGCAGCCGGCCCCGCTCCCTCTTGAATCTGACGGCGCGGAAGGCGAGTTCCCTCGCTTCCTCCGGCGTCAGGTTCGTGCGTTTGGCGGCGATCGCCGCCGCAACCTGCTTCAGCCTGTCCTCGCTCATCGATTTGGCGAGGATCGCATAGGCCTCGCCGAATGGATTGATCCGATCGATCAGGTCGATATCCAGTTCGCGCACGTCCATCACAAACTTGCGCACACCATCAATCAACGCGGTGTTGGCCGCTGGTTCGGCATTCGTAGCAATCGAGAACCTCTTCCCTTGCTGTATCAGATTGAGGATCGCAATGGCATGCTGCCGTACCGCTTCCTGATCCTCCCCGTCGAGTTCCGGGTATTTGTCTCTGACGATCTTGCCCATGCGAATCTGTGTCAATTCCTCGGGCACCAGCTCCTCATCGAAGATCCCGCGCTCAATGGCAGCCTTGTCCTGTACGAAAGCGGCTATGACCTCGTTCAGGTCCTCCTGACAGATGCGCGCTGCTTCCTTGCTTTTGGGTTCGGCCAACCCCTTGATCTCGATCTGGAACTGCCCGGTCTGCTCGTTGAATCCTACATTGGTCTTGCTCGGGTCATAGCCACCCTCTCCGTAGTCGTATCCTTCGACCGCACCGCTATTCAGATTCTTCGGCGTGAAATTAAAGCGCGGCGCAAGCACCTGTTCCATGAGGAGGCTGGCGGCGATAGCCTTCAGCGTGTCGTTGACGGCTTCCCTCACGGCCTCTGCGGAAGCATCGGGTTCGGCAATCAGGTTGGTGAAGCGCGTGCGGGTCTTGCCCGGTGCGTCACGGGTGGCGCGGCCAATGATCTGCACGATCTCGGTGAGGCTGGAGCGATAGCCGACCGTCAGCGCGTGCTCGCACCAGATCCAGTCAAAGCCTTCCTTGGCCATGCCAAGAGCAATGATGATGTCTATATGATCGGGGTTGTTCTTCTGCGCGGGATCTTTCAACGCGGCGGAAACTTTGTCGCGCTTGTTGGGGTCATCATCCACCAGATCGGCGATGCGCAGGATGCGGCCTTCAGGTGTCTTGACCAGCTGGAAGCCGGTTATAGAATCCGCTCCCTGCCATTCACCCAGTTCGTGGAGGATATGCTCAACCTCCTTGATCTTGTCCCCCATGCTCTCGCGTGAATTGACGTTCGGGATGTGAACGATTGTCTTTTCGGCCGGATCGAGCACCTTCAGTATGTGCTCGGTGTAAGGGCCGTTGTAGAAAAAATAGCCGATGTCGAGCTGCTTCAGATACTCATAGCCGTTGAGCTGTTCGTAGTAAGTATATGTAACCGTGTCGAACCTCGACTCGTCTTCCGGCGCGAGAACGGCGTCGGCATCGCCGCGGAAATAGGATCCCGTCATCGCCACGATGTGCGCGCGGTCGCGGGACATGAACCCGGCCAGATGCTGCCCGAGCTTGTTGTCGGGATTGGCCGAAGCGTGATGAAACTCGTCAACCGCGATCAGCCGGTCATCGAAGGCTTCCACGCCGAACCGGTCCACCGCAAAGCGGAAGGTAGCATGGGTGCAGACCAGCACTTTGTCATCGCTGCCCAGGAACGCCCCGACGGAATTGACCATTCCGCCATTTTCCGTACCCGGCGCGTTACAGAGATTCCATTTCGGCGGAACCATCCAGTCGGCCCAGAATCCGTAACTGGTCAGCGGCTCGTCGGCGAAGCTCGCGCCGATGGTTTTCTCCGGGACGACGA
>JBBDWX010000025.1:0-1381 GCA_040902665.1 Dongiaceae bacterium
ATCACGCGCTTGACCGCGACCAGTACCTTCATTCCCTGCCCCTAATTGACCCGGAATCCCAAACCGGCGCGGCGGGCGCCGGGTGCGGCCCCGCCGGGGTGTTTATATCGCGCCGCACAATAGAAATTGCCCGGCGCGCCTGTCAACGCCCGCCTGCGCTGCAAAACGGCTGGAAAGCGGCAGAAATCAACGGCTTATTCGGCCAGCCCTCAGCGGTTCGCGCCCGGCACCCAGAGCACGTCGGCCTTGCCTTTGCGGTTCAGCCAGCGCGCCATGACGAAGAGATGGTCCGACAGGCGGTTGATATAGCGGATCGCTTCGGGATTGACGCTTTCGGCCTCGGCCAGCGCCGTCATGCAGCGCTCGGCGCGGCGCGCGACCGTGCAGGCGAAATGCAGCCAGGCCGAGGCCGGGCCCCCGCCGCGCAGCACGAAGCTCTTCAACGGTGCCAGCTCGGCGTTCATCGCGTCGATCTCGCCTTCGAGCCGCAGAGTCTGTGCCGCGACGATTCGCAAGGGGGGATATCTCGGGTTTTTCGTTTCCGGCGTGCAGAGATCGGCGCCCAGATCGAACAGATCGTTCTGGATTCGGCCGAGCATCGCATCGGCCTTGCCTTTCGTGTGCTGGCGGGCGAGCCCGATCGTGGCATTGGTTTCGTCGGTCGTGCCATAGGCCTCGACGCGCAGATCGTGCTTGGCGACCCGCTTGCCGGTGCCGAGCGATGTTAGGCCTTTGTCGCCGCCTTTGGTGTAGATGCGCGTGAGCTTGACCATGACCGGAACCGCCTTCGCGCCTCAGCTTTGCCGCGAGAGCAGGTAGAGCACGAAAACCACGACGGTGGCGCCCTGCAGGATCACGCGCAGGCGCATCAGCTTGTTGGAGTTGCGCTTGTTGAAATCGCCGCCGCGACCCATCGAGAACACGCCGATGAACAAAGTCGCGAGCGTTGCAACGAGGCCGATGCCGACCAGAACGAGCAGAAAATTGGACATGGCCTAATCCTACCACAAAATTCTTGATTCAAAGGATGTCCGCGGGACGATCCGCCTAGCTAAACATCTCTTCCCGTGCAAACGGACCCCTAGGGGAGAGCGCGCCTGTGCGAACCGGCCGGAGCGCAGCCAAACGGGCCGTTCCAGACGAAGAACGCCGAGCGGCACGGACAAGCTGCCGGTCGCGCTCTCCGGGGTCCAACGCTATTCCGGTCCCCCCAGATCGATACCGATCTTCCCGAAATGCTGACCGCTTTGGAGCAATTCCACCGCCTTGTTGGCCTCCGGCATCGAGAAGGTCTCGCTGATGACGGGACGGATCCGATGCTTCGCTATAAAGCGGTTCATATTCACGAAGTCGTCGCGCGAACCGCAGTACATACCGTGGA
>JBBDWX010000026.1:0-9062 GCA_040902665.1 Dongiaceae bacterium
AAGACCCTGGAGGAACCGCCGGCGCATGTGAAGTTCATCTTTGCGACCACCGAGATCCGCAAGGTGCCGGTGACGGTGCTCTCGCGCTGCCAGCGCTTCGACCTGCGCCGCATCGATGCCGACACGCTGGTCGCCCATTTCGCGCAGATCGCGACCTCGGAAGGTGCCGAGGTGACGCCGGAGGCGTTGGCAATGATCGCGCGCGCGGCTGACGGTTCGGCACGCGACGGTCTGTCGCTGCTCGATCAGGCGATATCCCGCGGCGAAGGTCCGGTCGACGAAACGCAGGTGCGCGAGATGCTCGGCCTTGCCGATCGCACGCGGCTGTTCGATCTCTACGAGGCGCTGATGCGCGGCGATTCGGCCGGCACGCTCGATCTCTTCGCCGACATGTACGATGCCGGCGCCGATCCGATCGTGGTGCTGCAGGATCTGCTCGATCTCACGCACTGGCTGACGCGGCTCAAACTGATGCCACGTCTGGCCGAGGCGCCCGGCGTGCCCGAAGTCGAGCGCACCCGCGGTGCCGCGCTCGCGCAGGGCCTCGCTGTGCCGGTTCTGACGCGCAGCTGGCAGATGCTGCTCAAGGGTCTCGGTGAGGCACAGTTTGCACCCGCACCAAAGCAGGCGGTCGAGATGGTGCTGATCCGGTTGATGCATGCGGCCGACCTGCCGCCGCCGGGCGATCTGGTGCGCCAGCTCGGCGGCGTTGCGGCAATGACCGCCTCGGGTTCGGCCGGTGGGGGTTCGGCCGGTGGGGGTTCGGCCGGTGGGGGTGCGGCCGGCGGGGTTTCGTCGGGAGGAACCACGGGCAGTGCTTCGGGCGGTTCTGGCGGCGGCGCGCGCGCGGTCGCGGGCGAGCGGCCGGCTCGATCGTCACCGGCGGCAGAACCGCAGGGCGAACCGCAGGGCGACCCGCAAGGCGAACCGCAAGGCGAACCGGTCGCACGGGCAGCGGCAATGCAACCGGATCCCGCAGCCCTGGCGGATCCGCAGAACTACGAGGATGTGGTCGCCCTGGTGGCTGAGAAGCGCGAGGCCATCCTGCACGCGCATCTGATGCGAAACGTACGACCGGTGCGATTCGAATCCGGGCGCCTCGAAATCAATCCGAACGATCAGGCGCCGCGAAATCTGTCCGGGCGGCTCGCCGGCCTGCTCGGGGAATGGACGGGGCGGCGCTGGATCGTCGCCGTTTCGTCGGATGCCGGCGAACCGACCATTGCCGAGCGCAAGGCGGCGGAAAAAGAACGCCAGCTCAGTGACGCCGAATCGCATCCGCTGGTGCGCGCGGTGCGCGAGCGCTTTCCCGGCGCCGAGATTGCCGCGGTTCGCGAACGCGGCGCGATCACGCCGGCTGCCGATCCAACGACGCAGGGAGACGACGACGCATGAAGAATCTCGGTCAGATGATGAAACAGGCGCAGCAGATGCAGCAGCGCATGGCGGAGCTGCAGGAAGAACTCGAAAAAATCGAGATTACCGGATCGGCCGGCGGCGGCATGGTTCAGGTGACCATGACCGGCAAGGGCATGCTGCGCAGCGTTCGGATCGACCCGAAGCTGGTCGTTCCGAGCGAGGCCGAGATGCTCGAGGATCTCATCGTTGCAGCCGGCAACGACGCCAAGACCAAGGTAGAGGCGCATATGCAGGAAGAAATGCAGAAGGTGACCGGCGGCCTGCAGCTCCCGCCGGGATTCAAGCTGCCGTTCTGACCGAAGCATCGGCGGTGTAAAAACATCCTTCACCCCGAGGAGCGAGCCCAAAGTTCTCGGCGCGAGCATCACGAGGGGTCTTTTTGGAGAACGGGCACCGCATGGCCCAGGGCGACATCGACAAATTGATCCAGTTGCTGGCGAAACTGCCCGGCCTCGGGCCACGTTCGGCACGGCGCGCCGCCCTGCATCTCCTGAAGAAGCGCGAGACGTTGATGCAACCGCTGGCGCGCGCGCTCGAGGAGACGGCGCAGTCGATCCGGACCTGCAAACGCTGCGGCAATCTGGATACGATCGATCCCTGTGCGATCTGCACCGATCCGCGCCGCGACGCGTCGATCGTCTGTGTCGTCGAAGAAGTCGGCGATCTTTGGGCGATGGAACGCAGCGCCGCCTATCGCGGACTCTATCATGTGCTCGGCGGCCGACTTTCGGCGTTGGATGGCGTCGGGCCTGACGATCTGCGTGTCGCCAGCCTCGTCGCGCGTGCGCAGGAGGGTTCGATCAGGGAAATCATCATCGCCACCTCGGCGACGGTGGATGGCCAGACCACCGCGCATTATCTGCAGGACCGCCTCGCCGATGGCGGCATTGCGATGACACGCCTGGCGCATGGCGTACCGGTCGGCGGCGAGCTGGATTTCCTCGACGACGGCACCATCATGACCGCGCTCAATGCGCGGCGCCCGCTCTAATGTTACGCCAGATGTCGGGCCGCCACGTGTCGTTGCGAACGGCGCTGGCGGCGGGTGCGATCCTGACGGTGCTCGCGACGGCTGCGATGGTCCATATCCCGTGGATGCTGACCTCGCGCGCACACATCGCGGATCTGCGCGAGCGGCTCAACGGCGAAGTTATCGCCAGCATCGCCCAGCGGGTATACGGGCTGCTCGCGGAAGCCGAAGCCGCGCAGTCGGTCGTGCGGGTCAATCTGGTCGAAGGCACCGTCGACATCGAACAGGAGGTCAAACGCGAGTTTCTGTTCCTTTCCGTGCTCGATGCGAACCCGGCGCTCTCCTCGATCGAATTCGGCTGGCCCGACGATCGAGCTTTCATCGCCCGGCGGCTGCTCGATGGCACGATCGAGATGGAAGAGCTGTTGCCGCAGGCGGGCGGCTCGCTGAAACAGCGCATCGATCGCTACAGCCGGGGCGACGAAGGCATGCTCATCTTTCAGCAGCGTGACTGGACGGTGACGGATTATCACGTCAGCCGGCAGTTCTGGTTCAAGGCAGCGCTCGACGCCGAAGGCCCGGTATGGAGCGACATTTATCCGCTCCCGGACGGCAAGGCGCTGGGCATCACACGGGCCCACCGGCTCGAGCATATGGGCGATACGGCCGGCATCATCGGCGTCACGATCGAACTCGACCGGCTTTCGCTGTTTCTCGATGAGATCGAGCTCGGCAACGGCACGGTCTTTCTCACCAACATCTACGGCGAGTTGGTCGCGATGCAGCATGCGATGCTCGATGAGATGGACGACGACGACCCCGCGATGCTCTCGAAGATCGACGCGGTCGATCTGACCGGTCCGCGCCTTGCGGCGGCGGCGCTGGCGCAAGCCGGAACGACGCTCGCCGATGTTACCGAAACGCGCCATTTCGAGGTCGACGATCCGATCGATGGCACACCCTATTTCGTGACCCTGTCGCCGCTGGGCGCGATGAACCTCAGCGTTGCCATCGTCATTCCGCGATCGGATGTGCTTGGCGACATCGATCGCAACACGCTGCGCGTTGTCGGCATTATCGCGATCTTTGTGCTGGTCATGGCGCTGCTGGCTGTCTTCGTGTCGCGGCGTTTTGTTGCAAGACCGCTTGCCGCGGTCGGCGACAATCTGCGCGCGCTCGAGGATTTCGGTCTCGATCGCGTCCGGCGGGTGCCGTCGCGGCTGGCGGAAATAGACCGCCTATCCGATGCGACGCAGCGCATGGCGGTCAGCCTCGGCTCGTTTGCCAAGTTTATACCGACCGAACTGGTGCGGACATTGTTCGCGCAGGGTCTGGAAGCCAGGCCCGGCGGCGAGGCGCGCGAGCTCACGATCCTTTTCATGGATCTCGCCAACTTCACGCGCATCTCGGAACAGTTTGGCGATCGGGCGATCGAACTGCTCGGCGATTATCTGTCCGAGATGTCGGTCCTGATCGAGCGCGAGCAAGGCACGATCGACAAGTTCATCGGCGACGGCATCATGGCATTCTGGAACGCGCCGCTGCCGGTTCCCGATCACGCATTGGCGGCCTGTCGCGCCGCACTCGCCTGCCAGCGGCGGCTCGCGGAATTGCGTGCATCGGTCGCGCCCGGCACGCCGCCGCTCGAGGCGCGCATCGGCATCAACAGCGGTGCGGTGCTGGTCGGCAATATCGGCAGCCGAGACCGGCTCAATTACTCGGCGATCGGCGATCCGGTCAATGTGGCGAGCCGGCTCGAGGCGCTGAACAAGCTTTACGGCACCGCAATCATGCTGGGCGAAGACAGTGTTGCCCGGCTCGGCGGCCGGGCGGTCCTGCGCGAGCTCGACCGGGTTGCCGTGTTTGGCAGGGTCGGCGGCGTCACCATCTACGAATTGGTTGGCCTCGCCGGAGAGGCTGCGGTTCCGGACTGGATCGTGCCATACGAGCAGGGTCTGTCCGCTTACCGGTTGCGGCTCTGGGACGAAGCCGATTCGATGTTTGGCCGCGTTCTTGCGCTTAAGCCCGATGACGCGGCCGCCCGGCTGATGCGCAAGCGAATCGCTGCATATCGTCTCACGCCGCCGCCGTCCGATTGGGACGGTGCCTCGATCATCGACCGGAAGTAATCTCCTCTCGCCGGGTTGGCCTCTCGACCCGGCCGATGCGATCCCATAGCATCGCGCGGCCATGCATTATCTCGCAGCCGATGTCGGGGGTACGTTCACCGATCTGGTCCTGGTCGATACCGGGACCGGCCGGCTTCTCGTTGACAAGGTTTCCTCGCAGGCGACCGGCTCGGCCGGCGGTGTCGAGGACGGGATCGAGCGGATCTGTCGCATGGCCGGCGTCGAACCCGGTGCGATCGACCTCTTCGTTCATGGCTTCACGGTTGGCACCAACGCCTTTCTGACGCGCCGTGGCGCCGACGTGGTTCTGGTCGTGAGCCGCGGCATGCGCGACGTGCTGGTGATCGGCGACCAGATGCGCCCCGAACTCTACGCCCTGACGGGAACCAAGCCGCCGCCGGTCGTGCCGCGCGCGCGTACGATCGAGGCCGACGAACGGCTCGATGCGTTCGGTGCGACGGTGACCGAACTGACCGACGCGGAAGCCGCGCGCGTCGCCGACGCCGTTGCCGCGCTGGCGCCGCAATCGGTCGCGATCAGCCTCGGCTTCTCTTATCTCAATGCCGGTCACGAGTTGATGCTCGAGCGCGCCATTCGCGCGCGCCTGCCGGAGATTCCGATCTATCTCTCGACCCGGGTCAATCCGCAGATCGAGGAATTTCCGCGCACCAACACCACGGCGATCGCCGCCTATGTTGGCCCGATCATCGGCAACTACATCGATCTGCTGGAAGGCCGGCTCGCCGGGCTCGGCGTCACGGCACCGCTGCGGCTGATGCGTTCCGATGGCGGTGTCGCAACGCCGCGCGCCGCGCACGACAATCCGGCGCATATGCTGCTTTCAGGCCCTGCCGCGGGGGTGGTCGCGGGTGCGTGGCTCTCGGCCGAAATCGGTGCGCCCGATCTCGTCACCTTCGACATGGGCGGTACCTCGGCCGATTTCTCGACCATCATCGCTGGCAAGCCGAGTACGATTCAGGGCCGCCATGTTGCCGGCCAGCCGCTCCGGCTGCCGACGCTCGACATCGAAACGATCTCGGCCGGCGGCGGGTCGATCGCGCGGGTCGATGTCGGCGGCGCGCTGCAGGTCGGCCCCGATTCGGCTGGCGCCGTGCCGGGCCCGGCCTGTTACGGCCATGGCGGGGAGGCTGCCACCATCACCGATGCCTCGGTCGTGATGGGATTGATTCATCCCGACGAGTTTCTCGGCGGCGACATGAAGCTCGATGCCGATGCCGCGCATCGCGCGGTCGAGCGCGCCGTCGCCAAGCCGCTCGGGCTCAATATCGAAGAGGCGGCGTTCGGGATCATCTCGGTCGCCAATGCGAACATGATCCAGGCGATCCGCACGCTTTCGGTCGAGCGTGGCCACGATGTGCGCGGCTTCGGCCTGCTCGCCTTTGGCGGTGCAGGGCCGATCTATGGCGCCTACATGGCACGCGAACTCGGCATGGCGGAAATTATTGCGCCGGCGCATCCGGGCGTCTTCTGCGCGCTCGGCCTGCTGCTGACCGATATCCGCCATTCGACGCAGACCGCCTGGCAGATGACGCTGGCGAAAGCGGACGAGGCCGAGCTCGGCCGCCGACTGGCCGCCTTGCGTGCCGAACTCGATGCGGCGCTGGATAGCGACGGCGTGAAACCGGGCGATCGTTATTTCCGCTTTCACGCCGACATGCGCGCGCTCGGCCAGTTCCATCAGCTGCAGATTCTACTGCCCGATGCGAAAGGCGTGGGATGGTTCGACAAGACGGCACTGGCGCACGAGTTCCATGCGATGCACGAGCGCAGCTACGGCCATGCCGATCCGAACGAGCCGGTCGAGTTCGTCAATCTGCGCGGCGAAGGATTCGGGCGGATGGGCCGGCCCGCGCTGCCCCGCAGCGAGAAGCAGGCAACGGGTCCGGCCGAGCCGGCGGCACGCCGCAAGGTCTATTTCGATCGCACCAGCGGTCGCATCGACTGCCCGGTCTATCGTCGAGAGGCCCTGCTGCCCGGCCACGCGCTGGACGGACCGGCCATCGTCACGCAACGCGATTCGACGGTCCTGGTGCTGCCCGATCAGGCCGCCATCGTGGACCCAAGTGGGGTCATCCGCGTAAGATCGAAGCGGAGGTAACGACAATGAACGTGCTTTCCCAAGCCCGCACCGCTACCCATCGCGGCAGCGCCAATGTCGATCCGATCACGCGCGACGTGTTTCAGCGCGCGCTGGTCGGCATCGCCGAGGAAATGTCGATGGCGCTGCGCAGAGCCGCCTATTCCTCGATCATCTGGGACATGTACGACTATGCCTGCGGCCTGTTCACGCCCGACGGCGAGATGATGGCGCAGGCGAAAACCATCCCGGCCCAACTCGGCATCATGTCGACGGCTTTGCAGCATGTATATGCGGCGATCCCGCGCGAGACCTGGAAGCCGGGTGACGTGATGGTGTGCAACGATCCCTACAAGGGCTGCACGCACACCATGGATATCGTGCTGTTCAGTCCGGTTTTCGTCGACGGCACGCTGGTTGCGGTTACCTCGACGATCGCGCATCACGTCGATATCGGCGGCAAGATCCCGGGTACCGAAGCGGCCGACAATCTCGAAGTGTTCGCCGAAGGCCTGATCCTGCCGCCGCTGCGGCTGGTCGATGGCGGCGAACCGGTGCAGGCGATCTTCGATATCGTCGCCGCAAACGTGCGCGATCCGCGCGGGAATCTCGGCGATTTGCGTGCGCAGATCGCGGGCTGCCGCACCGGCGAGCGGCGCATCGCGGATCTCTGGAAGCGCTATGGCAGCGACGAGGCCGCGGCGCTTACGGGGGCCTGCCTCGATTATGCCGAGACCTATATGCGGCGCGTCGTTGCCGACATGCCGGACGGCGTCTACGAGGCCGAAGTCCTGATGGAGGACGATGTCTCGACCGACGATCCGATCCGGATCAGGGTTGCGGTCACGGTTGCGGGCGAGGAACTGACGGTCGATTTCGCCGGCACCAGCGCGCAGCGAGACAACGCACTCAACAACCCGATCGCCTCGACCTTGTCGATGGTGCATTACGCAGTCAAATGCATCGTCGCGCCCGACATTCCGCAGAACGAAGGCTGCAACCGGCCGGTGACGCTCAAGGTGCCGGCACGGTCGGTGCTCAATCCCGACCGGCCCGCCGCGGTTTCGGTGCGCCATCTGACGCAGCAGATGCTGGCCGATTGCGTGTTGCGCGCAATGGCGCCGCTGGCGCCGACGCGCGCCTCTGCGGGTTGCCAGGTTGCGTTTCCGACTTTTGCAGCCGGCGGGTTCGACGACCGCCCCGCGATGCGCCGCGACGACGGCAGCCAACCCTATTATGTGATCTCGGACATCATCGGCGGCGGCATGGGCGGCTCCGCCGGCTCCGACGGGATGAACGCGGTTGACACGCATGGCGGCAATTGCGCGATCCTCTCGGCCGAGGTCATGGAAACGCTCTCGCCGTTCCGCGTGCTGCGGACGGAGCTCGTGGCGGGCTCCGGCGGGCGGGGGCGCCATCGCGGCGGGCTCGCGATCCGGCGCGATTACCAGATGCTGTCCTCGAAATGCATCATGGGTGCCTATGTCCAGCAGACCCGGCCCGACACGAGGCCCTGGGGCTGGGATGGCGGCGAGCCGGGCCGGCCGGCGGGAATCGTGCTCAATCCCGACGGCGCCTCGGCCCAGAAACTCAAGAGCAAGATCTACGGCCTCGCCCTCCAGGCGGGCGACGTGATCCGCTTCGAGGCGGCGGGCGGGGGTGGCTGGGGCGATCCGGCCGAGCGCGATCCGGCGGCGGATTGCGCCGACCGCGATGAGGGCTACATCTAGGGGCGACATCAGGCCTCACCGAAGCGTGTCCCCGGCAGCCGGAAAACGGTCACGGGGGCGCCGCATTTCCGCCATCGGTGGCGTAGAATCTGGCCCCTGCCCCATGGGGGCATACCCTGCTTGCCCGATCGGGGCGGACCCTAGGAGATGGAAACATGCTCGATCTTTCGCTGCGGCGTACCGCGTTTGCCGGCGCCGTACTCGCTTTGGTTTCGTTGCCGGGTATCGGCGCACAGGCGCAGGAGACCCAGGTTCCGCTCGAGGATCAGACCTCGGTTGCGGTGACCATCTACAATCAGGATCTGGCGCTGGTGCGCGACCAGCGCGACATAGCGCTCGAGAGCGGCCTCAATCATCTCGCCTTCATCGACGTGAGCGCATATATGCGCCCCGAGACGGCGCTGATTACGGTCGACGGCATCGACGCCGCCGTGCTCGAACAGAATTTCAACTTCGATCTGCTGACGCCGCAGACCCTGCTCGACAAATCGGTCGGCCAGATGGTGCGGCTGGTGCGCATCGATCCCGAGACCGGTGAGGATATCGTCGAGGAGGGGCTATTGCTGTCGACGGCGGGCGGCATCACCGTCCGAGTCGGCGATCGGATCGAAACCGCCTATCCCGGCCGCATCGTGTTCGACCAGGTGCCGGTGCATCTGCGCGCCCGGCCGACTTTGGTGATCGATCTCGACAGTCCCTCGTCGGGCGACGCCTCG
>JBBDWX010000027.1:0-9059 GCA_040902665.1 Dongiaceae bacterium
GGCTTGGGGGAACGACTGTGTCGTAGGGTGATGCGGGACCCTGTCCAGTCGTTCGACGCCTCGTCAATCGGCCTGATCGATGATGTAGCCGGCAGCGACGCCGGCAGCCGCACCAATAGCAGCACCGGTGGCAACGCCCAGCCCGCCGGTCAGCGCACCCACCACAGCACCTGACCCGGCGCCGATCGCGCCGCCGGAGAGCATGCTCTGTTCGGTCGAATTGAGACCGGTGCAGCCGGCAGTCGACAGCAGGGCGGTAACGCAAAGAGCGGGAAGGATGCGGTTCATGTTTCGGGCCTCCGTCTTTCGTCGGTCCGTCCGATATAGGGGCCGACCGGCGGGGCGTCCTGTGGCAAAGCTGTGCCGCGGAAATCCGGGAGAAGTTCGGGGAATAGCGACGCTATCCGTTTTCGGGAGGGCCGGTCGCGCCAGCGCGCCGGACGCCGCAAATTGCCGAATCGCATGCCTGAAATTTCTGTGCGCCGGCCCGACCCTGCGGCCCGATGCGCCGGCGGGCGGGCCGCAGATGCGCGCCCGATGGCCCTAATGTGCCCTTAATGCGCCGCCTAATGCGCCGCCCTAATGGGCCTGGGCCCAGTTGTCGGCGATGCCGACATCGGCGACCAGCGGCACCGAGAGTTCGAGGACCGGGCCGGCCGCACCCTCCATCACGCCCTTCACCACCGAGGCGGTTTTCTCGGCTTCCTTTGCCGGCACCTCGAACAATAGTTCGTCATGGACCTGGAGCAGCATGCGGCCCTTGAGTTTCGCGTCGTCGAGCGCGGCCGGGATGCGGATCATCGCGCGCTTGATGATGTCGGCAGCGGTGCCCTGGATCGGCGCGTTGATCGCGGCGCGCTCCATGAAATTGCGCCGCGCCGGATTCTTGTCCCTGATGCCCGGCAAATGGCAGCGCCGCCCGAACAGCGTGACGACATAGCCGCGTTCGTGCGCTTCCTTGCGCGTCTTCTCCATATAGGCGCGGATGCCGGGGAAGCGTTCGAAATAGGCATCGATGAAGGCCTTCGCTTCGCTTTGCGCGATGCCGAGCTGGCGCGCGAGGCCGAACGGGCTGATGCCGTAGATGATGCCGAAATTGATCGCCTTGGCACGGCGGCGAACCATCGGGTCCATGCCTTCGACCGGCACGCCGAACACCTGGCTTGCGGTCATCGCGTGAATGTCGATGCCCTCGCGGAACGCATCCTTGAGCGCCTGCACGTCGGCCATGTGGGCTGCGATGCGCAATTCGATCTGCGAATAATCGACCGATAGCAGTTTCATCCCCTTCTCGGCGATGAAGGCGTGACGAATCTTGCGCCCTTCCTCGGTGCGCACCGGAATGTTCTGCAGATTGGGATCGGTCGAGGAGAGCCGCCCGGTCGAGGTGGCGGCCAGCGCAAAACTGGTATGGACGCGGCCGGTCCCGGGATCGATCTGCTCGAGCAGCGCATCGGTGTAGGTGCTTTTGAGCTTCGCGAGCTGGCGCCAGTCGAGCACGCGTGCCGGCAGGTCGTGGCCCTGCGCCGCCAGATCCTCGAGCACGTCGGCGCCGGTCGAATACGCACCGGTCTTGCCCTTCTGTCCGCCGGCGAGCCCCATCTCGTCGAACAGAACCTCGCCGAGCTGTTTGGGCGAGCCGATATTGAACTCGCGCCCGGCCAGCTTATGGATCTCGATTTCGAACTCGGCGAGGCGTTTCTCGAAATCCTTCGAGAGACGCTGCAGCGCCGCGCGATCGACCTTGACGCCGGCCAGTTCCATCGCCGCCACGACCGGGATCAGCGGCCGCTCGATCGTTTCGTAAACCGTGAGCAGGCTCTCGCGCAGCAGCATCGGCTTCAGAATGCCGTCGAGCGCGTGGGTGACGGCGGCATCCTCGGCCGCATAGTCGCAGGCCCGATCGAGCGGCACGCGATCGAACGAGACCTGCGCCTTGCCGCTGCCGGCGACGTCGTTGAACGAGATCGTCTTGTGGCCGAGATGCAATTCGGCCAGCTCGTCCATGCCGTGGCCGTGGCTGCCGGCCTCGAGCACATAGGACATCAGCATCGTGTCGTCGACCGGCGCGATGTCGATGCCGTGGCGGTGCATCACCACCATGTCGTATTTGATGTTCTGGCCGATCTTCAGGACCGACGCATCCTCGAGCAGCGGTTTCAGCAAGGCGAGCGCACGATCCATCGGAATCTGGCCGGGCAGCAGCGCGCCGCCGGATTTCCCGCCGTTGCTCCCGGCATCGCCGAGATCGAGACTGCCTTGCTCGCGACCCGGCCCGCGATGGGCGAGCGGCACATAACAGCCTTCATCGGGCGCGATCGCGAGCGAGAAGCCGACCAGCCCGGCGGCAACCGCATCGAGCGCCGTGGTTTCGGTGTCGAAGGCGACAATGCCGGCCTCGAAGGCGCGCGCGATCCAGCCGGCGAGCGCCGTCTCGTCGGTGACCAGATGGCAGGCGAGCTTGCCGGTCCAGCCGGCCTTCGACGATTTCGCGGCGCGGAGAGGCAGCGCCGCCCCGACATCGGCCGCCCCGATTTTGGCCGCCCCGACATTGGCCGCCCCAGTGTCGCCCGCGACATCGTCGGCCTTCACGCCGAGCCGCGATTCCATCTTCGCGGTCAGCGAGCGGAACTCGTTGTGCTTGAGAAAACCGAACAAGGAGGCCGGCTCGGGTTGGCGGCGCCCGAACGCATCGAGCGGCTCGGGCACCGGCACATCCTCGCGCAGCCGCACCAGTTCGCGGCTCATGCGCGCCTTGTCGGCATTGTCGAGCAGGGTCTGGCGGCGCTTGGGCTGTTTGATTTCCCCGGCGCGCGCGAGCAGCGTATCGAGATCGCCATATATGTTGATCAGCTCCGCCGCGGTCTTGACGCCGATGCCGGGCACGCCCGGCACATTGTCGCTCGAATCGCCGGCGAGCGACTGCACATCGACCACCTTGTCGGGACCGACGCCGAACTTCTCCATCACGGCATCGAAGCTGAGCCGGCGGTTCTTGATCGGATCGAGCAGCGTCACCTTGTCGGAGACAAGCTGCATCAGATCCTTGTCGGACGAGACGATCGTCACGTCGGCGCCGGCCGCGACCGCCTGTTTCGTGTAGGTCGCGATCAGATCGTCGGCCTCGAAGCCCTTGAGCTCGACGCAGGGCACGTTGCAGGCGCGCGTCGCATCCCGGATCAGGCCGAATTGCGGCACCAGATCGTCGGGCGGCGGCGGCCGGTTCGCCTTGTAGTCGGCATAGATCTCGTTGCGGAAATTCTCGCGCGCGCTGTCGAAGATGACGGCGAGATGATCGGCATCGCTGTCTTCGACCAGCTTGAGCAGCATCGTCGTGAAGCCGAGCACGGCATTGACCGGCGTGCCGTCGCTGCGCGTGAGCGGCGGCAAGGCGTGATAGGCCCGGAAGATGTAGCCGGACCCGTCGACCAGATAGATATGCTTGAGGGGCAGTTTCGCGTTCATGGCCTGCGACGGTTTAAGGGCTCGGTTCCGGTAGCATAGCATCGGCGATGCGTCGCCTCATCCTGAGCCTGTCGAAGGATGGAGCCAGCAGAACTGCAGGCCTCATGGCTCGACAAGCTCACCATGAGGCGGTGGGAGTTTCTCCGGACGAGGCAGCTGGCGTTTCCCTCCTTCAATAAGTCCTCATGGTGAGCTTGTCGAACCATGAGGCGGGGGAGTTTCTCCGGACGAGGCGGGGGAGTTTCTCCGAACGAGGCGGCTGGCGTTTCCCCGCTTCAACAAGTCCTCATGGTGAGCTTGTCGAACCATGAGGATCGGATGCGGGACGCGAAAATCGCTAATGTGCTGCCTGAGTGCGGCCGGCCTTCAGAACATAACGGCGGCTGCAATAGGGGCATTCGACCCAGCGCACCCCGCCCCGATCGGGCGCCCCGATATGGAGGTAGACGCGCGGATGGCCAAGCGGCCCGTCACCGCCGTCGCAGGCCACGGTCTCGCGATCGGTTTCGATGGTCTCGAGCGGTTCGATCATGCAGGGATTTCCGGACTAATGGCGCGCCTTGGGTTCGGCCGGCGGATATTAGGCGGGCGAGGCCGTGCGGATCAACGATCTACACGCGCGGCGAGACCCCCGACAGTCCGCGGAGCTGGCGGTCAGACACCGGCGACCGTGACATCGTCCTCGATGGCGATAATGCCGACCGGGCCGAATCCGTCGCTCAACTGGTAGACGCTATAGGTCTCGTTGCCATACGCGCCGCCGAGCACCGTCGTCCCAAGCAACATCGCAGATCCTTCCGTCGGCGCCACCAGCAATTGGACCTCATCGCCGGCATCGCCGCGCACCACGAGATCGATTGTCGTTGGGTTGCTGTCGACGAGCGCTTCGATGGGATCGCCACCGAAATCGACGATATCGGTATCGTTGAGGATGATCGTGTTGCTGCCCCCGCCACGCATGTCGAGCGCCTCGATCCCGTCGAACAGAGTCGGCAAGGAGCCGAAATCGTAGGTCGCGGCGTCCTGAAGGAGCAGAAAATCGATCCCGGTGCCGCCGTCATAGGTGCCGGCATTGTCGAGCCCGCCGAGATGGAACGCCAGCGTGTCGTTGCCGAACCCGCCATATATGAGATCGTTGGCGTCGCCGCCGTCGATGTAATCGTCGCCAAAACCGCCATGGATCGTATCGGGGTCGCCCGTTCCACCCATGATCGAGTCGTTGCCGTCGCCGCCGACGATGCTGTCCCGGTCGGTACCGCCGTCGATCGTGTCGTTGCCGCCGCCGCCGAAGATCGTATCGGAGCCGTTGTTACCCTGAATGCTGTCATTGCCGAAGCCGCCGCGGATTAAATCCGCGGCACCGCCGCCGTCGATCCGATCGTTGCCGTTGCCGCCCACCAGGCTGTCGTCGCCATTACCACCCAGGATGATATCGTCGCCGGCACGCCCTGCGATAACGTCGTTCCCGTTCGCACCCATCAGGCTGTCGTTGCCAGCGCCGCCATCGACATGGTCGTTGCCGCCGCCGCCAAAGATCGTGTCGTCGCCGCCGCTGCCGAACAGCGTGTCAGCATGCAGCGCGTCGTCGGTGCCACCCTCGATGCTGTCGTCGCCGGAACCGCCATCGATCCAGTCTTCGTGGCGGCCGCCGTCGATGGTGTCGTTGCCGTTGCCACCGAGGATCGAATCGTCGCCATCGCTGCCCGAGAGCGAATCGTTGCCGTCACCGCCTTCGATGTAATCGTCGCCGGAATCGCCATCGATCGTGTCGTTGCCCGGCACGCCATAGTTCTGCGTGTTCTGGAACCCGTCGCCGAAGAGATAATCGTCGTCGCCACCGCCGGCGATCGAATCGTGGCCGCCATAGCCGATGATGAGATCCGTGTATTCGCCGCCCGAGAGCGTGTTGTCGCTGCCGTTGCCCTCGTCCGCGATCAGATCGCCGAAATCGGCGATGATCGTGTCGTCGCCGGAACCGGCGGGGCCGGCGAGGATGGTGTCCGAGAAACCGTCCTGCGCGCGGATCGTATCGCTGCCCTGACCGCCGACCAGCAAACCGCCGCCGTCGCCGCTGAGGATCGAATCGTCGCCGTTGCCGCCATACAGGGTATCGTTGCCGTCGCTGCCGTCGATCGTATCGGCGCCCTCGCCACCGAGGATCGTGTCCCGGCCTTTGCCGCCGATGAGCACATCGTCGCCGTTGCCGCCCTCGACCCAGTCGTCGCCCGTGCCGCCGTCGATCGTGTCGTTGCCCGGCACGCCGTCGAGCGGTACGAACGGCCCGCCGTCGCCGAACAGGAAATCGTCGTTGCCGTTACCGACGATCGAGTCGCTGCCGCCCTGACCGATGAGCAGATTCGATCCATTGTCGCCGATCAGCGTGTCATTGCCGTCCGTGCCCACGGTCACGATGACGTCGAACTTGTCGGCAAGGATCGAATCGTTGCCGGGGCCGGCGACGATCGTATCGGTAAAGCCGTCGGCGGCGTCGATCGTGTCGTTGCCCGAACCGCCGAAAATAAGGTCGCGACCCTTGCCGCCGACGATCAGATCGTCGCCATTGCCGCCGTGCAGCGTGTCGTTGCCGTCACCGCCGTTGATGGTGTCGTTGCCGTTGCCGCCGAGGATCGAATCGCTTTCCCAACTGCCGAAGACCGAATCGTCGCCCTCGCCACCATAGATCGTGTCGTTGCCGTCGCCGCCATGGATCCGGTCGTTGCCGTCGCCGCCAACGATAATGTCCTTGTCGCTGCCTCCGAAGATCGAGTCGTTGCCAGCCCCGCCGTCGATCGTGTCGTTGCCGGAACTGCCGAAGATGGTGTCGTCGCCATCGCCGCCGACGATGACGTCCTTGCCCCAGCTGCCATGAATCTCGTCGTTGCCGCTGCCGCCGACCAGGCTGTCGCCCGGCCCCGGGTGGGGATCGATACCGGCATCGAGCGTATCGGCGCCGTTGCCGCCGACGAGTGTATCGCTGCCATTGTTGCCGAGCAGCGAATCGTCGCCGTTGCCGCCCTCGATCAGATCGTTGCCGCTGCCGCCGAAGATCGTATCGTCGTCATTGCCGCCGTCGATCGAATCGTTGCCGTTGCCGCCTTCCAGCAGATCGCCACCGTTGCCGCCGGCGAGCGTATCGGCGCCATTGTCGCCGTGGAGCGTGTCGCTGCCGTCGCCGCCCTCGGCATAGTCGTCGCCGTTGCCGCCCAGAATCGAGTCGTCGCCCGGCGCACCATAGTCCGGCGTGTTCTGGAAGCCGTCGCCGTAGAGATAATCGTCGCCGCCGCCGCCGACGATCGAGTCGTCGCCGCCATGGCCAATGATCAGGTCGGTGCCCGACGTGCTGGGAAGAGAACTGTCGTCGCCCGAGCTGCCCTCGATTGCGACCAGATCGCCCTTGTCGGCGAGGATCGAATCGGTACCGGTGCCGGCGGGGCCGCCGAGGATCGTATCGTTGGCGCCATCGAGCGCGTCGATCGTGTCGTTGCCCTTGCCGCCGAGGAGCAGGTCCGCGCCATTGCTGCCGGCGATCTGGTCGTCGCCGTTGCCACCGCTCACCGTGTCGTTGTCGTTGCCATCGCCACCGCTGAGCGTGTCGTTGCCGGCGTCGCCGCCGACAAAATCGTCGCCCGCACCGCCATCGAGACTGTCGTTGCCGTTCTCGCCAACGATCGCATCGTTGCCGTCTCCGCCACGGATCGTGTCGTTGCCGAAATAACCCAGAATCGTGTCGTTGCCCAGGCCGCCGAGGATCGAATCGTCGCCGCTGGCGCCGTCGATGAAATCGTTGCCGGCCCCGCCATCGATTGAATCGTTTCCGGTGCCGAATACAGAATCGGTGCCGGCCGGTCCGTTATCGCCCTGGATGGTGTCGTTGCCGTCGCCGCCGGAGATCGAGTCGTTACCGTTGCCGCCGAACAGAACGTCCTTGCCCGCATTGCCGGAGAGCGTGTCGTTGCCGTTTTCGCCGGACATCGTGTCGTTGCCGTCGCCGCCGAACAGCAGATCGTCATCGTCGCCGCCGAGCAGCGAATCGTTGCCGTTGCCGCCGCGAATGACGTCGTTGCCTTTGCCGCCGAAGACATGGTCGTCGCCATTCTTGCCGAGCAGCGAATCGTTGCCGTTGTCTCCGAAGATCCAGTCCTCGCCATTGCCGCTGTCGCCGGCGATGGTATCGTTGCCGTTGCCGCCGAAGATCGTGTCGTTGCCCGGTCCGCCCTCGATCGAATCGTTGCCGTCGCCACCCTCGATCGAATCGTTGCCGTCGCCGCCATTGATCGAATCGTCGCCCGCACCGCCATCGACCGTGTCGTCGTCTTCGAGCGCGAGGATCGTGTCGTTGTCGTCGGTGCCGACCAGGATATCGACATTCGGCGTACCGATGATGAGACTGCCGCCCGACAACGGCGCCGGAACGAAAACCGGCGGATCGAAAGCGAGATCGAGAATCGTGTAGTCGAGTTCGGTGCCGGCCAACGTCTGGCCGGTATTCAGCAGGCTCTGGATGAACTGCAGGAAGTCGAACGGATCGATGCCGAGCTCGCCGAGCAGGAACGGATCGGTGAGATTGCCGAAATTGCCGCTGCCGGAGTTGTTACCCTGATCGCCTTGCTGCCCGTCGCCGTCGAACGGGATATCCATCGGGTCGCCCTCGACGATGCCCAGCGCGGCGCCGAAGAGCGCGACGATTTCTTCGATCGTGAAGAACTTGGTGCCTACCGGCAGTTCGTTGAGGCTGGCAACTTCGATGCCTTCGAATTCTTCGTCGAGCACGACCTCGCCGGCGAGATTGACGAACACGATGCGACCCGGTCCGCCTTCTTCCGGCAGCAGCGCGATCGCCCAGGTGCCCGAGGGCGTACCGGTGCCGCCGCCGAAGGTACCGCGGATGCCGAGCGTGCCGACCGGCGTCGTGATGTTGACGCCGTCGCCCGGTGCCGGCGCGATCGCGCCGGTCAGGAAGGTGAAGCTGCCGGAGAAGACCGAGGCCGCGAGCCCGTTGTCGCTGCCGCCGGGATTATAAACGAGTTCGTCGATCAGCAGATCGCCGTGACCGCCGAGCGCGAAGCTGGTGCCGTCGACAAATTGTATCTGGATCGCGGCGTCCTGGCCGGTGACGATGCGGTCGCCCTGGAAGATCGGCGCGCCCTCGCTCAGCGCCTCGCTGCCGGCGGCACGCGTGACCGAAACGTCGCCCTCGATCGCCGCAACCGTGCCGATCGGCTCAGCCGCCTGGGCAAGCTGCACGAAGCCGGGCGCCGAACCGTCGCCCGCTGATCCCGCCCCCTGGTCCGCCATCACAAATCCCCCCGGCCCGGGTCGCCCCAGCCTTGATTTCCGCGCCTCACATGTCCGTGAGGATTATCGCGATAGTATAAGGAGTCCGCCACCCGATTTGCCATCCGGCGCGCGAGAAACCGCACACCCCGGGGTGAGGGCAGCCGGTCGGAGCGAGAAGCCAGCCGCGAAGTCACGATCGGAGCGTCGGGGTATCGGGAGCGTCCGGGATATCGGAAGCATCGGAAGATGCAGAGACGAATTTGCGTCAGCTGACGGTCAGGCCCTGCTGGATTGCGACAAACACCGCACCGTCGGAA
>JBBDWX010000028.1:0-4283 GCA_040902665.1 Dongiaceae bacterium
CCAGCCCGTAACAAACATAGTTGACGCCGGCGCAGCCATAGCCCTCGATCGTGGCTCCGAGGAGACCAAGCTCACCCAGCTCGTTCATGATGGACCGATCGAATTTCTCGTGCCGGAACGCTTCCAGCACCCGCGGCATGAGCCGGTCCCGGGCATATTGCCGCGCCGTGTCGCGCACCATGCGCTCGTCCTCGCTGAGCTGGTCTTCGAGCAGCAGCGGGTCTTCCCAGTCGAAACCGGGCTTGGCGGCGGCGGCCTGTTTGGCGGCAGTGGCCTGGGCCATCGAATATCTCCCTGAATTCGTCGCGCGCGGCACGGCTAGTCGTCGCGCCGTGTTGCATCGCAGCATAGCATCAGATCGCACGGTCGCGGGCAAGGCCCGGCACGAGATTCGGCACAGGACACGGCACGAAGATCGGGCGGACGGCCGTTCTCGCGGCATTGCCGACGCCATTTCGCCACGGCGAAGCGGCGCGGCTTTCGTGGCAATCGCGCTTGCCATGCTGCTTGCGACGATGCTGCCCATCGTTGCGCGCGCCGAGATCGATGCGTTTTATGACGCACAGAAAATCTGTCGCGATTTCCTGCCGGCCTTCGTCGCAGCCCCGGTCGGGCTCGAGCGCGATCCCGTCCGCTGGAACGACGCGGGGCACACGCTGATCGCCTGGCGCTGGATGTCGGATCGCCTCGCACCGGACGATCCGCCCGGCTGGATCGCCTGCTGGTTCCTGCCGCTCGCCGACAGCGGCGGTCGCTGGCAGATCGCGCGGCTCGAAAGCGAGAAATACGGCGCGATGTCGCGCTACGACGTGCAACAGCTCTACAAGCTTCTGCACATCCTGCCGTCGCAAGCTGCAAGCATCGAAAGTACCGAAAGCACCGAAGCGCCGGCCGGCGGTTTCGGTGCGGGCTATCTTCTGCAGCAGATCGTCAACGCACTCGCCCTCGGTTGTCTCTATGCGCTGGTCGCGGTCGCCTTCACGCTGATCTATGCGGCCGGCCGCTTCATCAACTTCGCATTCGGACCGCTGGTCATGCTCGGCGCGTTCATGCTGTTTCTCACGCGCGGCATCGCCGGATCGCTCGACTATGGGACGGGCGCCGGATTCCTTCTGGCGATCGTCGCGGTCGGTTTGCCGTCGGCGGCTTTCGGCTGGGCGATGGCCCGGATTGTTTTCCGTCCGCTCGAGGGAAGGCCGCTCGCGGCGATGATTGCCGCGATCGGTCTCGCGATCGCGATCGGCGAAGCCATGCGTCTCCTGCAGGGCCCGCAGACGCAATGGATGCCGTTCTATCCCGACAGCGTGTTTCCGCTGGGTGCGATCGACGGCTTCGGCGTGGTCGCGAGTTCGCGCCATCTGACGATCGGACTGGCAACGGTCCTGATTGCGTTCGCGCTGCATCTCGCCGGCCGCCGCACGAAACTCGGCCGTTCGTTCCGCGCCGCCATCGAGGATGCGCGCATGGCGGCGCTGCTCGGCATCGACGGCGGCCGCATGGTCGCGCTGGGATTTGCACTCGGCGGTTTCCTCGCCGGGCTCGCCGGCGCGTTTGCGGTCTGGCATTACGGCCCGGTCGATTTCGCGATGGGCATGCCGTTCGGTTTCAAGGCGCTGACGGCCGCCGTGCTCGGCGGGCTCGGGTCCGTTCCCGGTGCATTGCTCGGCGGGCTCGCGGTCGCCGCGGTCGAGACTTTCGCGGCGAGCGTTGTCGGCGGCGCATGGCGGGATGTGGTGGTGTTCGGGCTGCTGGCCGGCATACTGATCCTGCGGGCAAGCGGAAGGGGGCAGGGCCGGCGCGACTAGGCGCATCAGGCTTGCCGCCTTGGGAGTGCTGGTCTACCGTCGCGGCACAAACGAGATTCGGCGCTGCCGATTTCACAGCAGCCGGACATAAATCAGGGTGACTTCGAGGGGAGCGCAAGTTCGGGACCGGTCGATGCGTGCGATATCGGTTGCATGTCGCAGCGACTTCCGCGTGAAACGATCCGGTCTCGACGCACGGGCATGGATTTATTCATCCAGTTGTTGATCAACGGGCTGACGCTGGGCGCCATCTACGGCCTCATCGCGATCGGCTACACGATGGTCTACGGGATCATCGGCATGATCAATTTCGCGCATGGCGATATCTACATGATCGGCGCGTTCCATGCGGTAATCACATTCCTGATCCTCGGCGTGGCCGGCATCACCTGGGTGCCGCTGGCCCTCATGCTGATGCTGATCATGAGCGTGATCCTGACGGCCATGTACGGCTGGACGGTCGAGCGCGTCGCCTATCGGCCGTTGCGCGGGTCGTTCCGCCTCGCGCCGCTGATTTCGGCGATCGGCATGTCGATCTTCCTGCAGAACTATGTGCAGCTCGCGCAGGGGGCGCGCAACAAGCCGCTGCAGCCGCTGATCAAGGGCGGCTTCACGCTATCGGCGCCGGATGCCGGTTTCGCCGTCCAGCTCGGCTATCTGCAGATCTTCATCGTGCTGCTGACGGTTGCGCTGATGGCCGTGTTCACGCTGCTGATCACCCGCACCGCGCTCGGTCGCCAGCAGCGCGCCTGCGAGCAGGATCAGAAGATGGCGGCCTTGCTCGGCGTCAATGTGGACCGGACGATTTCGATCACCTTTATCATCGGCGCCTCGCTTGCGGGCGTGGCCGGCCTGATGGTGACGCTCTATTACGGCGTGGTCGATTTCTTCATCGGATTTCTCGCCGGCATCAAGGCCTTCACGGCCGCGGTGCTCGGCGGCATCGGCTCGATTCCCGGCGCCATGCTGGGCGGCCTGCTGATCGGCCTGATCGAGGCGTTCTGGTCGGGCTATTTCACGGTCGAATACAAGGATGTTGCGGTCTTCTCCATCCTCATTCTGGTGCTGATCTTCCGGCCGACCGGACTGCTCGGCAAACCCGAAATCGAGAAGGTCTGATCGATGACCGGAGTGATCGCCACGATCGCGCGCGAGCCGCAATCGCTGTCCGGCCGCATCGTCAAGGACATGATCATCAGCGGGATCATCGTGTTCCTGCTGGGCAGCCAGCTCATCGGCATCGAAACGATCGACGATCCGAAGGGCCTGCGCTTCATTACCCGCTACGACGACGTGTTCGTGGCAGCGCTCGTCGTGGCGCTCGGCCGCGCCGGCATGCAGCTGCTGCGGGCCGGCATCGCATGGCCGGTCCTGATCGGCAGCGTCGCCTTTGCGGTTGCGGTTATCGGCTCGACGCTGATCGGCGGCGAACGCGATTTTTCGCTGCTGCCGTTCAGCAACAAGATCGTCGACTGGATTTTCGGCCTGACCGCCGTCGTGTTCGCGCTGCGGGCGCTCGTCGTTCAGCGTCGCGGCGGCGCACCGGCGCCGCGCGGCGGCGGCGTCATGGATACGGTCTCGGCCCGGACGCAGAAATACATGCCCTACGCGGCCGGCCTCCTGATCCTGCTCGCCGTGCTGTTGCCGGTCCTGTTTCCGGAACGGCGCATCGTCGACATGGGCATTCTCGTGCTCACCTATTGCATGCTCGGCTGGGGTCTCAACGTGGTGGTCGGGCTCGCCGGCCTGCTCGATCTCGGCTTTGTCGCATTCTATGCGGTCGGCGCGTATTCCTATGCGCTGTTTGCGCATTATTTCGACTGGAGCTTCTGGGGCTGCCTGCCGCTCGCCGGTGCGATGTCGGCGTTCTTCGGTATCGTGCTCGGCTTTCCTGTCCTGCGATTACGAGGCGACTATCTGGCCATCGTGACGCTCGGATTCGGCGAGATGATTCGCGTGATTCTGATCAACTGGTGGTGGTTCACCGGCGGACCCGATGGCATTCGCGACATTCCGCGGCCGTCGTTCCTGGGATTGCCGTTCGAGCGCCAGAGCCCGGAGGGCGGCGAGACATTCCATAGCGTCGTCGGGCCGATCCTGCAGTCGATGTTCGATATCGAACTCACATTCGCGCCGCTGCACCGGATCGTCTATCTCTATTACATCATTCTGATCCTCTCGTTGGTGACCTGTGTCTTCACGCTGCGACTGCGGCGGCTGCCGATCGGTCGCGCCTGGGAAGCGTTGCGCGAGGACGAGACGGCCTGTCGCGCGCTCGGCATCAATCCGCGCAACACCAAGCTGACCGCGTTTTCGATCGGCGCGATGATCGGCGGTTTCGGCGGCGCGTTTTTTGCCACCCGCCAGGGCTTCATCAGCCCGGAGAGTTTCACCTTCATCGAATCTGCGGTCATCCTGGCAATCGTGGTGCTGGGCGGGCTCGGCAGTCAGCTCGGCGTCGTGCTCGCCTCGACGATC
>JBBDWX010000028.1:4293-8929 GCA_040902665.1 Dongiaceae bacterium
GCATGATCGCGTTTGGCGCGGGCATGGTGCTGATCATGATCTGGCGGCCGCGCGGTCTGCTCGCGCATCGCGATCCGACCGTGCTGCTGCACGGCAAGTCGGCGCTCAACCGACGCGGCCGTGCCGTCGCCAGCGAGGGCAGCGGATGAACGCTGCGGCGGCTGCGAACACGATGCCGGCGGCGCCGGAAGTCCGGCCGCTGCTCTCGGTCGAGCATCTGACGATGCGCTTCGGCGGGCTTGTCGCCATCGACGACGTGTCGTTCGAGGCGGCCGATGGGCAGATCACCGGGATCATCGGTCCGAACGGTGCCGGCAAGACCACGGTCTTCAACTGCCTGACCGGTTTCTACAAGCCGACGGTCGGTCGCCTGATGATGCATCATCCGGCCGGGCCGATGATGCTCGAACAGATGGAAGGGTTTCGCATCGCCAAGGATGCGCGGATCGCGCGCACGTTCCAGAACATCCGGCTGTTTCCGGCGATGTCGGTCCTCGAGAATCTGGTCGTAGCCCAGCACAACCAGCTGATGCGCGCGTCGGGCTATTCGCTGTTCGGGCTTCTCGGCCTCAAGCGCTACCGGGCCGCCGAAGACGCGGCGGTCGAGAAAGCGCAGCGCTGGCTCGACAAGATCGGACTCGTGGCGCAGGCGGACGGCCCGGCCGGAAGCCTGCCCTACGGCGCGCAGCGCCGGCTCGAGATTGCGCGGGCGATGTGCATCGATCCGCTGCTGCTCTGCCTCGACGAGCCCGCAGCCGGTCTCAATCCGCGCGAGTCAGGTGAGCTCAACGAGCTTCTGGTCTCGATCCGGGACGAGGAAAAGACGGCGGTGCTGCTGATCGAACACGACATGAGCGTGGTGATGAAGATTTCCGACCATATCGTCGTGCTCGATTACGGCCGGAAGATCGCCGACGGGCCGCCAGCAACCGTGCGCAACGATCCGAACGTGATCCGCGCCTATCTCGGCGAGGAAGAGGACGAGGATCTGCCCGAGGTCGTGAAGCAGGACATTCCGGAGATATCGCCGTGAGCGCGTCGATGCTCGCCGCCCGTGGCGTCCATACCTTCTATGGGAACATCGAGGCGCTGAAGGGCGTCGACATCGATGTCCAGACCGGCGAGATCGTGACGCTGATCGGAGCCAACGGTGCCGGCAAATCGACGCTGCTGATGACGATCTGCGGCAATCCGCGCCCGCGCGAAGGTCAGATCCTGGTCGAGGGCGAAGACGTGACCGGACTTCCCACGTACAAGATCATGCAGCGCGGCATCGCGCATGCGCCCGAAGGCCGGCGTATCTTCCCGCGCATGACGGTGCTCGAAAATCTGCAGATGGGAGCGCTGACCACCGATCCGGCGCATTTCAGCGAAGATCTCGATCGCGTCTACGAACTGTTTCCGATTTTGAAGCAGCGCCACCGTCAGCGTGGCGGCACGCTTTCTGGCGGGGAGCAGCAGATGCTGGCGATCGGCCGCGCCCTGATGAGCCGGCCGCGACTGCTGCTTCTCGACGAACCCTCGCTCGGCCTCGCGCCGATGATCGTCAAACAGATCTTCCGCGTCATCCGCGAGGTCAACGAACGTGATCGTGTGACCGTATTCCTCGTGGAGCAGAACGCGTTTCATGCGCTGCGCCTCGCGCATCGCGGCTATGTGATGATGAACGGCAAAATAGCGCTCTCGGGAACCGGCCGCGAACTTCTCGACAATGCCGAAGTTCGCGCCGCCTATCTCGAAGGCGGGCATTAGGTCGGGGAGGGCATCGTGGACATCGAATTCGTGCTCGGCACGACCGTTCCGGTTTTCATCGGCGCATCGGTCATCCTCGCCGGTGGAGCCGCCTTCATGATGGGGCAGGCGATCGCGCAGGCCTGGCATCCCTGGTGGCATAATATCTTGTACGGTGCACTGCTGGCGCTGGCATCCCAGTTCATGACCTACGCGCTGTTCGACGGTTCCTTCATCGTCGCCAGTCTCGTTTCGAGCGAGGCGCCGCCGTTCGGCACCGGCCTTTCCGGCTATGTGATGAACGCGATCGTGCTGATCCTCGTTTCGCTGTTTGCCTTTCGCGTGACCCGGGCAAGACTGATGGTGAAGCAGTATCCCTGGCTGTATGAGCGCGTCGGACTGTTTGGCTGGCGCGACCGCCAGCCGGGTTAACTGCTTGATATCCTAAGTCGTTTTCACGAAATGTCGCAATTCGGCCGCAATCAACGCTATTGACGCGATGATCGATTGAGGCTCCGATACCGGCCGATCCCCCTCAAAGGTAGCGGGGGTTGAGCGAGATGCACGTCGCATTTGAGCGACGGCAACCTTCACAAACGCAGGGAGAACTACAAATGCGAAAATACGGTCTTACACTGGCGGCGGCGATCGTTGCCGCGACTGCCATCGGGGCCGGCAACGCCGCAGCCGATATCACGGTTGCGACCGCGGGCCCGATGACCGGCGACTATGCCGCTTTCGGTGCGCAGATGCAGCGCGGCGCGGAAGCAGCCGTTGCCGATATCAATGCGGCGGGCGGCGTGCTCGGCGAGAATCTGGTGCTCGAAATCGGCGACGATGCCTGCGATCCGAAGCAGGCGACCGCCGTTGCCAACGATTTCGTTTCGAAGGGCGTGATCTTCGTGGCCGGCCACTTCTGCTCCGGTTCGTCGATCCCGGCCTCCGACGTCTATATCGACGAGGAAATCCTGCAAATGAGCCCCGCGTCGACGAACCCGGCCTTCACCGAGGGCCCGGCGGAAAAGGGCGTCGAGACCATCTTCCGCACCTGCGGTCGTGACGACCAGCAGGGCCAGTTTGCCGGTCCGTGGATTGCGACGAACTATGAGGGCAAGAATGTCGCGATCCTTCACGACAAGTCGACCTACGGCAAAGGCATCGCCGATCTGACAAAGGAACAGATGAACGGCGCTGGCCTGCAGGAAGTCCTCTACGAGGCTTACACGGCCGGTGAGCAGGACTACACCGCGCTGGTCACCAAGATGAAGGCGGCGAATATCGACGTCATCTATCTCGGTGGCTATCACACCGAAGGCGCGCTCATCATCCGTCAGGCCCGTGAACAGGGTCTGGAGGCTCAGATGATCGGCCCGGACTCGCTCAACACGGCGGAGTTCGTTTCGATCGCCGGCGACGCGGCCGAAGGCGTCATGTTCTCGAACGCGGCCGAAGCCCGCAACCTGCCGTCGGCGGCCGAAGTGGTGGCGAAGATCCGCGAAGGCGGGTTCGAGCCGGAGGGCTACACGCTCTCGACCTATGCTGCGATCCAGGTTTGGGCGGCGGCGGCCAACGAGGCCGGCACGACCAATTCCGATGCCGTTGCAGCCCAGCTGCGCAAGCATGACTGGGATACGGTCGTCGGCACGATCGGGTTCGACGACAAGGGTGACCTGACGGCGTCGGCCTATGTCTGGTACGTCTTCAAGGACGGCACCTACGCCGAGATGTAATTCTCCCGATGTGATTCCCCCCATGTGATTACCGGGGAGGAATTGCAGATTTCCAGACGGCCCGGACGGGAAACCGCTCCGGGCCGTTTCTTTATGGGCCGGGGCTCGGCCCGGCGGGTCGCCCGCCAATCCGCTCGGCGCCGCCCCGTGGCTTCACCGCCTGCTGCCCGCAGCCTTTGCCGCCTCTCGCTTTGACCCCTGCCGCTCTGCCGCTCTGCCGTTATGCCGCGATTTCGGGGTATAAGTTGTGGCGGGCCGGGGCGCCTTCGCGATATATGGTTGGTCGCCTGGGGAGGGCCCGGGAAGGGCCCGGGTTTGCCCGCGACATGAGGAACGGGATGCCGCGCGAGAGGATCGCCATAGCTGCCGACCATGCCGGATTTGCGCTGAAGGAGGCGCTTAAATCCGAACTGACGGCGCTCGACCTCGACGCGCTCGATCTCGGAACCGAAAACGGGACCGTCAGCGTCGACTATCCGGATTTCGCCGACCGGCTGGCCGAGGCCCTGGCGGCGGGAAAGGCGGGCCGCGGTCTTCTCGTCTGCGGGACCGGCATCGGGATTGCGATCGCCGCCAATCGACATCCGCATGTGCGCGCGGCGGTCTGCCACGACGAAACCAGTGCGCGGCTCGCGCGCCAGCATAACGATGCCAATGTGCTGGCACTCGGCGCGCGGCTGATCGGACCCGAAACCGCACGCTGCGCGCTGCGGGTATTTCTGACGACGGAATTCGAAGGCGGTCGACACCGGCCGCGCGTCGCCAGGCTGACGCCTTCGTTCGCCACACAGATCGCCGCCACCCAAGACGCCGACTGATTGCGTTCCAGGAAAGGACAACAGAGCCCATGGCGCCTGCCGACACGTCAACCGTTCAGCCCGGATTTTTCACGGCACCCCTCGCCGAGCGCGATCCCGACGTCCATGCCGCGATCGGCAAGGAGCTGCGCCGCCAGCAGGACCAGATCGAGCTGATCGCTTCGGAGAACATCGTCTCGCTGGCCGTCCTGCAGGCGCAGGGCTCGGTGCTGACCAACAAATATGCCGAGGGCTATCCCGGCCGCCGTTATTATGGTGGCTGCGAATATGTCGATCTCGCCGAAAATCTGGCGATCGAGCGCGCGAAGAAACTATTCGACTGCGCGTTCGCCAACGTGCAGCCGCATTCCGGCGCGC
>JBBDWX010000029.1:0-8919 GCA_040902665.1 Dongiaceae bacterium
GAAGCGCTGGCGGCGCTGGCCGGGTAGCGGAGCCATTACCATGCGCGCTGGGCCAAGCGGGAAAGAGTCGTTGCGCATCGCATGTGCGCTCTCAGTCACACTGATGCTTGCCGCCTGCGGCGCCACGGAAATGTTCGATTCCGATGACGAAGAACCGCTCGTCGGCGAGCGGATTTCGGTCCTCGAACATGGGCAGGGGTTCAATGCGGATCCCGAAGTAGCCGCGCTCCAGGTTGCGCTGCCGGGTGCCATTGCGAACGATACCTGGCCACAGGCCGGTGGTTACCCGAGCCATGCGATGCATCATCTCGCGCTCGTGGATGCGCCGGGTCAGATATGGCGTACATCGGTTGGCAGCGGCGGCGATTCGTACCGGCCGCTGGTGACGGAACCGGTGGCGGCCGGCGGGCGCATTTACGCAATGGACAGCGCGAGCAATCTGAGTGCGCTCGATCTGGCCTCAGGCGCAGTCGTATGGCGGCGCGATCTCACACCGGAAAGCGAAGACGAGCTGTTCGGCGGCGGCATTGCGACCGACGGCGCGCGTGTCTACGTCACGACCGATTACGGCTATATCTATGCGGTCGATGCGGCGAGCGGCGAGATCGTATGGACCACGCGCATCGATTCACCGGTCCGCGCGCCGCCGGGCTTTGCCGACGGTCGGCTCGTCGTTGTGACACTCGACAATCGAGCCATCGCCCTGTCGATGGAAACCGGCGAAATCCAGTGGACTCATACGGGGCCGATCGGACAGGCAAGCCTTCTGGGTGCGGCATCACCGGCGTTGGACGACGATACGGTCGTGGTTGCCTATACGTCGGGCGACGTCTTCGCCCTCGATGTTTCGACCGGACAGGCGCGCTGGAGCGACGCGCTGATCTCGCGATTGCTGCGCGCGAGCGCGACGCGCGTCGGTGGAGTGACCGGGCGCATCGTGATCGATGGCGGTGTCGTCTACGTATCGGGTAATTCCGGTACGACGGTCGCTGTCGATCAGGCGACCGGCCTCAGGGTTTGGGAGCGCGCCGCTTCCAGCACAGAGGGTCCGTGGCTTGCCGGCGATTTCATCTACATGATTACGGCGGACCAGATTCTTCTCTGCCTCACGCGAAGCGGCGGGCAGGTCAAATGGTTTCAGGAACTGCCGCGCTTCACCGATCCGGAAGATCGCAGCGGGCCGATCAGCTGGAGCGGGCCGGTGCTGGCCGGCGATCGGCTGTTCGCCGTCAGTTCCGAGGGCGGTGCGGTGGTGGCGTCGCCTTTCACCGGTGAAATCATCGGCACGTTCGATCTGCCGACCGGTACGCGTGTGGCGCCGATCGTCGTCAATGGCGGTCTCTATATGCTGCTGGGCGACGCGAGCCTCATCGCGCTGCGCTGATCCGATCATGACTGCTGTGGTGGCGATCGTTGGCCGGCCGAATGTCGGCAAATCGACGCTGTTCAACCGGCTGGTGGGCAAGCGCATTGCCATTGTCGATGATTTGCCCGGCGTGACGCGCGATCGTCGCGAAGGCCGCGGTCGGTTGGGCGACCTCGAGTTCACGCTGATCGATACGGCAGGCCTCGAAGAAGCGGCGAGCGAAAGCCTGTCGGCGCGCATGCAGGCGCAAACCCGGCGCGCCATCGCCGAAGCCGATCTGGTGCTGTTCGTGATCGACGCACGCAGCGGGCTCATCCCTGACGACCGACATTTTGCCGATCTGCTGCGGCGCAGCGGCAAGCCGACTTTGCTGCTCGCCAACAAGAGCGAAAGCCGCGCCAGCGAGGCCGGACGCTATGACGCTTTTGCGCTCGGTTTTGGCGAACCGCTGGCGATCTCCGCGGAGCATGGCGATGGCATGAGCCTCCTGCTCGAAGCCATGCAGCAACGGCTCGCGCCGGACGCGCCGGCGAGCGATGAAATCGTTGCCGGGGTGGCGGACGACGATATGGCGCCGCCGGCACCCGATGCGCCGATCGCGATTACGTTCGTCGGGCGGCCGAATGTCGGCAAGTCGACCCTGGTCAATCGGCTGCTCGGCGAGGAACGGGTCATCACCGGGCCTGAAGCAGGTATCACCCGCGACGCGATCACGATCGACTGGGAGTATGGCGGCCGGAAGATGCGCCTGGTCGATACGGCCGGACTGCGTCGGCGCGCGCGCATTTCCGAGCGGCTGGAGCAGCTTTCCGGTGCCGAAACGGCACGGGCACTGAAATACGCACAGGTCGTCGTGCTGGTGCTCGACGCCACCGAAAGTTTCGAGAAGCAGGATTTGACCATCGCGCGCGAGGTGCTCGAGGAGGGACGGGCGCTGGTAATAGCGGCGAACAAATGGGATGCGGTTGCCGAGCCCGATGCGGCGCTGAAATCGCTCAAGGACCGGATCGAACGGTCACTGCCTCAGGCCCGCGGCATACCGCTGGTCACGATCTCCGCCGAGGAAGGCGAGGGCATCGCCAGACTGATGCGGCGGGTGTTCGAAATCTACGAGAAATGGAACCATCGGATCTCGACCGGCGACCTCAATCGCTGGCTGGGCGGGATCACGGAGCGCCATCCGCCGCCGATGGCATCGGGGAAATCGGTCAAGCTGCGCTATGCGACCCAGATCAAAACCCGGCCGCCGACTTTCGCGATCTTTGTGAACCGACCGACGGAGCTGCCGGATTCGTACTTGCGCTATCTGGTAAACGGATTGCGCGATACGTTCGGGCTGGACGGCGTGCCGCTGCGGATCACGTTGCGCAAGGGCAACAACCCTTACGCCGGGGACTGATCTAGTGCCTGCGCACCGTTACATCGATGCGCTCGCCGTGGCGCGTGCAGTCGGTTGATGCCAGTTCGACAAACAGATCGGTGATGTCGTCGGGCGCCGGCAGTTTCATCGGATCCTCGCCGGGATAGGCGCTGGCACGCATGTTGGTGCGCACCCGGCCGGGATCGACAATGTTGATGCGGATCGATGTCTTTGCGGTCTCGGCGGCATAGATCCCGACCAGCATGTCGAGGGCCGCCTTGCTGACCGCATAGGTGCCCCAATAGGCGCGCGGCGCCGTCGAGGCGCCGGATGACACGAACATCGCGCGGCCGGCCGGCGATGCCTGCAGCAGCGGATGCATCGAACGGATCAGCCGCCAGTTCGCCGTCACATTGATATCCATCACCTGCTGCCAGTCCTGCGGCCGGATCTGGTGGATCGGCGTCAGCGTGCCGAGCAGGCCGGCATTGCCGACCAGCACGTCGAGCCGCTTGTGCCGTTCGAAGATCGCCTGGCCGAGCCGGTCGATCGCCGGATAGTCGGCGAGATCGAGTGGCACCAGCGTTGCGTGCCCGCCGGCCGCCTTGACCGCGTCGTCGGTTTCTTCGAGCCCGCCGACGGTACGCGCAACCAGGATCAGTTCGGCGCCTTCCGCGGCGAAGCGTCGTGCAACTGCAGCACCGATGCCGCGCGATGCGCCGGTTACGAGCGCGATGCGCCCGGCAAGCCGGCGTGTCGTTTCGGCCTTGGCAGGGTAATACTCAGGGGGATTCGGCAAGCAGCGAAAGCTGCGCGGGCGGCCGCCCGTCGCTGCGGTCGGTCAACGGGATCGGATAGTCGCCGGTAAAGCAGGCATCGCAGAAACGGGGCATGGCGGGGTCGCGCTGCGGGGCACCCATCGCGCGATAAAGGCCGTCGATCGAGATGAAGGCGAGGCTATCGACGCCGATCAGTTTCGCCATCGCTTCGGCATCGTTCTTGTAGGCGAGAAGCGCTTCGCGCTCGGGCGTGTCGATCCCGTAAAAGCAGGAATGCGCCGTGGGTGGGCTTGAGATGCGCATATGCACTTCCCTGGCGCCGGCATGGCGGAGCATTTCGACGATTTTGCGCGACGTCGTGCCACGTACGATGCTGTCGTCGACCAGCGCAATGTTGCGGCCGTGGATCATCGCGCGGTTCGCATTGTGCTTCAGGCGCACACCCAGATGCCGGATATGGTCACTCGGCTCGATGAACGTGCGGCCGACATAGTGATTGCGGATGATACCCAGTTCGAAGGGAATCCTCGATTCCTCGGCAAAGCCGAGCGCTGCCGGGACGCCGGAATCGGGAACCGGAATGACCACATCGGCAGGCGCGGGCGCTTCGCGGGCCAGTTCAGCACCGATCCGCTTGCGCGCATCGTAAACGCTGGTGCCTTCGACCACGCTGTCGGGCCGGGCGAAGTAGATAAACTCGAATATGCAGAATCGCTTCTTGCGCTGCGGGAACGGATGCAGGCTCTCGATGCCATGCAAACCGATCACCACAATCTCGCCGGGTTCGACATCCCGCACGAACTCGGCACCGATGATGTCGAGCGCACAGGTTTCGGAAGCAAGAATGTGCGAGGTGCCGAGTTTGCCGATTACCAGCGGCCGAACGCCAAGGGGATCGCGAACGCCGATTACCCGATCATGCGCCAGTGCGACGATGGAATAAGCGCCCTCGACCTGGCGCAGGGCCTGCACCAGCCGGTCTACGACGGTGCCGTGGCCGGTCGCCATCAGATGGGTGATGACCTCGGTATCCGTTGTCGACTGAAACAGCGAGCCGCGTTTGACCAGTTCGCGGCGCAGCGTATAGGCGTTGGTCAGATTGCCGTTATGCGCGATCGCGAAACCGCCGAATTCGAGATCGGCGAACAGTGGCTGCACGTTGCGCAGCACGGTTTCGCCGGCCGTCGAATAGCGCACATGACCGATCGCGGCATGGCCGCGCAGCCGGTCGATGACTTTCTCGCTGGAGAAGTGATCGGCGACCTGGCCGAGCGCTCGATGCGCATTGAACTGGCGCCCGTCGAACGCAACGATTCCGGCCGCTTCCTGCCCGCGATGCTGCAGCGCATGAAGGCCGAGCGCGACCAGTGCTGCGGAATCCTCCGGGCCGTATATGCCGAACACCCCGCACTCCTCGCGCAGATGGTCGTCGTCGTAGGGGTGGGTGGTCAGCGTCGGCGACATGGACAGGCGGCGGCCCTCCTTCGGTTCGGCGCTCAATCGGTGCTCTCGATCAGGCGTTCGAGGTCGTTCCGTTCGGCGTCCTTATAGCCGGATGGCGGCGTCTCGGCAGCATCCGAATCGGTGCCGGTATCGGCTTCTTCCGAATCCGTCCCTGAGCCGGTTCCTGTGAGCGTTTCCACGGCCTCGCCGGCCTCGAGCAGCCGTTCGGCGTCGTTCACCAGCCCATCGGCGGTTTCCTCGCCCTCCTGCTTCAAGGCGGCCGGCAGCAGCGACGCGAGGAACTCGGCACCGCGTTCGACCAGAGGTTTGCTGCGCGCATTCAAAATCCAGTCTGGCCGGTCTTCCTCCTTGGGAATGCCCCAGCTCATCGCGAGATAGGCCGCGCAGATGAGGACCGCGCCACGCACCAGGCCGAAAAGCAGGCCGAGCGAGCGGTCGACGGCGCCAAGGGCGCTGTTCCGGACATTGCGCGACAGGGCATTGCTGATCACGGTCAGGATCACCAGAGCGACGATGAAGATAGCGAGGCCCGTCACCGCGTCGGCGAGAAGGGCAATATCGATCTGCTCGCGCATAAACGGCTGCGCGTGGGGAAACGCATAGATGGTGACGACAATGGCACCGATCCAGGCGCCGATCGAAAGCACCTCGCGCACGAACCCGCGCACGAAGGCGAGCAAGGCGGAAATGGCCAGAACCCCGACCAGAACCAGATCGACGACCGAGACCGGAAGATCGTCCAATAGAAGCTCCCTGCCGCCTAGCCGCTGCGTCGGGCGCCGCCCGGACGTCGGTCCTGCCCGTCTTCGGTAAGCCGGCCGACCAGATCGGCCAGATGGCGAACCTCGTGGACCGCGAGCCCGCCCGGTGGTTCGCGGCGACCCTTGCTGCGCGCCGGCATGCATGCCGAAGCGAAACCGAGTTTTGCCGCTTCCCTGAGCCGGAGTTCCGGCTGGCTCACCGCCCGTACCTCGCCGCCAAGCCCGACCTCGCCAAAAAACACCGTACTCGCCGGCACCGGCCGGTCTGCAGCGGCAGAAACCAGCGCCGCCGCGACCGCGAGATCGGCGCCGGGTTCTGCGATTCGCAGGCCACCGGCGACATTCAGATATACGTCCTTGCCGGCCAGTACCAGTCCGCAGCGCGCCTCCAGGACCGCCAGCAGCATCGCAAGCCGGGCGCTGTCCCAACCGACCACGGCGCGGCGCGGGGTTCCGAGCGACGAGGGTGCAACCAACGCCTGAATCTCGACCAGAACAGGGCGCGTTCCTTCGATCCCGGCGAAGACCGCGGTTCCGGATGAATCCTCGCGCCGTTCGCCGAGAAACAGGAAAGAGGGATTTTCGACGCCCATCAGCCCGGCATCGGTCATCTCGAACACGCCGATCTCATTTGCCGGGCCGAAGCGGTTCTTGACCGCACGCAGGATTCGGAACTGGTGGCCGCGTTCGCCTTCGAAATATAGCACGGTGTCGACCATATGCTCGAGCACGCGCGGGCCGGCGATCTGTCCTTCCTTGGTGACATGCCCGACCAGCACCACCGTGAATCCGCGGCGTTTGGCGAGCCGGATCAGTTCGGCGGCGGCGCCGCGGACCTGGGCAACCGTGCCGGGTGCCGAATCGAGCGTGTCGACATACATCGTCTGGATCGAATCGATGACCACCAGATCGGGCGCCTGCGCGCGATCGATCGACGTGAGGATATCTCGCACACTCGTGGCCGCCGCGAGCTCAACGCCGCCGGCCTTCAGATCGAGCCGGCGCGCGCGCATCTGCACCTGTTCGACCGATTCCTCGCCGGTGATGTAGGCAACCGTCGCCTCTCGCGCACCACCGGACGTGGCGGCGAGCGCATTGGCGATCTGCAAAAGCAATGTGGATTTACCGATGCCGGGATCGCCGCCGATCAGCAACGCCGAGCCGGGTACCAGCCCACCGCCGGTAACGCGATCGAACTCGGCATTGCCGGTACTCCGCCGTGCGACCGGCGCGCCGGTTCCGGTGATCGGCTGGAATTCGATCTTATGGCCGCGCCCGGCACCGATTCCCTTGGGCGCTGCTTCGCGCGGCGCCTCTTCGACGATCGTATTCCACTCCCCGCAGGCCTCGCAGCGGCCGCTCCATTTCGAGGCAAGCGCGCCGCAACTCTGGCAGACATAACGGGCAACGGATTTGGCCAATTCAGTCCTTCCCGGGCAGGGCCCGTCAGAGCGGCCGGACCGGCATCGCGATCGGGCCTTCCGCCCGACCGTTGATAAACTGGTCGACATAGGAATTGCCGGATCGGTCGATGTTGCCCACGGCTCCCTGCCACACGATGCGGCCGTCATGCAGCATCGCGACGCGGTCCGCAATACGGCGTACGCTGCCCATATCGTGGGTAATCGACAGTGCCGTCGCGCCGAGTTTGCCGACGCAGAGCCGGATCAGGCCATTGATCACGTCGGCCATGATCGGGTCGAGGCCGGTGGTCGGTTCGTCGAAAAAAATGATCTCGGGTTCGGTTGCGATCGCACGGGCCAGCGCGACGCGCTTTTGCATGCCGCCCGAGAGCTCGGACGGCGACAGATCGCCTACTTCCGAGCCGAGGCCGACGGCGGCGAGGTTGCGCAATGCGACGGCTTTCGCTTCCTGTCGGCCCATGCGTTTGCCCGCGGTCAGCCCGAACGCAACATTTTCCCATACCGGCAGCGAATCGAACAAAGCGCCAGCCTGGAACAGCATGCCAATCTTGCTCAACACGGCCGCCCGCTCGGAGCCGCTCAGCTCTGCCAGATCCTGGCCATCGATCCTGATGGTGCCGGCGTCGGGCTGGATCAGGCCCAACACGCATTTCAGCATGACCGATTTACCCGATCCTGACCCGCCAATCACGACCAGCGATTGATGTTCGGGCACATCGAGATCGACGCCACGCAGCACCTGCTTGCGGCCGAAGGATTTGTAGAGACCGCGTATCTCGATCTTTGGCCGCACCTGGTTCATGTCGAGAAGAAGAGCTCGGTAATGATGTAATTGAAGGTCAGCACCAGGATCGACGAGGACACGACCGCATTGGTGGTAGCGATGCCGACGCCCTGCGCACCGCCGCGCGAATGGAAGCCATGGAAACAACCCATCAACGCCACAATGAAACCGAATGCGGCTGCTTTGACGAGGCCAGAAATGACGTCCAGCGGTTCGATGAAACTGATCGTGTTGTTTATGTAGACGACCGGGTTGAAGCCGAGCTTGTAGACACTAACCAGATAGCCACCCATGACGCCGATGATGTCCGCGACGAGTACCAGGATCGGCAGCATCAGACAGCCGGCCAGCAATCGCGGCGCCACCAGATAACGCATCGGATTGGTCGAGAGAGTCGCCAGCGCGTCGATCTGATCGGTGACGCGCATGGTGCCGATTTCGGCCGCCATGGCCGCACCGATTCGGCCGGCAACCATCAGGCCCGCGAGTACCGGCCCCAGTTCGCGTGTGATCGAGAGAACCACGACATTCGGGATGATCTGCTCGGCATTGAACCGGGTGAACCCGGTGAATGTCTGCAGGGCCAGCACCATGCCGGTGAAAATTGCGGTGAGACCAACAACGGGGAGGGAATAGAACCCGATTTCGATCATCTGGCGCAAAATCAGCCGCGGGTAGTAGGGCGGCTTGACCACATGCACGAGACCGAGAGCTGCAAAGACGATAAGCCGCCCGATGAGTTCACAGGAATTCAGCGTGCCGCGGCCGATGGCCTGAACAAACCCGATCATGCGGCTGGCTCTGCTGCGTCGGGCAGATACTGCCGTGCGTAGCGTGCGCCGAGCAGCGTGAGAATCTCGTAGCCGGTGGTGGCGGCTTGTGCGGCCAACTCGTCGAGTTCGTTGCCGGGCCCGATCAGATCGACAAACTGCCCCGGACGCACGATGGCGTCGGGCAGATCGGTCACGTCGATCGTCAGGA
>JBBDWX010000030.1:0-8875 GCA_040902665.1 Dongiaceae bacterium
GCGAGGAGCGCGTGCTGCGCATGCGCTTCGGCATCGGCATGAACACCGATCACACGCTGGAAGAGGTCGGCCAGCAGTTCTCGGTGACGCGCGAACGTATCCGCCAGATCGAGGCGAAGGCGTTGCGCAAGCTCAAACATCCGAGCCGGTCGCGCAAACTGCGGAGCTTCCTCGACAACTGAAAGGATGCGGCGGAGAGGCCGCAGTCCTGAGCGATTCCAGCAAGCGTTCGTTTTGATACGGACATAGTGAAGGGGGCCATCCCAAAGGATGGCCCCCTTCGTCTGTCACGGGCCGGGGTCCTGGGCGTATGGCCCGTGACTCCGGTCGGGTCGCGCGTTTAGCCGCGCAGGCGGCTTACTCGCGGTCCTGACCAGGCCGGTGTGCGCGTTCGTTCTGCCGAGCCGGGTCTTCGCGATGATCCCGGCGCTGATGATCCGGGTTCTGATGCTGGGCGCCGCGGCCACGATCGCCGTCCGGATTATGCTCTCTATCCCGCTTGGGGTTCTGACCGGGCGTGTGGCCGGGCTTCTGATGCCGCTCGTCGCCATACACATCCGGTGCCTTGCCCGGGAAGTTTTCACCCGGCTTCGGCTGATTGGCTCCCGGAGCCTTCTTCGGATTCGGTGAATTCTGATTCTTCGGTTGCATCGCATGGTCTCCTTTGATGAGAGCGAGATGCTCGAAGGATCAACAGTCGGCCGATGCAGCGGTTCCGTGATGAATCTTTTAGTTCGATTTGCCGATGGAGCAGGAAAGTACACACAGAATCGCTTTTGGAACCGCCTGACAGCGTGATGCGTTTATCCCGCAGAGGCGCCGAATGCCGAGCCTCAATGTGTTAAATTCACAGGAGACAGAGATGAATCAGGATCAGTTTGCGGGTCAGTGGAAGCAGTTCAAGGGCAAGGTCAAGCAGCAGTGGGGCAAGCTGACCGACGACGATCTTACGGTCATCGAGGGCAATCAGGACGAATTGATCGGCAAGGTCCAGGAGCGTTACGGGATCGAACGCGAGGAAGCCGAGCGTCAGGTTCGTGACTTCGTCAATCGTCACTGATCGATCGTCATCGACGATCTTTCCGGCGCGATATCGGGGCCCGTGGCGAAAGCGCGGGCCCCGGACTGTTTTCGGCTGCGGATTGTGGCAATCCGTCGAGACAAGCCCGAATGCTTCGAAACCCGCCGTTGTGCGAGACTACGCAGAACATCCGATCGCTTGTGTCAATTCCGTCGAGCCGGATGGGCTGTTGCGGGAATGTCACAGATTGCAACGCCACCACCACTGTTTGGCATTCCTCGGAACCGATGGCCAACTCGGACATTCGACTATGATGTAGCGCAAAGGTCACGCGCCGCAGTCGGTCGGGGGACCAGGCAACCGGATGGGGGAGAGTGTGTTGAAAAAGGCAAACATGGAAACAGCCGTATCTTTTACGCGCGAAGGCAAATCGATGCCTTTCGCTTCGCTCGATAGACGGATCGATCGGGCGCTGGTCGAATTGCATAGTGAATTGATCGCCGAACCGCTTTCGCCATCGCTGCTGGCGCTGGCGAAGCGACTGACAATCGGACGGTCGCATAGCTGATTGCGCAAGACTTTGCGCTACCGCAATGCCTCAAAGGTAACACAGCATCGTCGCTGTGCGGACCCCATGTGTGTGTCTGGCTCGACACGCAATTACAGGGGTCTGATATGTCCGTACAATACCTCGACAATGCATCGGACGAGGTTCGGCAGAGCGCGGTCGAATGTATTCCGCATTTGCGCGCGTTTGCGCGGTCCCTCTGCGGCAATCGCGACCTGGCCGACGACCTGGTGCAGGATGCTGTCGTTCGTGCGCTGACTTGTTCCAGTCAGTACACGCCCGGCACGAACTTCAAAGCCTGGATCTTTACCATCCTGCGCAATCTGTATTTCAACGAGTTGCGCCGCCATCGCGGCCGGTTCACGTCGATCGACGATCTTGGCTCGCGGGAACCGTCGATTGCAGAGACGCAGGAAGCAGCCCTCGAGATGTGCGAATTCCGTCGCGCATTCTGGCAGCTCAGCACCGAACATCGCGAAGTCCTGATGCTCGTCGGAGCGGGCGGCCTCGGCTACGAGGAAGCGGCGCAGGTCTGCGATTGCGCGGTCGGCACCATCAAGAGCCGGGTATCGCGCGCACGGCAGATACTGAAGGATGCCCTTTCGAACGGCACGCTCGGTTGTGGCCGGAGTGCGGTCAGGCCGGTTGCCGGTCGCGATCCCCTCGACACGCTGTCGCGACAGCCGATGATGCAACGCGCCGGTCGTGCGCGCTAACAGCGCTCATGCCGATCGCCTCGCAGCGCCGGTGGCGGGCAGCAGATCGGCAAAGGCAAAGCCGTCGCGTTCAACGATTTCGCCGGGCTCGACCGGAATCGGATGGGCGAACATCGGTCCGGCGCAGGCGAAGGAATGAAACTCGCCGTTTTCGCCGCAGGGATCGACCTTCTCCGGCAGCTCGTCGATGAACCGTTGGTCGTACCAGCGCCCGACGAAGCGCGGATCGAGTTGCTTCGGATCGACGCAGGTAACATAGGCGCGGAGGCCGCCGGCGATCATCTCGCGCGCGAGCCGATCGGTCCTCTCGCCCCAAAGCGGGAACAGCGGCGTAAGACCGCTTCCCGCCAGCTTCTCTTCGCGATAGCGGCGCACATCCTCGAGAAACAGATCGCCAAACGCGATGGCGGCAATGCCATCCTGCCGGAAGCGCTCGACTGCCTCGCCCATGCGCGTCTCATAGACTTCGTTCGGGCAGGGCCAGGGCAACTGGACCTTGTGCAGCGGCAGGCCGGCCGCTGCCGCCTGCCGCTCAAGCAGAGTTTCACGCACGGCGTGCATCGCGACGCGCGCGTGCGTCTCGTTGAGCGTGGTCAGCAACCCGACCGGCTCGTATTCGCCTATCTGGCGCAGCCGGTGCAAGGCCCAGGCACTGTCCTTGCCGCTGCTCCAGGCGACAATGCATCTCGGTCGGCTCAAGGCGGACTCTCCAGGGCGGACTCTCCAGGGCGGGCTCCGGGGCGGCCCCGGGGCGGGCCCGGGGCGGACATAGTCGGCCACAGCCTAGCGCGTTGCGGCCATTTCTCGCGAGCGCGATCGGGTGGCTGCGATTTCCTGCAAGCCGGTCCGTATCGACGCCGATGGGCCTTGATCGCAGGCCGTTCTTCCGGCTTTCTTGCGCCGGGATTGCGGCCGGTACGCCGCAGCGGGCCCGTAGTTCAGCTGGTCAGAACGCGCCGCTCATAACGGTGTTGTCGCAGGTTCGAGTCCTGCCGGGCCCACCAACGATCGAGGGCCCAGTCGCGTTGCGGCTGGGCCCTTCACGTTCGCTGTTTCTCGGACGCCGAAACCGATCGCGGCCTCAGCGCTTGGCCGTCTCGATCATGTCGAAACCTTCGCAGACGGTCGGCGCGTTGTCGGGGAACGGGATGCCCCAGTCCTTGCATTGCAGTTCGAAATACTCGCGATGCACGTCCTGCCAGTATTTCAGGGTTTCGTCGCCCTCGCCTTCGCGCGCGGCGAAGCTGAGTTCGACCTTGTTGAACGGCGTGACGGTGACGTCGGTCACCCGCACCAGGTAGCGCGGCTCGTTGCCGCTGGTCGTGACGACGACCCAGTAATCGCCGACCTGGCGGCGCTTTACGTTGTTCTTCTCGAAATCGAGCTGCATATGCGCGGTCGCCCGCTTCTTGCCGGCTTCGACCAGATCCAGAAGCTCGTCGTGATAGGTCGCATATCGCGGATCCGCGAACGTGCAGGCGTGATACTCGTTCGTGGTGATGCCGTGTTCGCGACGGCAGTGCTGCCAGAATTCCTCGACCGCCTTCGACTTCTTGCCGATCATTGCCAAACGATTCCCTTGCTGGAGTGCGAAAAGCCGGCAGGCGGGGGGGGGCGCCGCCGCCCGATACCCCTATGCCTTCAGGAATCGTTCCCACTCGTCAAGTACCTCGTCGAAGGTGACATAGTCGCCCTCGCGATCCAGCGGCCAGAGCGGGAAGGGGCCGCCGCCGGTATCCGCGAAGAATTGCGGGATATCGTCGTACGGGTACATCGATTTCGCCCGTTCGTTGAGCAGCGGCACGGCCGGCTCGACCGTAACGCCGGTCGTATTCACATTGGCCACATGGGCCTGCGCCTCGGCCGAGAGCCCGTGATTGAGCAGATCGTACGCAGCATCCTCGTTCGGCGAATCCGTAATCAGCGCAAGGCAGTCGACCAGCGTCCAGGTACCCTCCAGCGGCACGGTCCATTCGAGTTTGACGCCCTTGTCGCCGGCCCAGGCGGCGACCGGTTCCCAGGCCTGCGCCATGATCACCTCGCCGCTGGCGAACAGATCGGCCAGCTCGCCGTATCCCGAGGCGATGGTGCGGGCATAATCGGTCTTGATTTCGATGATCATATCGATGGCGGCACGCAGCTCGTCCTTCGTGATGCGGGTCGGCGTCCTGGTGCCGGCCGCTGTCATCGTGAACGGGATGATGACGCTGATAACGTCGTTGGTCAGGGCGACACGACCCTTGTATTCCGGCTTCATGATGTCGCGCCACGACGTCGGCTTCTCTGTCACGAATTCCGGATTGTACATCAACGGAATCGAGCCCCAGGTGTAGGGCAGCGCAAATTGCGCGCCGTCGACATTCGGTCCAGGCATCGTCTTGAAGAACTCGAACAGATTACCGTAGTTCGGCAGCCGCTCGAGATCGAGCTCCTGCAGGATCCCGATTTCGGCCATGACCGGCGTATAGCCGTGATCGGGCGTCGCAATGTCCATATTGCCCATGCCGCCCGCCGTCGCCGTGGCGATGATCTGGTTATTGTCGTTCATATAAGTGTTATTGAGCGAATAGCCGTTCGCTTCGAGGAAGCCGCCGGCGGCAAAGCCTTCCTCGTAACCCTGCCAGCCCATGAAGTTCACGGCGGTGTCCGCCCGTGCGGTCCGGCCCGGCAGCAACGCCGTTGCCGCTGCACCGGCCAGCAACCCGCCGCTGAACGCACGGCGCGAAACGGGGCCGAGGCCGCGTGTTCGCACCAGTCCCCCCGGGCCTTGCCGCAGTACGTTGGCGCGGAACAGCTTTTCGACGAATTTCTTGTTCATCTATGCCTCCCAGGGCGTTTCCTCTTGGGCGTCTCCCGTTTCCAGAGTCGGCGCGGTGTGGCCCCGGTGAAACGGGCTTTCGCCGAATGTTTTTCATAGCTGGAGCCGATGATTGACATTCGACCACCGGCCCGGCCGTCAGTCCATGACATCGCCGCGGTCGATATGCAGCGACTGTCCGGTGATATCGCGGGCGAGATCCGAGGCAAGGAACAGAGTAGGTCGAGACCACGTCGGCCGGCTCAAGCAGACCACCCAGCGCCTGATTGCGCAGCAGGTCGCGCGTCACTTCGGCCTCGGTTGCGCCGGTTCGCTCCGCCTCGGCGGCGACCGAGCGCATCGATGCTTCGGTACGAATGAAACCGGGGCAGACCGCATTGACCCGGATGCCGCGCGGACCGAGCTCCTGCGCAATCGATCGCGTGAAACCGAGCACCGCATGCTTCGAGGCGCAATAGGCGCTGAAGCCGCCGACCGCCGTTTTCGCCCAGATCGACGCCGTGACGACGATGCTCGAGCCGGACTGCATCCGTGGCAGGGCATCGCGGGTCACGAAAAAGGCTCCCATCAAATTGATGTCGACGATGCGGCGGAACGTCTCCTCCACCCGCGTGCCCGGCTCGACGAGCGGCGTGATCAGTTCAAGCCCCGCATTGTTGACCAGCACGTCGATGCGCTCGAATGTTGCCAGCGCCGCCGCCACCGCCGCCCGGTCGGTAACGTCGCAACGCAACGCCCGCACCACGGCGCCGGTATCTGCGGCGAGCGAGCCGGCGGCCTCGCCGATATCGGCGCCATCGGCGAGGACCGCAAGATCGGCGCCGGCGGCGGCGAACCCGCGCGCGACCGCATAGCCGATGCCGCGACTGGCACCGGTCACCAACACGCTCCGGCCGCTGAAATCGAATCCCGGCATGGCACTGTTCTTCCTGCGCTGTCTGCAACCGGGCGCGAGGGTAGGGGGGCGGTGCAGCCAATCAATCCCGGGATTGGCAATCTTCTGGATCGGTAGCATCAATGCTCAAAGATCGATCGTGCCGTGCAATCTGGCTTCACGGCCGCGCGGGCCTGCGTAAGATGGCAGGGCTATGTGCGTCGGGCATTGGGCGCCGCCGCGGGATAAGAATGCGGGTATTGTGGATGGCTGATGCGGTCCATCGCCGGCTGATCAAAAACCTCGACTGGAACCTGTTGAAGACGTTCGCCGAGATCGTCCGGGCCGGCGGCGTTAGCAAGGCTGCGCGCGTTATGGCCCGGCAGCAGCCTTCGGTCAGCAGCGCCCTCAAACGTCTCGAGGATCATCTTGGCGTGCTGCTCTGTCAGCGTGGGCCGAGCGGCTTCGAACTGACCGATCATGGCAAGGCATTGGCCGAGATCTGCTTCGACATGGAACGGCAGCTCCAGAGCGTGCCAGCGGCATTCGACGAGATCGCCGGCGAGCTGATGTTCCAGGTGCGGCTGCTGGTCGTCGGCAATCTTGTATCGCCGCGTCTCGATGAAACGATCGCCCGCTTCAGCCGGCGCTACCCGCGGGCCGAGCTTCTGATCAACGTCGCGGCCTGTCAGGTGATTACCGAGCGGATCGTCCAGCACGAGGCCGAGATTGGCGTCGCGCCGGTCGCGACTTCGGCCGAGCGCCTGCAGTTCCAGTTCCTCTATCGCGAGCAGCATGTTGCGGTGTGCGGCACTTCGCATCCGCTGGCCGGTCGGACCTTCGACAACCCCGCAATGCTGGCGGACGAGGCGTTCGTGCTGCCCGATGGGGACGAGGCCGAACCGGTTCGGGCCTACCGTGCGGCGCATGGCTGGGGCCGTAACCTGGCCGGTCAATCGCTCGATCTGAACGAGGTGAAGCGGATGGTCGTGGCGGGGCTTGGGATCGCGCTGCTCCCACGCGAATTCCTGATGGCGGATATTGAGGCCGGACGGATCTGGACACTGATGCCGCCATCGCCCGACGTGCAGGACGATATCTACATCATCACCAGCGACGCCAATCCGCGTTATCTTGCCGTGAGCAAGTTTCTCGAACTGCTGCCGCCAGCCGAGTAACGGCGGCGGCCACAGCGGCCGAATTTGCGCCGGTCAGCCGCGATAGCGGGTAACGCGCAAACCGATCAGGCTGATGCCAATCGACAGCAGCATGATGATGACGGCGATCACGTTGATGCTCGGGTCCACGCCCTTGCGCAACATTCCCCACATGAAAATCGGCAGCGTGTTGCCGCCGCCGATCGTGAAGAAGCTGACCAGAAAATCGTCCAGAGACAGCGCCATCGAGATCAGCGCGGCGCCCACGATGGTTGGGCGCACGATTGGCAGCGTGATCGTGAAGAATGCCTGCCGCGCGGTTGCACCGAGGTCGCGCGCGCTGTCGACGGCGGCAAAATCGAACCCGGCCATGCGTGCGCTCACGATCAGAATGACGAAGGGTTGAGTGAAGACCAGATGGCTCAGGATGACCGTATGCAGTCCGAGGCGCAGATCGAGCCAGGTTGTGTAATAGGAAAGAAACATGATGCCGAGCATCAACGGGGGCACCATCACGGGCAACGTGAGGGCCGCCATCGTTGTCGAGGCGACCGAGGGCGGCAACCGCACCAGGCCCATCGCCGTCATCGTGCCGACCACCGTCGAAACCAGGCCGACCGCACCGGTGACGATCAGGCTGTTGCGCAACGCCACGTAGAATTCAGGTCGCTCGAACAGCGCCTCGATCCAGCGCAGCGACAATCCGGTGATCGGAAAACTGAGTAGCGCACTTTCGTTGAAGCAGAACAGCACGAGGATTGCCAGCGGCGACAACATGAAAATTACCGCCAGCACCGCGAATCCGTACCAGATCGGGCGATTCCAGCGGCTCATCCGCGCGGCCTCGTAAGCCGGAACAGCAGCCAGCCGACGGTCGCGATCGTAGCCAGACAGATGACGATCACGCTGAATGACATGGCGGCGCCGAGCGGTGCGTTGAGGCGATGCCCGAACTGACTCTGGATAAAGAGACCGATCATGGAGGTATGCGGTCCCCCCACCAGCAGCGGTGTCACATAGTCGCCGGCAGCAAACAGAAAGGTGAGACTGAACGACGACAAAAGCCCGATGCGACTCTGCGGCAGGACGATGTCGAGAAGTGCCCGCCGCGGCGTTGCCCCGATGTCGCGAGCGGCCTCGAGCGGGACATCGCCGATGCCGCGTAGTGAGCCGTAAATCGGCAGAATCGCCAGCGGCAACGTGTAGTGGGTGAGCGTAATCAGCACGGCAACCGGGCTGAACAGGAACACGGTGATCGGTTCCTCGATCAGATCGAGCATCTGAAAGGCCGAATTCAGAATGCCGCTCGACCCGAGAATGGTTTTCCACATGTAAATCTTGGTGAGATAACCGCCGAACAAAGTGACAATGGCGACGAACAAGAACGCAACGCCATGCCGTCCGGCCTTGAAGCGGCAGAAATAGGCATAGGCAAAGGCGACCAGCGTCGTCACGGTCGCGATCGCAAATGCCATCAGAAAGGTATAAAGCAGCGGCCCGCCATACTCGGCGAACACGATGCGGTATTGTTCGAATGTCGCATCCGGCACAAGGCGATAGGCGCGAACGCGCCAGAAACTGATAAGCAAAAAATAGGAGATGGGGACCAGAAACAGGGCGACGAAGATCGCCGTGGAAGGCGCCAGCAACAGCATGGGACGGCGCAGGCGCACGGGATCTACCGGTCGGCCAGTATGCGCTGATCGTCGAACTTCCAGCCG
>JBBDWX010000031.1:0-1354 GCA_040902665.1 Dongiaceae bacterium
TGGTCGGGTGGCCGGTGACCGGGTCGATCTCTACCTCGGAGCGATCGTCGTCGAATTCGGCCATGTCAGTCTTTCTCATTCTCGTTTCTGAACGGGATGTCGGCATGCGACTGGTACGACGAGCCCGGACGAAAGGCCCAGCCGACCGCCGTCACAAAGACCGCGAGCAGGAACAGGAGCCCCCAGCTATCGGCGAAATGACGAATGGTGTCGTAGTCCATCTCGGCGTCTATCTCCGGTTGGCGTCGGACAGGGGCTCGTAGGCAGTGAAGTCAACTGTCGTGCCGAGCATCTGCAGGTAGGCGACCAGCGCATCCATCTCGGTCAGGCGTCGCACGTCGCCGTCGAAGGCGGCGATCGGTACGTTGCCGTAGCGCTCGATCAATCCGGACGTGTCGGCATCCGGATCGGCCTGCGCCACGAAATCGGCGCGCGCGTTGGCGATCATATCGTCGGTATAGGGCGTGCCGACGCGGGCGTTGGCGATCAGGTGCAGGTCGATGTCGGCGCCGTCGAGTTGTGTCGATGCCAGGTGCCGGTAGGGCGGCATGATCGATGCCGGCACCAGCGAGCGTGGATCGATCAGGTGCTGGACGTGCCACTCGTCGGAGTAGCGACCGCCGACGCGGGCAAGATCGGGTCCGGTGCGTTTCGATCCCCACTGGAAAGGCCGATCGTACATCGACTCGGCGGCCAGGCTGTAGTGGCCGTAGCGCTCCACCTCGTCGCGCATTGGCCGGATCATCTGGCTGTGGCAGAGGTAGCAGCCCTCGCGGACGTAAACGTTGCGGCCGGCGAGTTCCAGCGGCGTGTAGGGCCGCACACCCTCCACCTTCTCGATGGTGTTCTCGATGTAGAAAAGCGGCACGATCTCGACGATGCCGCCGATGGTAACGACGGCCAGACTGAGCGCCGCCAGCAGCGTAACGTTGCGTTCGATCGTTCCATGGCTGAGTTTCATCCGCCGTCTCCCTATCGTGCCGGCTGGGTGGCGCCGGCGGCACCCATCGGCGCCTCGTCGCGAAGCTCGCCGCGGATCGTCTTCCAGACGTTGAAGGCCATGATCAGCGCGCCGGTCAGATAGAGCAGGCCGCCGAGGGCGCGGATCAGGTAGTACGGATGCATGGCTTCGACGGTCTCGACTAACGAGTAGACGAGGAAGCCGAGCTCATCGTACTCGCGCCACATCAGGCCTTGCATGATGCCCGACACCCACATCGCCGAGGCGTAGAGAACGATGCCGATAGTGGCGAGCCAGAAGTGCCAGTTGATCAGGCGCAGCGAATAGAGTCGCTCGCGATTCCACAGCTTCGGCACCAGGAAGTAGACCGCTCCGAACGAGATCATGCCGACC
>JBBDWX010000032.1:0-1351 GCA_040902665.1 Dongiaceae bacterium
CGAACGGCTTCGCATGCACGACGATCTCGCCGCGCCGGTTGCCGACCCGAACCCGCGCATCGGCCGCGATGCCGAGCTGCGCGCAATCGTCAGGATGGATCATCGCCGCCGGCCGGCCCTCGCGAGAGCGCGATCCCGGCGTCTCGGTGAAACTCGAATTGAGGAACTGCCGGGCCGGCGCCGTCACCAGCCGGAACGGATGCGCGTCGTCGGCCTGCTCGATAATTTCGACATGATCCGGCAGGCGCGACATCCGCTCGTGATCGATGCCCATCGCCTTCCAGTCCGCCTTGAAGCGAAATCTGCCGTCTTTGTGGCCGAAGCCGTCGAGATAATGCGCTTTCTCGAAAGGCAGCGCGCAATCGATCCAGCGCCCCTGATAGAACTCGGATGTGGGTGGCAGGTCCGAGACCTTGAGCGTTTCTTCGATCAGCTCCCACTCGGTCATCGAGAAACTCGGATGATCGATGCCGAGGCGCTTTGCCAGCTCGCAGATCACGTAATGGTTCGGGCGCGCCTCGGCGAACGGCTCGACGATCCTGCGCGCGAGCTGCAGATGGGTGTGGCCGCTCGACGTGTAGATATCGTCATGCTCGAGGAAGGTGGTCGCCGGCAGCACGATATCGGCCATCTTCGCGGTATCGGTCATAAATTGTTCGTGCACGCAGACGAACAGATCGTCGCGCAGGAAGCCCTCGCGCACCTTGTTGCTTTCCGGGCAGACAACCATCGGATTGGTGTTCTGGATCAGCAGCGCCGTGACCGGTGGTCCGTCGCCCAGATCCTGTTTGTCGCCGGTCAGGACCGGACCGATGCGTGACTGATCCATGATCCGGATCGAGGGATCGATCAGCGCATGGCCTTCGATCACGCTGCGATTCAAATGATATATCGCCGTATTGGCATAGAGCGCGCCGCCGCCCTTGACCTGCCACGCCCCGGTCACGGCGGGCAGACACGCAACCGCATGCATCTGAGCCGCTCCGTTGCGCGACCGGCTGAAGCCATAGCCGATGCGGATGAACGTACGTTTTGTCGATCCGTAAAGTCGGGCGAACTCGCGGATCTGCTGCGCAGGTACGCCCGAGATCGCTTCCGCCCATTCCGGCGTGCGTGCACTGACATGCTGGCGCAGTTCCGCCGGCGCGTCGGTGTATCTCGCCATATAGTCGAGATCGGCCATGCCCTCGGCGAACAGCACGTTCATCATCGCGCAGGCGATTGCCGCATCGGTGCCGGGCTTCGGCATGATATGGATATCGGCCACCTCCGCCGTGCCGGTGCGATAGGGATCGACCACGACCAGCTTCGTGCCGCGCGCCTTCCGCGCCCGGCTGATATGGGTCATCAC
>JBBDWX010000033.1:0-8848 GCA_040902665.1 Dongiaceae bacterium
AGATGCTGCAGATGATGAGCGAGTTCCTGCAGCCGATCGAGGTCACGGAAGAGACGCTCGGCCTCGATGCGATCGCCGAAGTCGGGCCGGGTGGCCATTTCTTCGGCGCGCAGCACACGCTCGCGCGCTACGACCGTGCGTTCTATCCGCCGATCCTGTCGGACTGGCGCAATTTCGAGACCTGGCGCGAAGCCGGTGCGCTCGATACGGCGCAGCGCGCGAATGTCCTGTGGAAAAAAGCCTTGGCGGAATACGAGGCGCCACCGATCGATCCGGCCTGCCGGGAAGCAATTGAGGATTTCGTCGAGCGGCGCAAAAGCGAAGGCGGCGTCTCGCAGGCCTAAAGCGTGGTCGCCGGCCGCGTTGACGCCGGCTGCGTAGTCGCCAGCTGCGTTGCCATAGCGCCCGCCATGCGACCCGCGAACGGATGCACCACCGGTTCGCGATGGCGCAGGCCGAAACGGCGCGCCACGTCGCGATAGCTCCGGAAATGATAACCGCCATTGCCGGCCAGATAGGCGTCGCGCCGCTCGTGAAACCGCCGGCCGCGGCGATACCAGGCGAGCCCCGGATCGTCGTGATGGACGACGTGATAGCTGTTGAACAGATAAAGCATGCTGAAGAACCAGCCGGCTTCGACGATCGCCGTGCGCGCCGCCGGATCTTCCGCCGCGCGATGTTCGGCGAAGGACCGAAGCAGCGTCAGCGAGGTGCCGGGCCAGGCAAAGCAGACGACATAGAAAAGCGGGTTCATGCCGCAAACGCCGATCACCCACCAGCCGATCAGGCCGAGCCCGATCGCATACAGCGACCAGTCCCGGATCGCAATCCGATTGCCCGCCGCGATGCCGCGAATGCCCTGGGCGAAGGCGGCCAATGCGACGATGACCGGTCCGATCGTCAGCCTGCCGAGCAGCGTGTTGCTGGCGCGCAGGATGGCGCGCTGCCAGGTCGGGAGCTGCGCCCAGTATGATTCGTTGAGATAGAAGCTCTCCGGGTCGATCCCCGGCAGCGTCAGATCCTCGTCGCGGTGGTGGACGAGATGCGTGTCGCGATAGAGCGTGTAGGGCATCCACAGATTGAGCGAGGGCAGCAGCAGCGCGGTGTTCAGCCATCCGGCGCGGAACGGAAATCCGTGTACCGCCTCGTGCTGCAACGATCCGTGAAAGCACACCACGATCGCGCCGAGCGGCAGCAGGACCCACCAGGCCAGCGATGCGTGGAACCAGGTCAGCGCCCCGAAGGCCGCATAGGTGAGCAGCACCAGCCCGAGCGTGGGCAGATCGACGGCCGGGCGGGTGGCGCGGGTGTTGGCGGCGCCGGTCCTGGTGTCGTCGGACCCGACTGCGCGGGTGCTGTTTGAAAGCGTCGCAGACATGGGTGGGGGCCGTTCCTTTCGAGCTATGACATTTTTGTGCCACAGATACCCACACCGCAATGAGGGAATGCGCACAGAATGTTGCATATTGCCGCATAACTGATAAGTTAATGATAATTATCTCCAGATGCGGGAATTTCGCTCATGCGAACGGTCGACCGGGTCGAAACCGTCCGAATCCTGCGGGATCGGCTGACCGAGCTGATTGCCCGCAGTGGCCTGTCGCGCAGCGCCTTCGCCGCACGGCTCGATATCGACCGTTCGACCCTCTCGCAGGTGCTCGCCGGAACCGACGACCGGCTGCCGCGCGCCGAAACGCTGGCCGCCATTGCGCGCGACCGCAAGGTCAGCGTGGACTGGCTGCTGGGGCTCACCCAGCAGGGCGGGCTGGGCGCCGATCTTCTGACCCAGCCGCTCGAGATCGAATCCGGCGGCAAGTCGCCGGCCGACGCACGGCTCACGCGTTGGCACAACGAAGCGGCCGGCTACAAGATTCGCTATATCCCGACCACGCTGCCGGACCTGTTCAAGACCGAGGCGGTCATCCGTTACGAGTACCGGACGCTGACCGAGCCGATATCGGCCTCGCGCATCGAAGCGGCGACGGCCCGGCTCGAGGCACAGCGCCGACCGGAAAGCGATATGGAGGTCTGTTCGACGCTCCAGGCGATCGAGGGCTTCGCGCGCGGCGAGGGCTATTGGAGCGATCTGCCCGTCGAACAGCGCCGCGAGCAGCTCCGCCATATCATCGCGCTGATGGACGAGCTCTACCCGACCTTTCGCTGGTTCCTCTATGATGCGCGCGATCGCTACTCGGTGCCGATCACGGTGTTCGGCCCGCTCCGGGCGACAATCTATGTCGGGCAGATGTACCTCGTGTTTAACAGTACCGAACATATCCGCGCGCTGACCGCGCATTTCGACGAGCTGATCCGTGCGGCGAAGGTGCAGCCGCCGGATGTGCCGCCGTTCCTCGGCCGGCTGCTCGACGAACTCGACGGGGCGGCGGCGTAGCATGGGCAATCCGGAACCTGTGCGCGCGCGCGGCCAGTGTCTGTGCGGCGCCATCCGCTTGACCGTCCGCGGGCCGCTGCGCGACGTCGTCGTCTGTCATTGCGGTCAGTGCCTGCACAATCACGGCGTGCCGCCCGGCTACACGAATGCCGCGTGGAGCGACATCGAACTCTCCGGCGAAGATCGGCTGCGCTGGTATCGATCCTCCGCCGGGGCGCGCCGCGGTTTCTGTGCGGAATGCGGCGCCAGCCTGTTCTGGGAACCGATCGGCGAGGCGCGCGTCTCGATCGCTGCCGGTGCGCTCGATATGCCAACCGGGCTGAAGACGATCCGCCATATCTACGTCGCGGAAAGGCCCGACTGGGACAGGATCTATGACGGGCTCGAGGAACTGCCGGGGTCGATGCGGTCATGAAGGCGGCACCGGAAACTGCGAAGCGCGAAGGCACGGCCGACCAGACCGTGACCCGCGGCCGCTGCCTGTGCGGCACCGTCACCTATGTCGTGCGCGGCAAGCTGCGCGAACGCCTGAGCGTCTGCCATTGCCATATGTGCCGGCGCCATCACGGTGGGCCCGGCATCTATACCTCGGCGCCAAAACCGGCGGTCGAGATCGACGGTGGCGGCGCGCTGCGCTGGTACGAGAGCTCGCCCGGAATCAAACGCGGTTTCTGCGCGGCCTGCGGTTCGTCGCTGTTCTGGACCGGCGACGACTATCCCCAAATGGATATTGCACCGGGTACGCTCGACAGCGCCGCCGGCCTTGCACTCAGCCATCACATCTTCGTCGCGCACAAGGGCGACTATTACGATCTCGCCGATGGCTTGCCGCAATATCCGGACAACGCGCCAGCGGATAACTGATGCGTGCCGGCCTGCCGATGTACGATCTGCCGGAATTGCGCGCCGCGAACGACGCGTTCTGGGCGGGGCTTGCCGGCCATCTGCGCGCCGAGGGCATCGCCGGTGTTCCCCTGCGGCTCGAACATCCGGGCGATTACGAGACGCACTGGCTCGCACCCGATCTGCTGTTCAGCCAGACCTGCGGCTATCCGCTGCGCCATCGTCTCAGAAACCGGGTCCGCTATGTCGCGACGCCGAGCTATGCCGTCGAGGGCTGCGGCCGCGGCACCTATCGCAGCGTGGTCCTCGTTAACGAAAAATCGTCGGCGAAGTCGCTAGGAGACCTGCGCGGCAGGATCGCCGCCTTCAACGATACGCAATCGCAATCGGGCATGAACGCCCTGCGTGCCGTCGTGGCGCCGCTCAATCGCAACGGCCGGTTCTTCGCTCGGGTGATCCAATCCGGCCGTCACGAAGCCAGCATTCGCGCGGTTGCAACCGGTGCTGCCGATGTCGCGACCGTCGATTGCGTCACCTGGGCCTGCCTGCAGCGCTACCGGCCGGCGTCGGTCGGGCGACTGCGCGTTCTCGGCATGACGCAGGAGACGCCGGCTTTGCCGTTCATCGCTGCCCGAACTGTGAGCGCCGAAAAAATTCGTCGGATGCGCGTGGCACTCGCTCGCGCCATCGCCGATCCCGCGCTTGCCCGGGTGCGCGAGGCGCTCTTCCTTTCGGATATCGTCGTGCTGCCGGAGAGCGCCTATCTCGCGATCGACCGCATGGAGGAGGACGCGACCGCGCTCGGCTATCCACAGCTCGCGTAAGTCGTCAGCGCGTTGTGGTTCAGCGCGTTGCCGGATCGCGGTAATATAGCATGACGGTGTGTTTCGCTTCGGCGAAGAAGAGCCAGCGCTCGATCAGAAGGCCGATTGTCATCGTAAGGGCTCCAGCCAGAGCGGCCACGGTCACGAGCGTGCCCTCGCTGGCCAGAAAGAATGACACCCCAACGGGGAGTACCCACAAACCGAGAGCGATGGCGCGAAGCTTGCGCGCATGGCGCCGCGCGACGACGAAGCCCATTTCTCTCATCAGATAATTCTGCTGCGTGTGCGGTTCATCGAGCGGTCGCACCTCGACGGACGGCACGCCGATCGCGCTGTAGACTCCCGGAAAATGCGGTCTGCTGAAGAAGCGTCTGCCGTCGGTTCGTCCGCCATCGATCCAATGCCAATAAAGAAGCTTGATCGCAACGGCGAGGACAAGGACGACAGGTATCCATTCATCGCCGAGACTCGGCGGAGCTCCGAAAACATGGCCAAGAGCGGCCAGCCAGAGCCCGCCGCTGCCGAGCGAAAACAAAAGATAGAGCAGCGGTACTTGCTGCGTGTTCCAGGCTGGTACCGGTTTGAGCGAGGCATAGATCATCGCCGTGCAGAAAACCGTAGCGAGACACAAACCGGCGCCGACGATGCCTGCAAACATCCACCAGCCGTCGACGCTCTCGAACATCACCCAGCCGGTCGCGAACAGGCCCGTGGGAACGAAGGTGGCGATCGCCAGCACGCCCTCGCGCGACAGCCATGATGAGCGCCATTGCGAGAACGCACGCCAGGCGCGTTCGGGATGGCCGAGATGCAACGTCGAGGACAGCAGTCCGATGACGATCGTGGTAAACGCCAGACCGAAGGCGGCAATGCCAAGCGCGCGATCGGCGGCCCAGGGAACTGTCTCGGGGGCGGGATCCCAGCCGCCCCAGGCGTTAAAGGCAAGCCAGAAGAGCATGCCGTAGCCAATGCCGGACGATACCGTGAAGACGATGACGGAAAGCGCCGGATGCATGGTTCAGTCGCCCAGCATGCGATCGACCCAGCGCAGGAACGGATGCAGCATCGAGCCGCTTTCGTCCGGATCTATGACAGGAATCGGATCCTCCGATGTGCCGGGATAGGTAATGCGATTGTGACGCGGTCGAGGCATCAGATACTTGTTGGTCGGCTCGTAGCCGAGCTCCGGCATCAGATCGTGGTGGTCCCGTTCCGCCACGCGGCGCGACACGTCGGAGTCGGGGTCGCCGAGATCGCCGAAATGTCGGGCACTGACCGGGCAGCAGGAAACGCAGGCCGGCACGCGCTCGGCCGCATCGAGATTTTCGTTGTAGATGCGGTCGATGCAGAGGGTGCATTTCTTCATCACACCTTCGTTCGCATCATATTCGCGCGCGCCATAGGGGCAGGCCCAGGAACAGAGCTTGCAGCCGATACACAGATCCTCCGCGACCAGTACGATGCCGTCCTCGGCGCGTTTGAACGAGGCGCCGGTCGGGCAGACCTCGACGCAGGCCGGCGTTTCGCAATGCAGGCAGGAGCGCGGAAAATGCACCGTGTTCGTCAGCTGGGCGAGCTCGGTCACCTCGAAGCTGTGCACACGGTTGAACCACACGCCGTCCGGATTGGCGCCATAGGGCTGGAAATCGGTCAAAGGTGCCGCGTGGCCACCGCTGTTCCATTCCTTGCAGGCAACCGCGCAGGCGTGACAGCCGACGCAGATATCGAGATCGATGACGAGCCCGAGCCGCTTCGCGCCGCGTTCTTTCGGCAGGCTGGTCATGGTTGCGCTTCCCGGTCGGCCTTGCGCCGGAACCGCGCGCCGTAGCGCAGCAGCGCCAGCGGTTCGAGCAATCCCGGCGGGCGTTTCAGAGTTTCGAAACGCGGTTCGGTCTCGCCCGCATCGGCGGGTGCGCATTTTTCCAGCCGAATGCGGAGATCGTACCAGGCGGCCTGGCCGGTGACCGGATCGGAATTGGAATAGCGATAGCCGTCTTCGCGCGGCGGCAGCAGTTCCGAGATCACATGATTGAGCAGGAAACCTTTGTTCGCTTCAGGTGCATCGGGCGAGAGCGACCAGGCGCCGGCGCGTTTGCCGATCGCATTCCATGTCCAGACCGTATCTTCGTTCACGCCGTCCATGATCCGGATCGGCGCCTTGATGCGCCCGTGCGGGCTGACAATCCAGACCCAGTCGCCGTCGCCGAGCGCATGCTTGCGCGCGGCTTTCTCTCCGATATAGAGGAAATTCTGCGTCTGGATCTGGCGCAGCCAGGCGTTCTGCGTTCCCCAGCTATGATACATATGCATCGGCCGTTGCGTGATCGCATGCAACGGATAATCTTCGTCGTTGAAAGCGGCCTCTTCGAAGGGCGGATACCAGAACGGCAGCGGATCGAAATAGGTTTTGATCCGCGCGCGTTCGGAGTCAGGCGGCTGTGCGCTGCCATGCCCTTCGGCGGCGAGCCGGAATTTCTGCAGGGGTTCCGAATAGAGCTGCAGCGTCAGCGGTTCGACGCGGTCGATGAACCCCATGCCGACCGCCCATTCGAGATAGTCGCGGTTGGCGAAGCGGTAATAGCGCGCTGATTCCGGAATCTCCGTGTGCCAGAAACAGCCGTTGCGCTTGTAACGATCGAGCTGCTTCGGATTTTTGGGACCGCGTCCGATCAGCGCGCCGTCATGGCCGCGCCAGCCGGCGAGCATGCCGGTGCCGGGCTTGCGCTCGTGGTTGACCATGTAATCCGGGTAGCCGCCGGGATAGCGCGGACTGCCGTCTTCCATGATGCAGCCGGGTAGTTTCAGCCGCGCGCCGAGATCGAGCAGAACATCCTGGAACGGCCGCACGTCGCGATCGGGTGCCACGACCGGCTGGCGGATCGAATCCGCGACCCCGTCGGCGTCGCTGATCGGCCGGTCGAGCAGCGAGATGCAATCGTGCCGCTCGAGATAGGTGGTGTCGGGCAGCACCAGGTCGGCATAGGCGACCATCTCGGAGAAATAGGCGTCGGAATAGATGATATGCGGGATTTTGTATTCGCCGGTCGCCTCGTCCTTGTCGGTCAGCATGCGCATGGTGCCGGCGGTGTTCATCGACGAGTTCCAGCTCATGTTCGCCATGTACATGAACAGCGTGTCGATCGGGTACGGATCGCCCTTCCAGGCGTTGTGGATGACCATATGCATCATCCCGTGCAAAGCGAGCGGTGCATCCCATGAGAACGCCTTGTCGATGCGCAGCGGTTTGCCCGCGCCGTCGACCAGCAGCTTGTCGGGCCCGCTCGGGAAACCCAGCGGCACGCCCGGCAGCGCCGTCTCCGGTCGCACTTCGTTGGCATAACCCGATGGCTGCGCCGGCGGCGGCGACAAACGCGGGAAGGGCGGGCGGTATCGAAATCCGCCGGGAACGTCGATCGTGCCGAGCAGCATCTGCAACAGATGCAGCGCGCGGCAGGTGTGGAACCCGTTCGAATGCGCGGAGATGCCGCGCATCGCATACATGCTGACCGGGCGCCCGAGGAATTTTCCATGCCGGCCGCCGCTGGTATCGGTCCACCAGTCGCGCACGTCGAGTTCGAACGCCTGTTCGAACGCGGCGTACGCGAGTTCGCGGGCGATACGTTTGATTGTTGCGGCGGGAACGCCGGTGCGTTCCGCGACGGCATCGGGGGCGTATTGCGGATCGAGATAGCGCTCGGCCATCAGCTCGAACGAGGGTCGTGCTCCGCGCCCGTCGGGCAGGGTGACGCGCCCGGTCAAGGCCGGTTTCGCATCGGGCCTGCCGGTCTCGACCGCTTCCTGCCATTCGCGATGCCAGACCAGCGGCCGGTTATATTGATCGCGCGCGAAGAGGCCGTGATCGCCGCCGCCCGGATTGTCGATCACCAGCCAGGCGGCGTTGGTGTAGTGCGCGAGATAATGCAGGTCGATCTTGCCGCCGAGCAGCAGTTCGTGAATGAGGGCCATCGCGAACAGCCCGTCGGTGCCGGGCCTGATGCCGATCCATTCGTCGGCGATCGCCGAGTAGCCGGTGCGCACCGGATTGATCGAGACGAATTTGGCGCGGCGATCGTCGGGTCGGCCCTTGAGCTTGCCGAGCCCGATCTTGATCGGATTGGAGGCGTGATCCTCGGCGACGCCGAACATCATGAAATAGCGCGTGTGCTCCCAGTCCGGTTCGCCGAATTCCCAGAACGATCCGCCGATCGAATAGAGCCCGGCGGCTGCCATGTTGACCGAGCAGAAGCCGCCATGTGCTGCATAGTTCGGCGTACCGAATTGCTGTGCCCACCAGCTGGTCAGAGCCTGGCTCTGGTCGCGCCCGGTAAAGAAGGCGAGCTTGCGCGGATCGCTCTTGCGAATCGGATCGAGCCAGCCGGTTGCCACCGCATAGGCTTCCTCCCATGTGATCTCGCGAAACTCGCCGCTGCCGCGCGGTCCCGTGCGCAGCAGCGGGCTCTGCAATCGTGACGGCGCGTACTGGGTCATGATGCCGGCCGAGCCCTTGGCGCAGATGACGCCGCGATTGACCGGATGATCGGGATTGCCGTCGATGTAGCGGATGCGTCCGTCGCGCATGTGCACGCGGATGCCGCAGCGGCACGCGCACATATAGCAGGTCGTCGGAATGACCGCGTCGCGCACGGGCGGCGAGGTGTCGACATGCGGTTCGCGCCGAAGGTCGCGCCGAGGGTCGCGGTTATGCAACGCTGGTCTCCAGAGATTCGGCCCCGGCCGAGCCTACAGCATCGCCGCGGCGGCCCCCGGCCCCAAGGGCCAGCGACCCCCC
>JBBDWX010000034.1:0-8820 GCA_040902665.1 Dongiaceae bacterium
GAAAGCTCGGTCGCCGAACTACGCACCGCGCTGGAAGGCGACGATCCCGATAAGATCGAAGGCAAGACGCAGAACCTGACCTAGCTTGCCATGAAGCTGGGCGAGGCGATGTACAAGGCGCAGCAGGCGGAAACCACCGCAGGCCCGGGCGAACCCGGTGCCGGCGAGGGCGCCGGCGGCGGCCAGGGTGCCGCGACGGATGGTGTCGTCGATGCCGAGTTCGAAGAGGTCGACGAGGACCGCAAGGACAAGTCGGCCTGAGCGAAGCAATAAGGGGCGACCGTTTCGACGGTCGCCCCGTTTCCTGCCGCCCCGTTTCCTGCCGGATGAATTTCCGATGAATTCCTGACATGGCCAAGCAGGACTATTACGAAGCGCTCGGCATCGCGCGCGATGCGCAGACCGATGCGATCAAGAAGGCGTATCGCAAGCTCGCCATGCAATTCCATCCGGATCGCAATCCGGGCGATACCAAGGCTGAGCATAAGTTCAAGGAAATCAACGAAGCCTACGACGTCCTCAAGGACGAGCAGAAACGCGCTGCCTACGATCGCTTCGGCCATGCCGCCTTCGACGGCACCGGGCCGGCGGCGGGTGCCGGCGGGTTCCGCCCGGGTGGTTTCGGTGCCGGCGGGTTCGCCGACATCTTCGACGAGATGTTCGGCGAATTCATGGGCCAGCGTCGTGGCGGCGGGGGCGCCAGCCAGGCCGGCCAGCGTGGCGCCGATCTGCGTTACAACATGCGCATCACGCTCGAGGAAGCATTCACCGGCCGCGCCGCGACAATCCGCGTGCCGAGTTCTGCGACCTGCGAGGATTGCAACGGCAGCGGCGCCGAGAAAGGCACCGATCCGGTCACCTGTACGCTCTGCCAGGGCCGCGGCCGCGTGCGCCAGTCGCAGGGTCTGTTCACCTTCGAGCGTACCTGCCCGCAATGCAATGGTGGCGGCCGCATCATCGAGAAACCGTGCAAGAGCTGTGGCGGCGCCGGCCGCGTGCGTCGCGACAAGACGCTCAATGTCAATATTCCTGCCGGCGTCGAGGAAGGGACTCGCATTCGGCTGGCCGGCGAGGGCGAGGCGGGCTTGCGCGGTGCGCCGCCCGGCGATCTCTATATCTTTCTCGATGTGGCACCCCACGCGCTGTTCGAGCGCGACGGCGCCGATCTCTATTGCCGCGCCACCATCCCCTTCATCCAGGCGGCGCTCGGCGATTCGATCGATCTGCCGTCGATCGACGGCAGCAAGGCGCGGATTGCAATTCCGGCCGGTGCGCAATCGGGGCAGCGACTGCGGCTCAAGGGCAAGGGCATGAGCGTTCTGCGTTCGTCGTCGCGCGGCGATCTCTATGTCGAGCTGATGGTCGAAACGCCGGTCAACCTGACCAAGAAGCAGCAGGAAGCGCTGCAGGCCTTCAAGGACGCAAGCGGCGCCGACAGGAAACACAGCCCGCAGGCGCACAGCTTCCTCGAACGGCTCAGATCGATCCGGACCGAAGCCAAGGAATAGCGCGCGTTCACCGATGCCACGGTCGCGACCACGTACCGGACGGAGCGGCGCGTTGGACAGCCGCCGGGCGCGGTTCTAAGTTCCCGTCGCTGGCGGGCAGGCTTTGCTACGATCTTCGGCCCGTCGATCCAGCGCGAGGTGGCCCGCCATGACCGAAATGTCCGTAAAATCTGCCCGCTCCGCTGCCCATTCCGGTGCCGCGCGCGACCGGCTCAATGCGCTGATCCGCGAACGCTCGCTGCTGGCCGGCGAATTCACCCTCGCCTCGGGCAAGGCGAGCGGCTTCTTCTTCAACATGAAGCGCACCATGCTCGATCCGGAAGGGGCGCATCTGATTGCCGACGGGTTTCTCGACCTGATGGACGATATCGAGTGCGACCATGTCGGCGGTCTGGCGATGGGCGCGATCCCGCTGGTCGCGACCGTGGCGGCGCGTTCGTTCGAGCGCGGCCGGCCGCTGCCGGCGTTCTTCGTGCGCAAGGAATCCAAGGATCACGGCACCATGGATCTGATCGAAGGTCTGCTCGAGGACAAGGCACGCGTCGTGCTGCTCGAGGACGTGACCACGACCGGCGGTTCGAGTCTCAAGGCGGCGGCCGCCTGCCGCGCGCGCGGCTGCACGGTTTCGCATGTGCTGACCATCGTCGATCGCGAGCAGGGTGCGAGCGAGAACTTCGCCCGCGAAGGCATCGAGCTGCGGGCGCTCTACCGGCGCAGCGATTTTGCCGATGCGGCGGCGGTGAAAGGGTGAGCGTCATGAAGATCGGGATTGTCGGTTGCGCCGGCCGCATGGGCCGGATGCTGATCCGCATCGTCGGTGAAACCGACGGTGCCGAGATTGCCGGCGGCACCGAGCGGCCGGGCTCGGAGCATGTCGGGGCCAATCTTGGCCAGCTTGCCGGGCTGCCGCCATCGGGCATCCACGCCGGCGAAGACGCCGATGCGCTGTTCGCGGCCTGCGATGCCGTGCTCGACTTCACGACGCCGAAAGCGAGCCTGGCGCATGCCAGGCTTGCGGCGAAACATCGCAAGATCCATGTCGTGGGAACAACCGGCATGGGCAGCGACGATGTCGCGGCGCTCCGGCGCGCGGCGGCCGACACGGCAATCGTGTTTGCGCCGAACATGTCGCTCGGCGTCAACCTCCTGCTGGCGCTGGTCGAACGCGCCGCGCATTCGCTCGATGCCGGCTGGGATATCGAAATCGTCGAGATGCATCACCGCATGAAGGTCGATGCACCGTCGGGCACCGCGCTGGCGCTCGGCCGTGCCGCCGCCAAGGGGCGCGCGGTTGCGCTCGACGAGGTCGCGGTCAAAACCCGCGACGGCGTGACCGGCGCGCGCGAGGCCGGCACGATCGGCTTTGCGACATTGCGAGGCGGCGATGTGGTCGGCGAGCATCGCGTGATCCTCGCCGCCGATGGCGAGCGTATCGAGCTCGGGCATGTCGCGACCGATCGTGCGATCTTCGCGCGCGGTGCCGTGCGCGCCGCTTTGTGGGCGAAAGGCAAACCGGCCGGTCTCTACACGATGAAGGACGTGCTCGGGCTTTAGGCGGCGCTGCCAGGAACTTCCGGTCAGGCCGGGCCGAATTCCCGGAGCCGCACGAGCTCGGCGCGCAGGGCGTTTGCGAATTCGAGCCGCTCGTCGGGCGAAAGAAACGCGCCGATCGACAGCGACTTCCCGTGCGAGGAAAGCGTCAGGCGGCTGTCGGTATCGGGCGGATCGGCGATCGAGACTTTGAGCCAGTAAGGCTGAAACGACCAGCGTCGCACGCTCCCGTCCTGCAGTCGCCGCTCGATCTCGAGTGCATTGGCGGTCAGCCGCACCCGCTCGCGAATCCGCGCGCTGCGATAATTGAGCCGGAACAGCAGATAGAAGAGCCCGATCTCGATCGCGCCGAAGCCGGTCACCGGCCAGGCGCCGGCGAGCAGAAAGGCCATGCCGCCAACAAAACCCACGCCGGCGATCGCGGTCATCAGGATCGCGAAACCGGCCGGCGACAGGCTGCGATGCGGCGTCAGCACCGCATCGAATAAAGCCGGCGCCTCGCCGCCGGAAGCGGGCGAGACGTCAAACGCATCGGACATCGCGGCACCCGACGAATACGCGCCGGGCGGGATCGTCGCCGGGGCGGTGGGCGCTGGCGCGCGCTCTTCGTTCTCGCTGCTGTTCCGTTGCGTCATTCTTCGCCAATATGGGCTGTCTGTCGGGGGAAGGAAAGCGGCGCAACGTCGCGCAGAACCGCCGGCGCCATCGGCATCTGCAGGGGACGATATCCATGAAACCGGCTGCGGTCGAAGAGTTCTTTCGCCGGCTCGAGGCCCGCAATCCCGACCCGCGCGGCGAACTCGATTACATCAATCCCTATACGCTGCTGGTCGCCGTCATTCTCTCGGCGCAGGCGACCGATGTCAGCGTCAACAAGGCGACCGAACCTTTGTTCAGGATCGTCGCAACGCCGGAGAAAATGCTCGCACTCGGAGAGGACGGGCTGAAGCGCTACATCAGGACAATCGGTCTGTTCAACGCGAAGGCAAAGAATGTTATCGCAATGAGCCGCATGCTGATTGCCGAGCATGGCGGCGTCGTGCCGGCCGATCGCGAGGCGCTCGAAAAACTGCCGGGCGTTGGCCGCAAAACCGCGAACGTCGTGCTTAATATCGCCTTCGCGCATCCGACTATGGCGGTCGACACGCATATCTTTCGCGTCGGCAATCGGACGGGTCTCGCGCCCGGCAAGACGCCGCTGCATGTCGAGCTCGCGCTGGAGAAGGCGGTGCCCGACCGATACAAACTGCACGCCCATCACTGGCTGATCTTGCACGGCCGTTACGTGTGCAAGGCACGCAAGCCGGATTGCCCCGTCTGTCCGGTGATCGATCTCTGCGCCTTCAAGGACAAGACACCGCCGGCCGATACGGAAAAGCCGTCCTCGGCGAAACGCGGCGCCGCAGCAAACCCGAAACGGCCCGCAAGCGCGAGAAAGAAACCGGCCGGGAAACTGCGCCGAGCTCGCTGAATCTTCCGCGGGAGTTTTGTTGCCGGATCAGGTGCCGGCGGCGTCGGGCCAGGGTTGGCGCGCCGCATGCACGGCGGCGATGCAGGCACCGGGCGCCTGTGTCGCGCCGAACGAATCGCGCGCCTCGAGATAGAGCACGCGCAGCGCGCCCGATTCCTCATAAAGATAGAGATCGAGCACGCATCCGTCGGCGCGGTACTGCCAGATCTCGGCCGCCTGCGCACGCATCAGGAAAACCGGTTTGCCGAGCTCATCCGTGAGCCCGTCGCGATCCAGTCCGATGATCGCTTCGGGCAATGGCGGCGGCTCAACAGGTGCGACAACGGCGGGTGCGCTCGCAACGGTAAGCGGCGCGACATCGACCGTGCCCTGCGCCGTCGTGCAGGCAGTCAGCAGACCCGCAATTGCCACAGCGCAGAAACTCGCGCACGCCGCGGCGCGCGAGGTCGGCATTCGGCCGGCTTGCGTCAGAGGGTCGTTTGATACGGGGTCAGCGGCCGGCGGCGCCGTCATCGGCGCCTCCACCCATCGGGCGATAGCCGGAACTCGGATCGGACAAAGGTCGCGCCCCTTTCTCCTCGCCGATCGGCTGCATGTCGCCGGAAACGGTCCCGCCCCGTTCGATTTCCATTTCGCCGTAGCGCACCGAGCCGAGGATATGGCCGGTCGCGCGCACCATGAGCCGCTGACGCACCACGAGGTCGCCTTCGAAGCGACCACTGATGTCGGCGACATCGATGGTGGCGGCACCCTTGAACAATCCGTCTTTCAGGATTTCGATCGAGTGGCTGTCGGTGAGAGAAGCCTCGACCTTGCCTTCGACAACCAGCTTTTCGCAGGCCTTGATTTCGCCCGACAGCACGATTTGTTTGCCGACGATCAGTTTCTTGCCGTCGAGTTCACTCACGGGTCGCTCCTCGTTGCGTCGCACTTCTTCGCCGCGCCGTGTCGGCGTTGCGAGCGCGGGAGATGTCATGCTGTCACTCGCGCCGCGGCGCATCGGTTCGGCAAGATGCGCGGTCGGATGCAACGCGGGCGCGCTCGGTTGCGATGGCGCGGCGCTCGGATGCGGTGCCATGTGCGATGTTGCGACAGGCGTCCCTGATAGCGGTGTCGCCGGTGCCGAGGGGCGGGACGGCGCCGTCATCATATCGGGCCGCGGATAGCTGCGCGGATGGATGGAATCGCGCTGCGCTTCGTTCTCGCTGCCAGGCTTGGCAGGCGATTCATTGGGCTGCCGCCGTCCGAACAGGGCCATGAACTCCCCCTTTTCCGGCCCGCCTCAGGCCACGGGCACCGGATTCCGCTGGTGGATCGATTGAGCGTCATTCTCACCCTCACGGGTCAAAGATTCAAGCCGATTCAGGGGTTTGCGGCAGGCTGTTGAAAAGATGCACCATGAACATCGTGGCAACGATCGGAACCACCAGATTGAATATTGGAATAGTCAGGAGGAAAGCGATCAATGCGCCGGCCGCGAATACCCGCCCGAGCTGGCGCTTCCGTAGCGCCTTCGCCGCCGCCGGCGGCATCCGGCGGAACGCCACGATCTCGAAATATTCGCGACCGATCAGATAGCCGTTCACCGAATAGAACAGCAGCAGATAGGCCGGCGGAAAAAAGAGCAGCAGCGCATAGACCGGCAGCAGGAGCAGGTTGAGCCCCAATGCCACCACGACGAAAGCAATGGTCGAGCGCACGGCCTCGCCGATCGATTGCTGCCGTGCCGGCGGCAGATGCGGGTAATGCCGGCGGTCGACCGCGTCGGCGACATCCTCGAGAAAGAATCCAACGATGGCCGTGACCGCGACCGGAAACAGCAGCCAGGCGGCGATCAGCGCGCCGATTCCGGCAACGAAATCGACGGTCGAATCGAGCCAGCCCCAATCGAAGATCTCGAGCCAGCCGAGCAGGATCCAGAGGAAGATCACCAGCAGCAGCATGACCAGCATGGCGAGCCCGACCGATTTCCACAGCACGCGCAGGACCGGCGGGTCGGTCAACTGGCCGAGGCTCTTCGCCAGGGCTCCGAACATGTCTGGCCTCGGGGCGGGGTTGCGGGCGGCGGCACTCTAGGAGCGCTGCCCCCGGCCCGGCAAGCGTTTGCGGGCCGGATCGGGATCGTGGCCCCGGTACGCCTTTGGGCAGCTCCTTTGGGCAGCGCTTTTGGGTGGCACCGCAACCCGCACCAGGGCGGGCTGTACCGGGCCCGGTCCTTCCCTTGTTCCGGGCCCGCTTCTGGCTATACTCCCGCCGCGCGCCAGCCCCCAGGCCTTGAAATCGGGGCCCGCGCCTTGCCGACCACAATCGGATCGATCCCGCAATCATGGCTGCCACCGACCTCGACCTGCTCGCGATCGGCAACGCGATCGTCGACACCCTGGTTCATGCCGACGATGCGTTCCTCGTCGAGCACGGGCTCGACAAGGGGACGATGACGCTTGTCGATGCCGCGCGCGCCGATCAGCTCTATCAGTCGAGCGGCCCGGGCATCGAATCGTCTGGCGGCTCGGCCGCCAACACGGCGGCCGGCTTCGCGCTGATGGGCGGCAGGGTCGCCTTCATCGGGCGCGTCGCCAACGACCAGTTCGGCGGTGTCTTCCGCCACGATGTCCGCGCGAACGGCGTCGAGTACGAAACCGACTCCGCGAAGGGCGGTGCGCCGACCGGGCGGAGCCTCATCTTCGTCACGCCGGATGCCCAGCGCACCATGCAGACCTATCTCGGCGCCTCGGTCGAACTGGGGCCGGAGGACATCGACCAGGCGCAGGTGCAGCGGGCGAAAATCCTCTATCTCGAAGGCTATCTCTGGGATCCGCCGAAAGCCAAGATCGCATTTCTCAAGGCGGCCGAATTCGCCCATGCGGCGAAGCGCAAGGTTGCACTGACTTTGTCCGATCCATTCTGCGTCGAGCGTCATCGCGACGAGTTTCGACAGCTCGTCGAGAACCATGTCGATATCCTGTTCGCCAACGAAGCCGAGATCTGCGCGCTCTGGCAGACAAAAGATTTCGACGAGGCGGCGCAGATCACCAAACAGAAGACCCCGCTTGCCGTGCTGACGCGGAGCGAAAAAGGTTCGGTCGTTCTCTCCGCGCAACGATCCTTCAAGGTGCAGGCGGCTCCGGTCGAGCATATCGTCGACACCACCGGCGCCGGTGATCAGTACGCCGCCGGATTTCTCTTTGGTCTCGCGACCGGCCGGCAGCTCGAAAGCTGCGCCCGGATCGCCTGCCTGACCGCGGCCGAGGTCATTTCCCATTACGGCGCGCGCCCGGTGACATCGCTCACCGATCAGGTCATGGCGCGCTTCAGCTGAAAGATCGATTATCATGTCCGCCCAGGAATTTCCGCTCCGCAATCTCGCGATCATCGCCCATGTCGATCACGGCAAGACGACACTCGTCGACCAGCTTCTGAGGCAGAGCGGCACGTTCCGTGCCAATCAGCAGGTGGCAGAACGCGCGATGGACTCCAACGATCTGGAGCGCGAGCGCGGCATCACCATTCTTGCCAAATGCACCTCGGTGCAGTGGAAGGGCATGCGGCTCAATATTGTCGATACGCCCGGTCATGCCGATTTCGGCGGTGAGGTCGAGCGCATCATGAACATGGTCGATGGCGTGCTGGTGCTGGTCGACGCGGCCGAAGGGCCGATGCCGCAGACCAAGTTCGTTACGATGAAAGCGCTTGCGCACGGGTTCCGGCCGATCGTGGTGGTGAACAAGGCGGACCGGCCGGATGCTCGCTCGCATCTGGTGCACGACATGGTGTTCGATCTTTTCGGTGCGATCGGCGCCAGCGACCTGCAGCTCGATTTTCCGATGGTTTTTGCCTCGGCCAAGCAGGGCTGGGCGGTGCGCGATCTCGAGAACGATCCGCGCGAGAACATGGATGCGCTGTTCGATCTGATCGTGTCGCATGTGCCGCCGCCGGCGCGCCGGCCCGACGAACCCTTCACCATGCTGGTGACGACGCTCGAATACGATCCCTATGTCGGGCGCGTGCTGACCGGGCGAATCCATTCCGGCCAGGCGCGCGTGAACATGGCGGTCAAGTCGATCCGGCCGGACGGTCGCAAGATCGAGGAAGCGCGGCTGACCAAGCTGCTGGCATTTCGCGGGCTCGACCGCGTGCCGATTGAAAGCGCCGAGGCGGGCGACATCGTAGCGATCGCGGGCCTCGCCGACACAACGGTTGCCGATACGATTTGCGATGTGACGGTGACAGAGGCGATCCCGGCCGATCCGATCGATCCGCCGACGCTCGCCATGACCTTCTCGGTCAACG
>JBBDWX010000035.1:0-8792 GCA_040902665.1 Dongiaceae bacterium
GAATGAGTCGCCACGCCGCCATGATATGGGATCGCTCGCGGCGCCGCAAAGACCCGGCCGGCAAAAAACCGCACGGAAGCTGCGGTTGTCGGCCGCTGCAACAGGTCAGGGCCCGGTCGATCAGGGTTGGGCAGATCAGGGCTGAGCCGTTCAGGGCTGAGCCGTTCAGGGCTGAGCCGTTCAGGGCTGAGCCGTTCAGGGCTGAGTCGTTCAGGGCTGCGTCGGGCGATCGCGCACGGTGATCCAGAACGGCTTGATCGTGACGTCGTCGCCGGCCTCGCCGGGACGGTCGCGCCGGTCGGCCGGATCGACCCAGCGCGGCCGGGCGATCGGCAGTTCCGCTTCGTCGAGCGCCCAGAGCATCTGCCCGAACGCGAGCGACGAAAGATTGTCGCGACCGTTCAGCCAGGCGCCGGCTTCGGCCACGCCGTCGATGCAGCCGGTCGCCAGCCAGTAGTAGTCGCGCGAATTGAGCCGCAGCGCATTGTCGCGCCGTTCAAAGAAGCCGTCCGCCTCGAGCGCGCGCAGCAAGGCCTGATAGCCGGCGGGATCGAGCCGCGCCTCGGCCTTGTGCCAGCCCCAGGCGCTCTGCAGATCGTTGAGGCGGACGTTCGAGAGACTGGCACCGCCGGCAGCGGCGCGGACGACGACGATCGCTCCGCCGGCGCCGTCCGCGGTCAGCTCGTAGCTGCGCACCTGTTCGAGAAAGTCGGCGTTGTAGACGAGGCGAAGCCGGTCCGGCGCGCCCGCCGTACAGGTGGCGACGATGTCCTCGCCCTGGACATAGGAGAACCACTGCGTGCGCCGGACCAGCGGATCGTCGATATCGCCGCTATAGGTGCAACCCGCCAGCAGCCCGACGGACAGGACCAGCGACAGGATCAGGGCCGCGAATCGGCCGGGCGCCGGCGCGGCGGGGCAGGACGACTTCGGCGCGCGGCGCCACAAGATGCGGTGGTCGGTCATCGGGGAGAGAGTCATATCATGGGTTTCCGGGCCCAGCGAGGCTCGCCTTGCTTCGTCGATTTCTTCGGGAAGTATCTGGAAACTGGACAAGAATCGTTATTTTTCATAGAGTAACCGAATCGGCACATTATCTCCGGTTCGAAGGGGGGAGCTCCAGCCCATGCGGTCCTGCCGATTGACCGTCCGTCCCGCTTTGGGGACGTGGACGGTGTTGCGGATATTGGCCATTGCGGTTCTGGCACTCCTGGTTGCCGGCCCGTTGGCGACGCCTGCAGCGCAGGCCCGGACCTATGCCGATATCATCGTCGATGCCGTGACCGGCGAGGTGCTGCGCAGCCGCAGCCCCGATACCCAGATCTATCCGGCCTCGCTCACCAAGATGATGACGCTCTACCTCCTTTTCGAGTCCCTGCAGAACGGGCGGCTGTCGATCGATTCGACCCTGACCGCGAGTGCCCTTGCCGCCTCCCAGCCGGCAACCAATCTGGCGCTGCACAAGGGCGCGACGCTGACGGTCGAGCAGGCGATCTATGCGCTGGTCATCCGCTCGGCCAACGACGTCGCCATGGTCGTAGCCGAAGAACTGGGCGGGAATGAGGCCGATTTCGCCCGACTGATGACCGAACGGGCGCGCCAGCTCGGCATGCACAACACGGTCTTCCGCAACCCGCACGGGCTGCCGAACAAGGCGCAGGTCTCGACCGCAGCGGACATGGTGACGCTGGCGCGCGCGCTGATGTTCGATTTTCCGGGTTTCTATCATTATTTTTCGGCAACCCGGTTCAGCTATAACGGCGTCACGTACAAGAGCCATAACCGGCTAATGCAGCGCTATGCCGGCGCCGACGGATTGAAGACGGGATACATTCGCGCCTCCGGTTTCAACCTTGCCTTCTCCGCCGTGCGCGACGGTCGCCGCCTGATCGGCGTGGTGATCGGCGGTGCGAGCGCCGCCTCGCGCGACGACCAGATGGCAGCGATCATGGATGACGCGTTCGACCGTGCCGGCCCGATCCTGATGGCCGCGGCGCCGCCGCCGCCGCCCAAACCGGGCAGCGATATGGTGGGCATGGCCCTGGCAGCGGCCGGCTACACGCTGCCGAGCATACCGCTCCCCGAGGGCAATCCGACCGATCTCACGATCGCGCAGCTCGCTGCCGGCGCCCTGCCGGCACCGGTACCGGCGGAACCGGTCGGTCAGGGCGATCTCGGCAGCAGCCCGACCCTGAACGGCATCGACGCCGCCATCGGCGCCGCGCCGCTGCCATCGGCACCGGCCGAGACATCGCTCACCGGCATCTGGGGCGTGCAGGACGGCGCGTTCAGCAAGTTCGCCGCCGCGCACAGCGCCGCGCTCTATGCCAGCCAGCGCGCTGCGGGCGAGTTGCAGAATGCCCGCATCCAGATCGAAGAGATCAGGAACGAACTCGGCACGATCTACCGCGCGCGGCTGATCGGGCTCGAGGAACAGGGCGCGCACAATGCCTGCGCACAACTCCGCTCCCTCGAGCAGCCCTGCATCGTGCTGAAAGCGGGCGACATCGTCGCGATGAACTGATCCGGCGCGCTGCGCGCCGCGGCCCTGATTTCTCAATCGAACGAACCAGAACGGCCGAACGAATCAGAATGGCGGGTTGATGCCGCTGGCCGCGAGTTGGGTCGCGAGTTCGGCCTTGAGCCGATCGAGCCCGGCATCGTCGCGCGCCTCGCAGCGCGCCACCAGAACGGCCTGCGTGTTGGAGGCGCGCAGCAGCCACCAGCCGTCTTCGGTGCGCACCCGCACGCCATCGACATCGGACACATCGGCGCCCGATGCGGCGAGACGGGCCGCCACTTCGGCGACGACCGGAACCTTGCGCGCCTCATCGCAGGGAATGCGCAGCTCCGGCGTGTTGACGACCGCCGGCAGCGCAGCGCGCATCGCCGCGAGACTCGTCGGGCTCGCCGCGAGGATCGACAAGAGCCGGATCGCGGCATAGAGCGCGTCGTCGAAACCGAGATAGCCGTCCGCATAGAAGATATGGCCGCTCATTTCGCCGGCGAGCGGTGCGCCGGTCTCGGCCATCTTCGACTTGATCAGCGAATGGCCGGTCTTCCACATCAGCGGCCTGCCGCCGAGCCGCGCGATCTCGTCGAACAGAACCTGGCTCGCCTTCACGTCGGCGATGATGGTTTCGCCCGGCCGCCGCGCGAGCAGTTCGCGCGCCAGGATGACCATGAGCTGGTCGCCCCAGAGGATGCGCCCCTCGCCGTCGACCACGCCGATCCGATCGCCGTCGCCGTCGAAGGCGATGCCGGCATCGCATTTTTCGCGCCGCACCGTCTCGATCAGGTCGGCGAGATTTTCCGGCACGGTCGGATCGGGATGGTGGTTCGGAAAGGTCGCGTCGATCTCTTCGTAGAGCAGGATGTGACGCCCGGGCAGGCGTTTCACGATGCGGGCCATCGCCTCGCCCGCCGCCCCGTTGCCGGCATCCCAGGCAATCGCAAGATCGCGGCCGGGGCGGAAGTCGCGCGCAACCCGGTTGACATAGTCGGTCAGCAGATCGCGCATCTCGACCTTGCCGCGCGCTTCCTCGCACCAGGCAGCGTCGCCTGCGATTGTTCCCAACCGCCGGATGTCCGCGCCGAAAAACGGCTTCCTGCCGAGCATGAACTTGAAACCGTTCATGTCGGGCGGATTATGCGAGCCGGTCACCATGATGCCGCCGCCGGCTTCGAGGGTGGCCGTTCCGAAATAGAGCATCGGCGTCGGCCCGAGTCCGAGCCGCCAGACTTCGATGCCGCAGGCCATCAACCCCTTGACCAGGGCGGCTTCGAGCAGCGGGCTCGACGCACGACCGTCGCGCGCGACGCAGGCTGTCGTCGTGCCGCTTTCGCGCAGGATCGTGCCGAAGGCGCGGCCGATCGCCCACGCGTCGCGCTGAGAGAGATTATCATCGACCGTGCCGCGGATATCGTATTCGCGCAGGATCGTCGGATCGAAACGATGCGCCTCCGTCATGCGCCTGTGGTTCTGTCCGGCGACGCAATCGTCTGCGGGCGGCCGAGGCTGGTATAGGAAAAGCCGGCGGCGGCCATCGTCGCCGGATCGTAGATGTTGCGCAGGTCGATCACGACCGGGCGGCGCATCGACGATTTCATCCGCCCGAGATCGAGCGCGCGAAACTCGTTCCATTCCGTCAGCACGACGAGCGCATCGGCGCCGTCCATCGCTCCGTAGGCATCGGCGCAATATTCGAGATCGGGCAGCAGGGTGCGCGCCTCGTTCATACCCTCGGGATCGAAGGCGCGGATGCGCGCGCCCTGGGCGATCAGCGTCGGCAGAATTGCGAGGCTGGGCGCATCGCGCATGTCGTCCGTGTTCGGTTTGAAGGTGAGGCCGAGCACGCCAATCGTCTTGCCTTCGACGGTTCCGCCGCAGGCATCCGCAATGCGCCCGGCCATGGCCTCCTTGCGCGCGTCGTTGACCGCGACCACGGTTTCGACGATACGCAGCGGTGCGCCGGATTTCTGCGCGGTGCGAACCAGCGCCAGCGTGTCCTTGGGAAAACAGGAACCGCCATAGCCGGGGCCGGGATGCAGGAACTTGCGTCCGATCCGCCCGTCGAGCCCCATGCCGCGCGCCACATCGTGCACGTCCGCGCCGACCCGCTCGCAAAGATCGGCAATCTCGTTGATGAATGTGATCTTGGTCGCAAGGAAGCTGTTCGCCGCATATTTGATCAGCTCGGCGGTTTCGAGCCCGGTAAACACGATCGGCGTCTCGATCAGATAGAGCGGGCGATAGAGCGCGCGCATGGTTTCGCGCGCGCGATCGGTTTCGGCACCGATCACGATCCGGTCGGGTCGCATGAAATCGTTGATTGCGGAGCCTTCGCGCAGGAACTCCGGATTGGATACGACGTCGAACTCGGCATCGGGCCGGGCCTCGCGGACGATGCGCGCGACCTCGCGGCCGGTGCCGACAGGGACCGTCGACTTGGTGACGATGACAGTGTAGCCGTTCAGCGCCGCCGCAATCTCTCGCGCCGCGTCGTATACGAAGGTGAGATCGGCATGGCCGTCGCCGCGCCGGCTCGGCGTGCCGACAGCAATGAAGACCGCATCGGCCCGTGCGACAGACACGGCAAGATCGGTCGAGAACCCGAGCCGCCCGGCCTTCACGTTGCCGGCCACCATCTGCTCGAGCCCGGGTTCGAAGATCGGCATGCGCCCCTCGCGCAGTGCGGCGATGCGGCGCGCATCATTGTCGATGCAATCGACGTCGACGCCGAATTCCGAGAAACAGGCGCCGGAGACGAGGCCGACATAGCCCGCACCGATCATGGCGATGCGCATTGCAGCCGTCCTTTCAGTCGACCGAGAGGCGGCCGAGCACCGCGGCGATCCGGGCACCGATCTCGGGATGGCGCAGCGCATAGGCGATGTTGGCTTCGACGAATCCGGCCTTGTCGCCGCAATCGTAGCGCGTCCCCTCGAAGCGATAGCCGTGGAACGGAGCCCCGCCGATCATGCCGGCAAGCGCATCGGTCAACTGGATTTCGTTGCCCGCGCCGCGCTCATGGCGCGCCAGCAATTCAAACACCTGCGGCTGCAGGATGTAGCGCCCGATCACGGCAAGACGCGACGGCGCGCGCGCCGGATCGGGCTTCTCGACCAGCCCCTTCACCTCGACGAGACGGCCATCCTCCTTGCCGGGTGAGAGCACGCCATAGCGGTTGGTGTGTTCCTTCGCGACTTCCATGACCGCGATCATGTTGCCGCCGGCGCGTTCGTGTGCATCGAGCATCTGCGCGAGACAGCCCGGTTCGGCGAGGATCAGATCGTCGGGCAGCAGCACCGCGACCGGTTCGTCGCCGACCAGCGCATGCGCGCACCAGACGGCGTGACCGAGGCCCAGCGGTTCCTGCTGGCGCACGTAGGAAATGCGGCCCGCCTCGAAATCTAGGGCCGCCAGTTCGGCGCGTTGCTTTTCCTTGCCCCGATCGGCCAGCTCGCGCTCGAGTTCGGGCGCGCGGTCGAAATGATCCTCGATTGCGCTCTTGCCGCGGCCGGTCACGAAAATGAAATCCTCGATGCCCGCCGCACGCGCTTCCTCGACCGCATACTGGAGCAGCGGCTTGTCGACCACCGGCAGCATTTCCTTGGGCACCGCCTTGGTCGCCGGCAGGAACCGCACGCCGAGGCCGCCGACGGGGAAGATCGCCTTGCGTACGCGCTGTTTCATCGAGGCCTACCGATGGTCAGTTCAGAAATCGCGCGGCCATGCGCCGCGGATCGGCAGGCGTCTTGTGCCACGGTGGCGCGTGGGGGTGCAACCGACGCCAGGGGCCGACGGTTCCATGTCAGCGCCCCATCAAAAGGTCGCGCGCTTCGTTGATCCGGGCGGCAAACCAGGCCGAGCCGCCCTGGTCGGGGTGAAACTTCAGCATCAGCCGATGATGCGCCGCCTTGATCTCGGCCTCGTTCGCGCCGGGTTCGAGACCGAGGATGCGATAGGCCTCCTCGTGCGTCAGCGCAGCGCTGCTGCTTTCCGATCCGGTCGGCCCGCCGCCGGATCCTTCGGCACTCCGCCAGTCGGGCCCGTGAGCGCGATCGAGATAGGCGGCCAGCACCTGGGCCGATGAGGGATCGTTGCGACATTCGGCCAACAGATCGAGCAACGCCGGCAGATCGAGGTCCGACAGCATCCGCCCGCGATAGGGTCCCTCGCGCACCGAACCGTCGAGCGCCCCGGAATCGTGATCGAGCGTCATGCTGAAATAGCGCGTATCGAGCGCCGAGGTCTGGCCCTCGCGCGGCGCACCGCCGAAGGGGCCCGCGCCGGCCATCCGCCGTGCGGCGCGCCAGCGATTGATCAGTGGCAGCGCGATCGCCACCAGCATCATGATGAGACCGAGCCGTCCGCCGGCGACCAACCAGACGAGGCCGACCAGGCCGAGGCCGATCGCCAGATACCTGACGCCGACGGCGAGCTTTGCGGGATTGGCGCCGACAAAGGCGCGCATACCCAGCAGCACGAGCACCAGCAGCAGAACCCCGATGAAGAAATACGCGAGCGCCATACTGCCGGATCAGCCCTTCGACCCGAGCTGCTGCAACAGCAACTGCGCCGGCCGGCCGGATTTCTTCGAATAGTCCGCCAGCGCCTTGCGACCGCCCGCGGCGAACACCGCAACCGCGGCCAGGAGATCGCGAAGCTGCTGTGCGCTCGCGGCATCGAAACGGCAATAGGCCCCGCGCGTCAGATGCGCGATCTGCTTGAAGGCCATCGCGGCATTCGGCTCGCCGCCTTCGTGGAAAATGAAACAGGGCACGCCCATAAGGCCGAGTTCGCCGGCGGTATGGCAGAGCGCGTCGACGTCTTCTTCCATGCAATCGCCGACGAAGACCAGCGCGTCGACCTTGCCCTTCTTTGCCTGATCGCGCGCATGGCGCAGCACCTTGCCGATTTGCGTGCGACCGCCGACGCAAAAGACCTGGCGCATTTCGGCGAGCAGCGCATCGGCGGTGTGATGCCAGGGGGCCGCGTGGAACTCGCCGAAGCCGCGATAAAAGACGAGCTGGATATCCAGCCCGCCAAGCTGCGCCGTCTCGACGAACATCTGGCTCTGAATATGGCTCGCGCTGTCCCAGCGCGGCTGACGGCTGGCGGTCGCATCCATGGCGAAGATCAGCCGCCCGCGACGGCCGCCGGTCGCCGGCGCCGGCGTTGTCGCGAGCTTTTCGAGAAAGGCCGTTACGCTGCCCTCGCCCGCTTTCGTGGGAACCTTGCCGCCCGTTCTGGCCATCGAACCTCCGCACCCCGGCGCGATGCCGGGATCAACCCCTAATCTGGGCGCTTCGGTGGGTGGGTTCCACCCCGCCGACCGGTTTCCCTTCGGCCTCCGGCAGGCCGATCGCCTCGAGCAGCCCGCGCACCTCCTGCCGGGCCGCCAGATGCGAGAGGGTCAGCGAGACGCCCGTTCCCTTCTGCCGCAGATCGAACAGGGTCAGGCCGCGGGCAAACAACTCGCGGAAAATGACCCTTTCGGAGAAGCCGGGCGCCAGGCGAAACCCGATCCGCTTCGACAACTCGTCCAGCAGCTTGCCGATGCGCCGCTTGTTCCTAGCATCGAGATGGGAGAGGCGGTTGCGCATCACGATCCAGTCGATCGAACCGCCGTCGGCGAGCGCGCGTGCCTTCTTCTGCTCCCAGACCATTTCCGCATAAATCGAGGGACCCAGGATCTTTTTGCCTTCGGCATCGAAGCGCGCCAGCAGATCGAGATCCAGCAGGCTGTCGTTGAGTGGCGTTACCAGCGTATCCGCGCGCGCATGGCCGAGCCGCGACAGATGGCTGTCGCTGCCGGGCGTATCGATCACCACGAAATCGTTGTCGGCAAGTTCCGCCATCACGGCAACAAACCGATCGGCTTCCTCGGCGCGGGCCTTCAGGGCAGAGTCCGCGACGCTACGCGCAAGGCGGCGATGCATTGGCATCGGCAGATCGAGTTCCGCTGCCGTCGCATTGCGGTTCTCGAGATAGCGCGAGAGTGTGCCCTGGCGCGCATCGAGATCGAGGCATCCGACCCGCCATCCCTCGCGCAGCAAGGCGACGACCACATGCATGGTCGTCGTCGATTTGCCCGAGCCGCCCTTTTCGTTGCCGAGCACGATGACATGCGGTCGGCGCCGCAACGGCTTCTGGCGCAAAGCCGAGGGTGCCGGCGTCACGCCGTGCGGACCCAGACCGCCGTGTCGTGAAAGACGGCGCCGCCGCGCGGCGGACCCGGTTCGGCGCTGGTCAGGGCGTTGACGCCGACGCCGCCCTCGAACGCATC
>JBBDWX010000036.1:0-8781 GCA_040902665.1 Dongiaceae bacterium
GACGTTGCCTTCCCGCGTGCCGAGTACGAGGCGCGGCTGAAGAAGCTGCGGGCGCTGATGGCCGAGGCGAGGATCGATCTGCTCTACATCACCGTGCCGGACAATGTCGCCTGGGCGCACGGGTTCATCGCGAGCTGGTACAAGGCGAACAGCCCGATGCGCTATCCGCAACTCTACGGCACCGCCATCCATGTCAATCGCGACGAGTTCATCCATTTCGACAATCCGACCGAACGGCCGGTGCTCGAGAAGACCTCGGTCTCGACCGACAACCGCTATTTCCCTTCGCGCGACGGCGTACCCAATCTCGCTTTCATCATGGCCGAACTGAAATCCAAAGGCTGGCTCGGCGGCACGGTCGGGCTCGAGCATTGGGGCTATATTCCGAACCGCGCGATCTCGACAATGTTCGAAGGTGCGTTCCTCGCCGAACGCTGCCGCGTGGTCGATGCGAGCGCCCTGGTGCGCCGCGCACGGCGCGTCAAATCGCCGGCCGAAATCGCCTGCATCGAGAAGGCGGTCGCGTATGCCGATATTGGCCATCGCGCCGTCATGGAACTGGCAAAGCCGGGCATGAGCGAGCTCGAAATCTACGGCGAAACGCTGCGCGCCATGATGAAAGCCGGCAGCGAATCGCCGGCGCTCGTCCATTCCTTCACCTCGGCGCCGGTGCGCGACGGACGCGCGGTGGCCGCCGGCCACGCGATGATGGGCCGACGCAAAATCCGCGCCGGCGAGTTCCTCAAGATCGACATCGCCGGCGTGCATTACCGCTATCACGGCAATGTGCAGCGCGGCTATTTCGTCGGCGAACCGCCGAAAGCGATGGTCGACCAGGTCCATCGCGCGGCCGGCGCCTTCGAGGTGTTCGCCAAAGAGGTCAAGGCGGGCATGACAGTGCGCGAGGTCGCAGCGATCATGCGCCGCTACTACGAGGATGTCGGACTGTGGGGCGAGCCGGGCTGGGGCCTCGGCTACGAGCTCGGCCTGTCGCTGCCGCCGGACTGGGTCGGCGAGTTCTATTTCAACATCCGCGACGAAGACCCTGCCCTGCTTGACCGCGTGTTCGAGGAAAACATGGTCACGAACTACGAAAGCATGTTCAACACCTGGCTGGTCGATACCTGCGTCTACCGCAAGACCGGCGCGCCGTTCCTCTCGACCATTCCACTCGAACTGCAAAGCGTGGGGTGAAGCGAGGCGCCTACCCCTCCTTCGGGTAACGCGTCGCGACCACACTTGGCCGTACCTGGACCTTTTCCCACCAGCGCGTCAGAAGCGGGGTGTCGGCAAGCATGGCCGCGCCCTCCTTTGTCAGCCGCGTATAAGCGACGATCGGCGCGAACCAGATATCGGCCAGCGTGAACATGCCGCCGGTCAGATAAGGCCCATCGGCCAGCGCGGCGATCGCATCGATACTGCGCCGCCCGGCCTCGCAACCGGCTTCGACGGTTGCTGAACTGGCGGTGCGACCCTCCTCGCCGGCGAACAGCCGCTCGACGACAAGCTGCCGGATCAGCGCCGGATAGGCATAGGAATCGACCACCGAAACGATCTGGTTCATCCGCGCCCGCTCGCGCGGATCGGCCGGCTGCAAAGCAGGCCCGGGAAAATTCTCGTCGATGTAGCGCGCGATCGCACTCGTCTCGTAGAGCCGGAACCCGTCATGATCGAGTGCCGGAATACGCCGGAAGGGATGCAACGCCGCATAACGCGGGTCGAGCGTCGCGGGATCGAACACGTCGGTCGGCTCGAGTGTGTAATCGACGCCCTTTTCGTGCAGCGCGATCCGCGCGATCCGCACATAGACACTGTCCGCCAGCCCGTAGAGCCGCACGGCCGGCATTTAGGCCTTCGCTTCTTCGCCGGCGACTCCGACACGCTGGGCGAGCGAGGCTGCCATGAAAGCGTCGAGATCGCCGTTGAGTACGCTTTGCGTGTCGGAGGTTTCAACGCCGGTGCGCAAATCTTTCACCATCTGATAGGGCTGCAGCACATAAGAGCGAATCTGGTGGCCCCAGCCGATATCGCTCTTGCCCGCCTCCGTAACAGCCGCCGCCTGTTCGCGAATTTGCAATTCGCGCTCGTACATGCGCGCCTTGAGCATCGCCATTGCGGTCGCCCGGTTTCGATGCTGCGAGCGGTCCGCCTGGCATTTGACCACGATGCCGGTCGGGATATGGGTGATGCGCACCGCACTCTCGGTCTTGTTGACATGCTGGCCGCCGGCGCCACCCGAACGCAGCGTATCGATATGAAGATCGGCGTCGCGAATCTCGATTTCGATGCTGTCGTCGATCACCGGATAGACCCAGACCGATGCAAAGCTCGTATGCCGCCGCGCATTGGAATCGTAGGGCGAGATGCGCACCAGGCGATGGACGCCGCTCTCCGTCTTGAGCCAGCCATAGGCATTGTGACCGACGACCTTGATGCTTGCCGATTTCAGGCCGGCTTCCTCGCCGGGGCTCTCTTCCAGCCACTCGACCTTGTAACCGTGCGCCTCGGCCCAGCGCGCATACATGCGCAACAGCATTTCGGCCCAGTCCTGCGCCTCGGTACCGCCGGCACCGGCATTCACCTCGAGATAGGCGTCGTTCGCATCGGCTTCACCGGAGAGCAGCGTCTCGAGTTCGGCCTTGGCGGCATGTGCCTTCAGCGCCTTGAGCTGCGCCTCGCCCTCGGCGACGCTGGCGGCATCACCTTCGACTTCGCCGAGTTCTATGAGTGTCAGGGCATCTTCGAGCCCGCCTTCCAGACGTTTCACCTGGTCGATGGCGGCGGTGAGATGCTGGCGCTCGCGCATCACCGCCTGGGCCCGGGTGGAATCGTTCCATAGCTCGGGGTTCTCTGACTCGCGGTTCAGAACCTCGAGCCGTTCGAGCGCGCGATCCCAGTCAAAGATGCCTCCTCAGCAGCGCCGACGAGGACCCGATCTCGTCCGCAACCGCCTGGATTTCGGCCCGCATGATGGGTCCTTTCGATTGGATGGCGCCGGCGGGCTTCTTAGGAAGTTCGCGGCCCGCCCGTCAATCCCGGGTTTGCGCGCGCCCGACCAGTAACCGGCCGATCAATAGAGCCCGCCGGTTCCGCCGGAGGTCGATGGCGAGCTTCCCGTGGGCGCGCCGATGCCAAGGCCGATATCGCCGCTGCCTTCCATCGGCACCCCGACACCTTCGATGAAGACCATGTCGCCGGTCGGCTCGGTGCCTTCCTTGAACGCTTCGAAGATCACCTTCTGGTCGCCACCCTGCGCACGCTGGCCCGTTTCGGCATTGACCCGCACCAGCTTGATACCCGGTGGAATACGGAACGGGATCGCCGGCGCATTGGCCAAAGCATCCGTCATGAAGGCGGTAAAGATGGGTGCCGCCGCGCTGGCACCCTGTTCTTTGGCACCGAGCGTCTGCGGCTGGTCGAACCCTACATAGACACCGACCGCAAGATCGGGCGTAAAGCCGACGAACCAAGCGTCGAACGATTCATTGGTGGTGCCGGTCTTTCCCGCAAGCGGCTTGCCAACGCTGGCAACACGCGCGCCGGTGCCGCGCTGCACCACACCCTCCAGCAAGGAAACCATTTGATACGCGCTGCCGGGGTCGGTCACCGTTTCGCGTGTATCCGGCAGTTCCGGCGGCAGACCGCCGTCCCACGTCTCCGCGAGGCAGCCTTCGCAGAGGCGCACATCCTGTTCGAAGATGGTGACACCGCGGCGATCCTGCACCCGATCGATGAAACTCGCCTCGATGCGCTTGCCGCCATTGACGAACATCGCATAGCCGGTTGTCAGCCGCAGCGGCGTGGTTTCGCCGGCACCGAGCGCCATCGACAGCACCGGCATCATATTGGTGACGACATCGAACCGTTCGACGAGTTCCTTCACCCGGTACATGCCGACTGCCTGTGCAAGGCGCACCGTCATCAGGTTGCGCGACTTTTCGATGCCAAGCCGCATCGTGCTCGGCCCGTAGAACTGCTGCGAATAGTTCTCCGGCTTCCAAAGCGGCAGGCCGGGCCCCTGATCGATCACGATCGGCGCATCGAGAATAATTGTCGAAGGCGTATAGCCGTTTTCGAGCGCCGCGAGATAAACGAACGGTTTGAAGGCCGAACCGGGCTGGCGCAGCGCCTGCGTCGCGCGATTGAACTCCGAAGTCTGATAGCTCCATCCCCCGGAGAGCGCGAGCACGCGGCCGGTATACGGGTCCATTGCGACAAGGGCGCCCGACACTTCCGGCACCTGCCGCAACCCATACAATTCGGCGCGCACGACCGGCTCCGCTTTCAAGGCGTCGGCGATATCGACTGCTCCATCCGACCCGGCTGCGTCTTCGCCGTCATCGGTCGCAACAGCCGTCGTTTCGTCGACCGCATCGTCCACGTCTGCTTCTTCTGCCGCAGCCTCTTCTTCAACCGGCAGGGCCTCGACCGCCACCAGGTCGCCGATCGCGAGCACATCTTCGGGCTTGGATGGCGCGGGACCCACCGTCTGTTCCTCGAGATTGGGCCGAGCCCATTCGACCTCGGCGAACGGAATCCGGGCCTCGTGCCCGTCGGCGAAACCGATCAGGGTCGCGCCGCCATCGAAGCCGAGCACGACGGCACGCTCCCAGCGCCAGATATCGGTGTCCGGCGGCAGGGCAGCGAGCTGCGCTGCCCAGTCGGCATCAAGGTCGACATGGCCCAGTGGCCCCCGCCAACCGTGCCGGCGATCGTATTCGACCAGCCCCTCGTGCAGCACGCGGGTCGCGATCTCCTGCAGCTCGGGATCGAGCGATGTTCGTACCGAGAGGCCCCCCTTATAGAGAGCGTCTTCGCCAAAGCGCGCAGCCAGTTCGCGGCGAACTTCCTCGGCAAAATAATCGGCGGTCACCGCTTCGAGTGTTCCGCGGCGAACGGGCGTCAAGGTTTCGGCCCGCGCGGCATCGTATTCCTCGCGCGTGATTTTGCCGTCCTCGAGCATCCGCGCCAGCACCCAGTCGCGCCGGTCGTGCGCGGCCTCGGGTTTGCGCACCGGATCGTAATTGTTGGGCGCCTTCGGCAGCGCGGCGAGGAACGCCGCTTCGCTGATCGTCAATTCGTCGAGCGACTTGTTGAAATAATTGAGCGCCGCAGATGCGACGCCGTAAGAACCGAAGCCGAGGTAGATTTCGTTCAGATAGAGTTCGAAGATGCGGTCCTTCTCGAACGCCTGCTCGATGCGGGTCGCAAGAATCATTTCCTTGAGCTTGCGCTCGATCGATACTTCATTGGTCAGAAGAAAGTTCTTCGCGACCTGCTGGGTGATCGTCGAGGCACCGACCGGCCGCCGGTCGGTGCCCATCGCCTGCAGATTGGTGATGGCTGCCCGCACGATGCCGGGCAGATCGATGCCCCAATGTTCGTAGAAAGTCTTGTCTTCAGCAGAAAGAAACGCATCGCGGATGTGTTCCGGAATGACTTCGATCGGCACGAAAACGCGATTCTCGATCGCAAACTCGGCCAGCAGACGTCCGTCGCCGGCATGAACGCGGGTCACGCGCGGCGGATCGTAATCGGCCAGCTCGTTGACTTCCGGCAGACCGGTGGCGAGATGCTGATAAAGGAAATAGGCGCCGACGAGGCCTGCCACCGACGCGAACGCCGCAAAGGCGAACAAGTAAGCAAGTATTCGTCGCACGTCGTTCTGTCCTCGCATTGCCCGGCGGAACCGACCGCCGGGGCCACTCCGCTAGGGCTGGAGCATGGTTTGTCTGGTGCCGAAATAGGCGTCTATCGCCTCGACGATCGCCCGTCCAAGCTTCGCCTGATATTCCGGCGAGCGCAACAACGCCTCGTCCTCCGCATTCGAGAGATATCCGAGTTCGACCAGCACCGACGGCACGTCGGGCGCTTTGAGCACGGCAAATCCCGCAAACCGGTGTGTATTACGCAATAGGTGAGCTTCCCCGCCGATTGCGTCAATAAGGAGGCGGGCGAACTGAACCGAATGGTTCTTGGTCTCGCGCTGCGCCAGGTCGATCAGGATGCCGGTCACCACCTCGCTTTCGCTCGACAGGTCGACCCCGGCGATCAGATCCGCCTTGTTCTCCTTGGCGGCCAGCGCTTCGGCCTCTTCGTCCGATGCGTTCTCTGAAAGGGTGTAGACCGACGCGCCGCGCAAATCGGTCGTATCGTGCGCATCGGCATGTAGCGAAAGAAAGAGATCGGCACCGGCCGCCCGTGCGATTGCAATCCGGTCGCGCAATCGAATGAAATTGTCGCCATCTCGCGTGAGCCGCACGTCGTACCGGCCGGTCGCAGTCAGCAGGTCGCGCAGGGTCTGGGCAACCGACAGCGTGATCTCCTTTTCGTAGATTCCGGTGACCCCGAGCGCGCCCGGGTCGATCCCGCCATGGCCCGCATCGATCACGATCATTGGCGGTTCGTCGGGCGCTTCGGGCCGCGGCTTCGGCGGCGGAATCGGGAAACTCACCGCAACCGCCGCCATATCGGGCCCCGAGATATCCGGCGGGCCGAGCCTTGCCGCCTCGAATGCCGCCGGCGTGGTCTCCACGAGATCGACAACCAGACGCACCGGCTTGTCGGCCCCGGCCGGCAGCAGCAGTACCTGAGCCGCGAGGGCCGGGCGCGCCAGGTCGAGCACGACCCGGGACGTGCCAGGCGTGAACAGCCCGTAGCGCAATGCCGTTACGATGCCACGGCCCGGTGGCGGGGCTGCGATGCGCCATTCGACCTCGGCAAGATCGACCACGACACGATAGGGATCGGACAACAGATAGACGCGATAGGGCAGCGGTTCGCTCAGATCGAGAACCACCCGGGTCATGTCGGGATGAAGGCCCAAACGGATGCCTGAGACAGCCGGATCCGCCCAGGCCGGGCCGGCCGGTCCCAGGCAAAGCAGGAGCCAGAGGCAGGGCCGCAAGAATCGGCGCATATAGTGGCCCATACCGGTCATGCCACGAGATATACGGTTGGCGCGGGTGGCCAGCAACGGGAAAGCCCTCAAACTCCCGCCGTCCGGGAGCCAAGTTTTCATTGTGGAAAACCCGGTGCGCCAGTATTCTCGATTTCGGTTCGATCCGCAGCCAGCCGTCCAACCTCCGGTTTTCCATAGGAATTCCAAAGGCTTGGCGCCGGCACCGAAGGTTTCCGAGCGCGTGCGCCTTGCGCATCGCCGGGAGCGCCGGGAGCGCGGTTGGCGCGTTCGAAACCGCCTGGAACGACACGGCAGCCTGGCCACCCCCGGGAGAGACGACCACGAGGGGGCGGTACAAGACGGTTGATGGCCAGGCCCGCAACACTGCGCCCGCTTAACGAGCGTTGGCGCGGAGAACGGCAGCCCGCGATGCAAATCGGCACCACGACTGCTTTCACATGCAAGAGCGCGCCGCCCTTCGCTGCGAGCGAAGGACGCATTCGGCGCGCACGGGAGTCCTATTGTCATGACGAAACACATGCTGATCGACGCCACCCACCAGGAAGAAACCCGGGTGGTGGTCGTGGATGGCCAGCGCCTCGAAGAGTTCGACGTCGAGACGGCGCAAAAAAAGCCACTCAAAGGTAACATCTATCTCGCGAAGGTCGTGCGGGTGGAGCCCTCGCTCCAGGCCGCGTTCGTCGACTATGGCGGAAACCGGCATGGCTTTCTCGCCTTCAACGAAATCCACCCGGACTATTATCGGATTCCGGTTGCCGATCGCGAAGCGCTGATTGCCGAGGAAGCTGAAGTACTGCGCGAACAGGCCGACGCCGAAGACGAGGCTGATGAGCCGAACGGCGGCCGCAACCAGCGCCGCAGCGACCGTCACGATCGCGACGAACGCCGCGAAAGCGATCATGGTTCCCACGGCCATGACGATCTCGAAGAGGGCGCCGGCGATCGGGAAAGCGGCGAATCCGAAAACGACGATGACGATGACGACAACGAGCGTGACGAGGTGTCCGGCGACGATGGCGAAAGCGACCGCGCCGAAGTCGAGCACGCCGACGATAGCGAAGACGAAGACAGCGCTTTGTCCGGATTGCAGCCAGATACCGATTCCTCCGAAAGCGACGCCGAGCCGGAACTGCCGATCTACGATGGAGAAGGCTCCGGCGATAGCGACCCCGCGGAGTCATTGAGCGGCGAACCGGCTCTGCTGCTCCGGCGGGACAACGACGACCCCATTCTGGCCAAGGCCGTCGACAGCCTGTCCGACGATGCTCAGCCGGTCGAACAGGAAAACGCGGCCGGCGCCTCGGCCGACCAGCAGCCGCCGACCCGAATCGAGACGGTCGGTGGCGACGAGATCGACGAAGCGAAACAGCATCGGCGCGTGCTGCATCGCCGTTACAAGATCCAGGAAGTCATCAAGCGCCGGCAGATCATGCTGGTGCAGGTCACCAAGGAAGAACGCGGCACCAAGGGCGCGGCGCTGACCACCTATCTCTCGCTGGCCGGACGCTATTGCGTGCTGATGCCGAACACCGGCCGGGGCGGCGGCATCTCGCGCAAAATCAGCAGCCCCGCCGACCGCAAGCGTCTCAAGTCGGTACTGGAAGAACTGGGCATTCCCGACGGCATGTCGGTGATCGTCCGCACCGCCGGCAGCGAGCGGACGAAGGCCGAGATTCGCCGCGACTGCGATTATCTGTTGCGGCTGTGGGACGGTATCCGCGAGCAGACACTGAAATCGACCGCACCGGCGCTCATTCACGAAGAAGCCAACCTGATAAAGCGGTCGATCCGCGATCTTTACTCGCGCGACATCGAAGACGTGATCGTCGAAGGCGACGAAGGCTACAAGGCCGCCAAAT